>JAYUZB010000024.1:0-18093 GCA_043752185.1 Chitinophagaceae bacterium
AGGGTTGCCAACCTTTAAAAGGTTGGCAACCCTGACACAATAATTTTTTATCTTTATAGCGATACTTTTTTTATGTACAACAGTGAACAAACAATAGCATTACAGCAACAAACTTCCGAATGGTTATCAAACGTAAAAAATGATGATATTTCCGATATCGTAAAAAATAATACAGAAGACCTGCGCAACTGCCTGCGCTTTCATGAATACCGCTATTATGTACAGAATGATCCGCTCATCAGCGATTTTGAATACGATACATTATATAAACTGCTGGAACATTTTGAAAAAGAAAATCCCCATGGGGTAACGCCCGATTCGCCAACACAGCGTGTGGGCAAAGGTTTAATTAAAGATTTCACAAAAACACAGCACCTGGTTCCCATGCTTTCGCTGGAGAACTCGTACAATGCCGATGAACTGCTGGACTTTGACCGTAAAGCAAGAGAACTATCAGGACTGGATGAAATTGAATATTGTGTGGAGCCAAAATTTGATGGCGCCAGCATTTCCCTTGTTTACGAAAATGATTTACTTACCCGAGGTGTAACAAGAGGCGATGGCGAAGTGGGCGATGAAATTACACTGAATGTAAAGCAGATCAAATCAGTTCCGCTCTCTGCAAAATTCAATGAGTATGGTATTGAGCAAATTGAAATACGGGGCGAAGTACTGATGAATAAAAATAATTTTAAGGCATACAATGATGCATTGATTGAAGAAGGAATTCCACCGCTTGCAAACCCACGCAATGCTGCCGCTGGTTCTTTAAGAATTAAAGACACCGCAGAAGTAAGCAAGAGAAATCTGGAAGCTTTTTTGTATCATGTTAGCTTCATCGTAGATGATCAACGAGCAACGAACAACGAGCAACCAGCTACTCATTCCGGCATGTTGGAAATGCTCTGGAACCTCGGTTTCCGCAGCCCAAAAAATGAAATGAAAGTTTTTAAAGGTATTGATGAAGTTATAAAACATGTACACGATTTTGAAAAAGTGCGTGATAATCTGGGTTACGAAATTGATGGCATGGTGATAAAAGTGAACGATTTAAAACTGCAGGACCGCCTGGGTATGACATCGCACCATCCACGCTGGGCCATTGCTTTTAAATTTAAAGCCAGGCAGGGTACCAGTAAATTGCTGGCGGTAGAATTTCAGGTGGGCCGTACAGGCGCAGTTACTCCGGTAGCCAAAATTGAACCGGTGCAGATTGGTGGTGTTACAGTGGGCAGCATCTCTATCCACAACCAAGAGTACATTAAAGAAAAAGATTTGATGCTGGGCGATACTATTTTGATTGAAAGAAGCGGCGATGTAATTCCACAGATAGTAAAATCATTTGCAGAACTAAGAAAAGGTGATGAAAAGAAAATAGAATTTCCAACACAATGCCCTGTTTGTAAAAGTGAATTATACAAGCCCGAAGAAGATGCTGTGTGGCGCTGCGTTAGCCTTACCTGCCCGGCACAAATTGTAGAAGGCATTATACATTTTGTAAGTAAAGATGCCATGGATATCAGAAGCTTTGGCGAAGCTAATGTGCGTAAGTTTTACGAGATGGGATTGCTGAAATCAATTCCGGATGTATACAACCTGCCTTATGTTGAAATTGGAAAATTGGATGGCTTTGGCGAAAAGTCAATTACCAAACTGCAGCAGGCTATTGAAGATTCAAAAAAGCAACCTTTAAACCGTATTATATATGCATTGGGCATTCGTTATGTTGGCGAAACCACAGCAAAAACGCTTGCCAATGCAGTAGATCATCTTACCGATTTTAAAAATTACACCGAAGAGCAATTAATGCAACTGGAAGATGTGGGGGTAAAAGTTGCCAAAACAGTGTATTCCTTTTTTCATAATGCCGATAACCTGCAATTATTGCAAAAGCTTGAAGAACTGGGTGTTCAATTAAAAAATGAAAAGAAGGGAACCGTAACAGATGGCAATCTCTCGGGCCTAACATTTTTATTTACCGGCACCCTATCGCAATTAAAAAGAAGCGATGCCGAAGCAATGGTAGAAAATAACGGAGGCAAAATACTGGGCGCAGTAAGCAGTAAATTAAACTACCTGGTTGCAGGCGAAAGCGCAGGAAGTAAGCTGGAGAAAGCCAAAAAAATTCCGGCCATCCATGTTATAAGCGAAGAAGAATTTATAAAAATGCTACCTATTAGTAAATAATTATATTATATTTGTTGGCTGCTCCTCTCAAAATAACTCAGGAAAAATCTCCTTCCCGATTTAAACTGATTAAAACAGTCTGTCATGATTAAAAAAAATCCCGGCGAAGTTTGGAAGCAAATTCTGTTTACAGGTCATAAGCAGCTTCGAAAAAAATACGCAGTCTCATCACATGGCAGGGCCGCCAGTTACAGTGAAGATGTAATAAAAGATGGTAAATTACTCAATGGCTCCATTACATCAGGTTACAAAACATTAAACCTGCATGTTGCAAACAGTAATGGTACAATTTATATTCATCGGGAAGTTGCAAAACATTTTTGTAAAAAACCTTCTCCAAAATATAAGTATGTAATTCATGTAAACCACAAAAAGAAAGACAATATTTATAAAAACCTGAAGTGGGCTACTTTAGAAATTGTAAGCTCTCATCAGCAAAACAGCCCTGAAAAAATTGCTTACAAAAAACGCCAGGCAAACCGCACGGTGGGCCTAAAACTTAATGCAACACAGGTTAAAACCATAAAAGACATCATCAATAATCCAAAAAGGAAATTAACCTACAAACAATTAGCTGCAAAATATAAAGTAAGCGAAATGACTTTATACCGCATTAAAAGCGGCGAAAACTGGGGACGTATCAAGTAATTGAGAAATTGAACCATCGGCAAAGGAATCTGTTAATACACAGATTCCTTTTTTTATTTTATTAAATTCGCTCTTTCTATAATCCCAGATCATTATGCTTCAATCACCAACATTAAAGTTTCTTAAAGATTTAAAAAATAACAACAACAAACCCTGGTTTGATGAACATCGTACACAGTATGAAAAAGTCAGGACAGATTTTTTCAGCATGGTTGAAAAACTGATACCGGCTATTGCAAAATTTGATGATCCCATTGGCCGCTTAACCGTTAAAGAAACAGTGTTTAGAATAAACCGCGATGTAAGGTTTAGTAAAGACAAGAGCCCCTATAAAAATAATATGGCCTGTTATTTTAACCAGTCCGGTAAAAACGGGCTTGGGGCTGGTTATTATCTGCACTTAGAACCGGGTAAAAGTTTTGCTGCCGGTGGTATTTGGGTACCCGAGCCAGCTGTACTGGCTGGTATACGGCAAGAGATAGACTACAATTTTACTGATTGGAAAAAGATAATCGAAAACAAAAGTTTCAAAAAAATATTTACAGATGGAATTACCAGCAATGATACATTGGTGCGGCCGCCAAAAGGGTACGATGAAAACAATCCGGCAATTGAATTTCTTAAGATGAAAAGTTTTATTGTACGCAGAAGCTTTGCTGACACTGCCTTGCAGGATAAGAATTTTGTAAATGAGGTAGCCAAAACATTCAGCACCATGAAGCCGTTGATTGATTTTTTAAATACAGCTCTGCACTAAAAAAACGGCCAGAGATAAAAATCTCCGGCCTTGCTTACCTCTGAAACCACAAGAAAAAGTTTATAGCTAAAGCATAAAATTATCAATGAAATATGTAGTGTTGAAGATATCCCTTAACGATATTCCAAACCGGATTTTTTATAATATTGGAGAATTTAGATAACTAAGCAGGCTGTAAAATTACTGTTTTTTTAATACTTACATAATTTATTTTCCAATTTTCACTTTTTTAAGCTTGATTTGACTTTAATATACCCGTTGCTGGCTGGCGTGTTGTATTATCATCAAAAGTGGCTTATATAATTCATCGCCCATGAATCCTTATTTTAAAAAAATCTTATCAGTAAAGTTTAAGCTACAAAAACTAATAAACATTAGTTTTGTGAAAAAGTACCGATGGCCAAAATAAAGCCGGGTAAAAATGCCAGCAAAAGGGATGTAATTACACAAAAAGCGGCTGCATTATTTAAAACCAAAGGATTTTCGTCTGCTTCTATGAGAGAATTAGCCGAAGCCGTTGGTGTGGAAGCCCCCAGCTTGTATAACCATATTGGCAGTAAAAGTGAATTACTGCAGGGCATTTGTTTTAAAGTTGCCAATGCCTTCACTTCATACCTGGATACGGCTGAAAATACCCCTGCTGGTCATGCAACCCGGTTGGAACAGATCATCCGTTTTCATATACGCATGATGCTGGATCATTTTGATGAAGTATATGTTGCCAATCACGAATGGAAGCATTTGACAGACCCTTACCTGAGCAATTTCCTTATTCAGCGAAGGGGTTACGAAAAACGCCTCATCAGTTTGTTGGAAAGAGGTATTGCTGCAAAAGAATTTAAACTAACCAATCCGTATGTTGCTGTGCTTACCATTTTATCGGCAGTAAGGGGACTGGAGTTTTGGCAGCAACACAAAAAAAATATCAGCAGCCAGGTGCTGGAAGACGATATGGTAAATCATTTGTTAAAAGGAATCACTAAATAATTTTTATGGCCGTTCATTTTCATAAACTAAAAGTAAGAGAAGTAAAAATAGAAACACCCGATTGTGTTTCTATTGCTTTTAATGTGCCGGAACATTTACAAACTGAATTTTTATTTGAGCAGGGGCAGAACATTACCGTTAAAAAAGAAATTGATGGTGAAGAGATACGAAGATCTTATTCTATTTGCTCAGCACCCTTTGAAAAGGAATTAAGGGTAGCAGTTAAAAAAGTTGATGGCGGAAAATTTTCTACTTATGCTAACTCCTTATTAAAAACGGGCGATACTTTAGATGTGCTTCCACCCACAGGAAAATTCAACACAAAACTGCAAACTACAAACAATAAACAATACTTGGCTTTTGCTGCCGGGAGCGGCATTACTCCGGTAATTTCTATTATCAAAACAACTTTACAAACTGAGCCTGCAAGCAGGTTTACGCTTGTTTTTGGCAACCGCGGCCGCCACTCCATTATTTTTTTTGAGGAACTGGAAGCATTAAAAAACAAATACCTGAACCGTTTTAATTTTATCAATATTCTTAGCCGTGAAAAAACAGATGCTCCCATAAATTTTGGAAGAATTGATGCAAATAAATTAACAGAACTCAACAAACTGATTGATTATAAAAACACTGATGAGTTTTTTATTTGCGGACCCGAAGAAATGATTTTTTGTGTAAAATATTTTTTAGAACAAATGAATATTGATAAAAAGAAAATTCATTTTGAACTCTTTACAACTCCGGGTCAAAAGCAGTCGTCAGTTGTCAGTCGTCAGTCGTCATCGCATGAGAGTGGCCCAAAAAGTAAAATAACGGTAAAACTGGATGGCCGTAGTTTTGATTTTGATCTGGGCTTCAATAGTGAGAATATTCTTGATGCTGCTTTAAAGCAAGGTGCCGATCTTCCTTTTGCCTGTAAAGGTGGTGTGTGCTGTACCTGCAAGGCAAAGCTACTTGAAGGTGAAGTGGAGATGGATGTAAACTGGGGTTTGGAACAGGAAGAAGTTGAGCAGGGTTATATTCTTACCTGCCAAAGCCACCCAACAACCGAAAAAGTGGTGGTGGATTTTGATATTAAGTAATACATTTTTTATTAATCATCTACTTAATGCCAAGCTTCTTTTTTACCAAAGCAGTTATGTCATCGGTTTCAGGAAATACGATGGCCTGTTCTTTATACAAAACATGGTTGTACCCGTTTTCTTTGGCAACTACTTTAATGGTTGCAAATAGCTTATCCTGTATAAGTTTTATTTGCTTTCCCTTCTCATTTTCAAAATTGGCATTATAATCCTGTTTTTTCTTCGACATTCCACTAACTCTGGTTTGTAAATCGCTGCGCTTTGCATCCTTTGCAACAGGTGTCATGGTTACTGAATCAATAATAAATTTTTCAATAGCTGCATTCAGCTCCGCTTCCTGCTCGGCATAGGTATCTGCCAGTTCTTTCTGATATATAGCCAAAGTAGAATCTGCCTTTCTGGTTTCTGGCATTAAAGTAAAAACTTCATCAACGCTGATATAACCAATTTTTGTTTGTGCAAATGCGCCTGACGATAAAATAATAAACAACAAAAGAAGTGACTGTCTTTTCATAAAAATTTAATAATTAATGCTGTTATCAATAATTGAAGTTGGTAAATGTACAATAAATTCATTCTTCCGTTCATCCGCATTGATGGGTATTTTAAAAAAGGCTGATTAATAAATAACAGGCATAAGAAAGGTTTTAACAATTTTTACTAACAGTTGTTAGTTTTATGTATAATTTTACATTCAAATTAAACCACCATGTACATACAAGATCTTGAAAAAATATTCCAGCATAAGATAGATAATGAAATAAAGATTGAACCCAAAGATTGGATGCCCGATGCTTATCGCAAAACAAATATCCGCCAGATAAGCCAGCATGCCCATAGCGAAGTGGTAGGTATGTTGCCGGAAGGCAACTGGATTAGCAGGGCGCCATCTTTAAAACGCAAAGCAATTTTAATTGCTAAAGTGCAGGATGAGGCCGGGCATGGTTTATATCTTTACTCATCTGCTGAAACCTTAGGCAGCTCTCGTGATGAAATGATTGGCGACCTGCTCAGAGGTAAAGCAAAATATTCTTCCATCTTTAATTACCCCACACTTACCTGGGCCGATATGGGTGCAGTAGGCTGGCTGGTTGACGGTGCTGCTATTCTTAACCAGGTAATGTTATGCCGTACATCTTACGGGCCATATGCCAGGGCCATGGTACGCATTTGTAAAGAAGAAAGTTTTCACCAACGACAGGGTTTCGAAAGTTTAGTGGTGTTAAGCAGAGGTACCGATGAACAAAAAGCCATGTGCCAGGATGCTATTAATCGCTGGTGGTGGCCAAGCCTGATGATGTTTGGACCAAAAGACTCAGAAAGCACCAACAGCGACCAGAGCATGAAATGGAAAATTAAAAGAAAAACAAATGATGAGCTGCGCCAGCAATTTATAGATATGATTGCCGAACAGGTAAAAGTTTTAGGCATGACATTGCCCGATGATAATTTAAAATGGAACGAAGAAAGAAAGCATTACGATTTTGGCGAAATAAACTGGGATGAATTCTGGAATGTGGTAAAAGGAAATGGCCCTTGCAATAAACAACGCCTGGCAGCAAGAAACAAAGCACATGATGATGGTGCCTGGGTAAGAGAAGCTGCAATTGTTTATGCTGAAAAAAGAAAAGCCGCCCCAAACCCCTCCAAAGCAGGGGCTTTAGAAGCAGCATGATTATTTTAAATCTCTTTTATGAAAATAGAAATTAAGAAATTTTTTTACGGAGATATCCCCGAAGATAACTCAGGGGGCAATGAATTAAACAACTCCAAAAATCCCCCCTTGGGGGGTGGGGGGGCTTGGCCTTTGTGGGAAGTATTTATAAGAAGTAAGCAGGGGCTTGATCATAAGCATGTAGGAAGCCTGCATGCCACCGATGCAACAATGGCCATTGAAAATGCCCGGGATGTTTATACCCGCCGGCAGGAAGGCGTAAGCATCTGGGTTGTTGAAAGTAAATTCATAACAGCTTCCAATCCCGAAGAAGCAGGTGAACTGTATGAACCTGCAGCAGACAAAATTTACCGTCATCCAACTTTTTATGATTTACCTGATGAAGTAGGACACATGTAAGGGCCTCCCCAAACCCCTCCAAAGGAGGGGCTTATGGGTTATAATTATTTAAAGACATTTAATAAAATGCAGGAAATAGAGAATTCAAAAATTGAAAAGAACATCACACAATCAGAGTCTTTAAAAGTCCCTCCTTCGGAGGGATTTAGGGAGGCCTTTACTTTACACCTGGCAGACACCAATTTAATTCTTGCACAAAGAAATGCAGAATGGTGTGGCCACGGGCCTATACTTGAACAGGATATTGCCATTACAAACATTTCGCTGGATCTACTAGGCCAGTCAAGAAACTTTTACCAGTATGCTGCACAATTAATAAATAAACGTATTAAATCAGCAGAGTCTGAAGCCCCTCCCTTGGAGGTTCCCGAAAGGGAAGGAACGAAGTTCGAAGGGGAGGCCACAGAAGATTCGCTTGCATACCTGAGAACTGAAAGAGAATTTAAAAATTGTTTATTAGTTGAACAACCAAATGGCGATTGGGGACAAACAGTGTTGCGCCAGTTTTTTTTCAGTGCTTATCAATTTTTACTGTACGAAAAATTACAGCATTCAAATGATGAGCAGATTGCTGCCATTGCTGCCAAAGCATTAAAAGAAGTTACCTATCACCTGCGCTGGAGCAGCGAGTGGGTGATACGACTGGGCGATGGTACCGATGAAAGCCATCAACGTATGTTACATGCTATTGATGAACTGTGGAGATATACCGGTGAATTATTTATTGCGGCAGATTATGAAACTACAGCCGGCTTTGATGTTTCTATATTAAAAGATAGCTGGATGAAAAAGATAACCGCAGTTTTTGATGAAGCAACATTACCCATTCCTGAAAAAATTTTTATGCAAACCGGGGGTAAAACCGGAACTCACACAGAACATTTTGGTTTTATACTTTCAGAGCTTCAGTATTTACAAAGAACATATCCCAATGTCGAATGGTAAAAATGCAGGATTTATACAATTTAAATGATAAAAAAAATCTAAAAACTTCAGAGTCTTTAGAAGTCCCTCCTTTGGAGGGATTTAGGGAGGCTATCTGGAAAATTTTAGAGCAGGTAACCGACCCTGAAGTTCCTGTGTTAACCATCACCGATTTAGGTATTGTAAGAGATGTAAAACTAAATGGCGATGAGGTTGAAGTGATCATCACACCCACTTATACCGGCTGCCCCGCCATGGATATGATTGCCATGAACATAAAGCTGGCATTATTTGAAAACGGGTATCACAAAATAAAGATCACATCCGTTTTGGCCCCCGCCTGGACAACAGACTGGATGAGTGAAGATGGAAAAAGAAAATTGAAAGAATATGGTATTGCGCCGCCGCATTCTACAACACGGTCAGACGGGGCGTCAGACCGTGTTGTAGAATGCCCCCAATGCAATTCATCCAACACAAAATGCATCAGTGAATTTGGCAGCACCGCCTGCAAAGCATTATACCAATGCAGCGATTGTAAAGAACCCTTTGATTATTTTAAATGCCATTAAAAAGGCTTAATCTTTTTTCAAACTGAAATAATATTTTCCTTTTACTTCTCCTGCGCCTTTTTTATCCCACACCCTAAACTGTACTTCAAATCTATCTATGCCTGGATCGGCCTGTGTAATAATGGCAGAAAGGCTTATCACTTTTGTATCTTCAGGATCAAGCCCTGTTAATTCCTGCTCTTTAAAAATATCATCGGCACTTACCACCACCTTCCCCGATGATGTTAAAATTCTTTCGCTGGCGCCAATAAATGATTTACCGTTTTCTTTTACCCAGCCGGTATCCATTTTAATAACGATGTGAATTTTTTCGCCAACACGGGCTTTATTCTCTATCAATGGTTTATACTCGGCATCCACCAGGTAAACTTCTTTCACTTTTACACCTGTTGCATCTACTTCAATATCATTCTTAATAGTAGCACCATTAAGCGTGGTATTGTCTTCTGAAGTAACCGTCTTTGTCTTCAGTTCTGCCTTTTTATCACCAACTGTAAAGGTGCAATTGTTTAATACAATGCAACACATAGCTGCATAAACCAATGTTAGTTTTTTCATTTTTTTTGTTTAAGTATTGTATAAGTTAAAAACAATTATTGATATCTAATAACAAAAGCCGGTAAATTTAAAAAGGTGTCGACTTTTTGCTTTTCATAATTTAACAGGCTCTTTTATCTTTTATGTCCAGTTATGAAATTATTATCTTTACTAAATAATCTGAACACAACTTTTTTAAATGGATATATCAATTTATTTCGAAGAAGCAGCACAGGTTTCAGTAGCATTCGTTATTGGTGCCATCATTGGTCTTGAAAGAGAGTTTCGCAGTAAACCTGCCGGCTTTAGAACCATGATCCTGATTTGTGTCGGCTCCTGCCTGTACACTATTCTATCCAAAGAAATCGGCAATGGCAGCGCCGACCGTATTGCCAGTAATATTGTAACCGGCATTGGCTTTATTGGTGCCGGTGTAATTTTTAAAGAAGGCATCAGTGTTAACGGACTAACTACCGCTGCACTTATTTGGGTAACGGCTGCATTGGGTATGGCCATTGGTTACCACAATTATCCGTTGGCCGTTGTTGTATCGGGTATTGTAGTAATTACCCTGTTTGTTTTAGAGCCGGTGCAACGTTTTATAAACCGTTTTCATAAAGTAAAAGATTACCGGATTAAAACAATTTCGCTCGGAAATAACTTTAAGCAGGAACTGGAAAAATTTTTCACTGCCCATGATATGGATTTCAGGTGCATGAAAACAATAAAAGAAGATACAGATGCTGTGTACATGTACCGCATCAGTTCGCCTGACAGAGACTACGATGCGATCAATCATTTCCTGTTAAATCATAAAGAGGTTAGAAGCTTTGAAGTATAATCTTTCTAAAATAAAAAATTATGTCGTCAATATTATTTGAAATAAAAAATGCGGTTGCATACATTACTTTAAACCGCCCCGAAAAATTTAACTCCTTTAACCGTGAAATGGCTTTGTTAATGCAGGCTAAACTGGATGAAGCCGCTTCCTTACACGAAGTACGTGCCGTTTATATAACTGGTGCAGGTAAGGCATTTTGTGCCGGGCAGGATATAAGTGAACTGGTGGGAGACAACAAAGTAGGTATTGCTCAAATTCTTTCGGAGCATTATAACCCCATTGTAAAAAGAATACGAAATATGCCAAAGCCTGTGGTAGCCGCAGTTAACGGCGTAGCGGCCGGTGCAGGTGCCAACATAGCTTTGTGCTGCGATGTGGTGGTTGCCACAGCATCAGCTTCATTTATACAGGCATTTAGTAAAATTGGTTTAATACCCGATAGTGGCGGCACATTTACATTGCCCCGTTTAATTGGTTGGCAAAAAGCAAGTGCCTTAATGATGACAGGCGATAAAGTACCGGCTACTGATGCAGAAAAAATGGGTATGATTTATAAAATTTTTGCCGATGAAATATTTGAGGAAGAAAGTAAAAAGATTGCACAATCATTGGCACAAATGCCAACAAAGGGTTTAGCTTATACCAAACATATCCTCAATCAATCTTTTGTAAGCACCTGGGAAGAACAGTTATCAATTGAAGATAAGTATCAGCAAAAAGCATCGGTTACAGAAGATTATACCGAAGGGATAAATTCGTTTTTGGAAAAAAGGCCTCCGGTGTTTAAAGGAAAGTAAGCCCCTCTTAACCTCCCCGTAGGGGGAGAAATAAACGAAGCGAAAACACAAAATAATAATTAAATAACAACCATGCCAACAGCCAAAGAAGTAGTAAACCACATGATGGAAAATGATCTTTTCAGTCAATGGCTTGGAATTGAAGTGTTAGATATTAAAGACGGTTACTGTAAAATAAAAATGATAGTTCGTGAAGAAATGATCAATGGTTTTGGCATCGTACATGGCGGTATCGCTTTCTCTTTATCCGATAGCGCATTTGCTTTTGCATGTAACAACCGCAATAATTTATCCGTTGCGTTAGACACTTCCATCAACTTTACAAAACCGGTGCATGTAGGCGATGTATTAACAGCCGAAGCAAAAGAATTACACAACGGAAAATCTACCGGGTTATATCACATCACTCTTACAAACCAAAGAGATCATGTTGTTGCTTTATTTAAAGGAACCTGTTTCCGCACAAATAAAACACTAATGCCCCCAACCCCTTAAGGGGAGTAAAATACAATTATGATTTATTCATTTAACAATTTTATACCTGTCATTCATGAATCATCATTCATTCATCCACAGGCGGCTGTTACCGGCAATGTAATTATTGGCAAAGATTGTTACATAGGCCCTGGTGCAGCTTTGCGTGGCGATTGGGGTCAAATCATTATTGAAGACGGGTGCAATGTGCAGGAGAACTGCACCATTCATATGTTTCCGGGTGTAACAGTTATTTTAAAAGCAGGCGCACACATTGGCCACGGTGCCATCATACATGGCGCAACCATTGGTAAAAATTGTTTGGTAGGAATGAATGCAGTTATTATGGATAATGTTATAGTGGGCGATGAATGTATTGTGGGTGCTTTAAGTTTTATAAAAGCCGATACCGTTTTTGAAAACAGAAGTTTGATCTTTGGCAATCCGGCAAAAAAAATAAAAGAAGTAACAGATGAAATGATTAACTGGAAAACCGAAGGCACTAAACTATATCAGCAATTACCAAAAGATATGTTTACGGGCTGGGCAGCATGCGAACCATTGAGAGCTGTTCCTGAAAACAGGCAGCCGCAATCTGCCAATTATAAAACCTGGAACGAAAACAAATAATGCTAAACTAAACTTTCTAAACCTTTCTAACCTTTCTTAACCAAATTACTTCGGCATTCCCCACACCAGTTTTTCACTTTTAGCTGCTTCAAAAAAATCGGGTATTTTACCATCGCCTTTACCAGTAAAGCCTCCATCGGGTGCTCCCAAAAAATTACACTTATCATCATACACTTCATTAAAAAAATCGCAGCAGGGCATTACCACAAAGTAAACTTTCTTGCCTTTGTATACATATTCAAGCACACGCTGTGGCTTTTCATGTGCTTCTTTCAGTTTAAAAGAATCAATTTTGTTTTTTATACAGGTTGGCAAAGCAGCATTTATTTCATAGGGAGCAATTACAGAATCCCGCTGGTTTAAATCTTCCGGTTGTGCAACTATTGCCGAATCTGTTTTGGCAGATGATTGGTTGGTTTTTGTTGAACCGCAGCTCAACATAATTGAAAGGGGTATGAAAATAAATCTGATCATCTTTTATATTTTATAGTAACAGTTGCAAATGTAGTACCATTTATAAGTTATCGGGATTTTAAAACCATAAAAACAAGTTAACGGGCTTTAATCTTCAAATTTTACAGACCTTTGCGCCAATAATGGAAAAATCAAATTTTGTAGATCAGATTAAGATATTTTGCCGCAGCGGCCATGGCGGTGCCGGCAGCAAGCATTTTATGCGTAATAAATTAACGGCATTGGGCGGGCCCGATGGCGGTGATGGCGGCCGTGGTGCACACATCATTTTAAAAGGTAACACTCAGTTGTGGACCTTGCTGCATTTGCGCTACTATAAAAATGTACTGGCCGAAGATGGTGAAAACGGAAGCAAAAACAACTCAAGCGGCAAAACCGGAAAAGATATTATCATTGAAGTACCATTGGGGACCATTGCCCGCAATGAAGAAACCGGCGAAATAGAAGCCGAGATTTTAGAAGACGGGCAGGAAATTATTTTAGTAAAAGGCGGCCGCGGTGGCCTGGGCAATAGTAATTTTAAAACATCTACCAACCAAACACCCGAATACGCACAACCTGGCGAACCAGGCATAGAAGGCATTAAAGTTTTAGAGCTGAAGGTTTTGGCTGATGTTGGTTTGGTGGGCTTTCCCAATGCAGGAAAATCTACTTTACTAAGCAGCATTACCGCAGCTAAACCAAAAATTGCCGATTATGCTTTTACTACTTTAGTACCGCAGCTGGGCATGGTTGAATACCGTGATGGAAAAAGTTTTTGCATTGCCGATTTGCCGGGTATTATTGAAGGCGCTGCCGAAGGGAAAGGCCTTGGGCACCGGTTTTTACGGCATATCGAACGTAACTCTATTTTACTTTTTTTAATACCTGCCGATAGTAAAGACCATAAAGAAGAGTTTGAAATTTTGCACAACGAACTGGAGCAGTACAATCCCGAAATGCTGCAAAAAGATTTTGTAATAGCCATCAGCAAAAGCGATATGCTGGATGAAGAATTAAAAGCTGCCATTGAAAAAGAACTGCCAAAAGAAATTCCGCATGTTTTTATTTCATCGGTAACAGGCCAGGGCCTGTCTGAATTAAAAGACTTACTTTGGAGTACACTAAACAATCAGGATAAAGTTTAACCTACTTGTCAGCCATTTTTAAATACCTGCAGGAATTCTATCAAAAAGAATTTAAGCTGTCTTATTTTTTGATTGTTTTATTGCTGCTGGGTATTTACATCTATTTAAATTACTGGCATCGGCTGGAAATACGTTTTGCTGCAAGTGGTAAAACCAAATGGAGCAAATTTTTAGGTTATTATCTTTTTTATCTTATTCCCTTTGCTACAGCTTTTTTTCTGCAATTACTTTTTTATAAAGATTGCGATTATTACCGCAACTATTGGTTCTGGATAATTCTTTTGCTTGCACCAGCTATTTTTTCCTTCAGAATAAATTTCGATTTTCATCATTCAATCATTAATAAGATCTGGACTGGTGATACACAAATATTCTGGACACGATGTTTAAACCTGTTAGTAAGGGTATTTGCACTGTTGATACCGTTATTTATTATTTGGTGGTTAAAAGACAAGAATAATCAGCCTTTTTATGGCACTACTGCTTTAAAAGATGTAAAGCCATACCTGCTCATGTTGCTCATTATGATACCGCTTATTGCACTGGCCAGCACACAAAAAGATTTTTTGCAAATGTATCCAAAGGCAGGATTTATCGGCCAACTGGATTTGCCCACAAAAAAATGGCACTATATTTTTTACGAACTCTGTTACGGATTCGATTTTATAAGTATTGAATTTTTCTTTCGTGGTTTTTTAATTTTATCGCTGCTTAAAATTTGTGGCCCTCATTGCATTGTGCCCGTAGCCTGTTTTTATTGCACCATTCATTTTGGCAAACCACTGGGCGAAGCCATCAGTAGTTTTTGGGGTGGTTTACTGTTGGGTATTATCAGTTACAATACACAAAGTATTTGGGGCGGTTTAATCGTACATTTGGGTATAGCCTGGTTAATGGAAGCCAGTAGCTGGCTTGGTTTACTGTTTAAAAACAGGTGATGGAAACTACTTACCTTTTCTGCGCAAAGCAGCAGTAAAATGTAAAAGAGCGTCAGTAAGTATTACACAAATAATTATTAAGGGATTTTACAATTGCATTGGTAAACTTCCCGAATTATTTTCAGCTAAATGAAAAAGCTTTTCGAAATATCGTTATTGTTTTTTTTATGCGTCACGCTCTGTGCCTGCCCGTTCAGCTCTGCTTATTATTTAGATGAAAAATCTGCTATGAATGTAGAAGATGCATTGCTGGGAAAGTGGACCACAATGGTGAAGAAACCCGGCAGTTCTCGTGAGGAAGAGATTCATCTTACCCTTTCTAAAAGAACAGAAACCGAGTACTATATTTCAATTACAGGCAGCCTGGATGAATTGCGCCCATACCGTGTTTTAATTTCCGGTTCTTTAACCGGTATAGCTTTTATGAGCCTTGTAGACAACCGGCAGTTTTTTAATATCAACATAAATTCCAGAATTTATATTGCAGAACTGAAACTAAAAGATGATGAACTTTCGCTGCTGCCACTGGCAGAAAATTTTACTGCCAAGATGATTCGTAACACGGCCGATCTCCGCAAGTCGGTTGAAGTACACTTCAAAACCCGTGTGCATCCCCTGTTGGATGATGATTTTTGTTTACGCAACATGGTTAAACTGAACTAAGTCTGTTTTTAGTTGCGTTTGAAACAGTTGCAAATCATATCTTATTGTGTAAATTGCTTGTTCTAAATTAATGATTGCATGCAACGAAGCAAAATTGCCGGTATTGGCTACTATGTTCCCAAGAATGTTTTTACCAACGAAGATTTGAAAAAGTACATGGATACTTCCGATGAATGGATTCAGGAACGTACCGGTATAAAAGAAAGACGCTATGCTGACCGTACCGGCGAAACCACTACCACCATGGGTGTAGAAGCAGCAAAAATTGCTATAGAAAGAGCTGGCATTACACCACAAGATATTGACTTCATTGTTTTTGCCACACTTAGTCCCGATTATTATTTTCCCGGCTGCGGCGTTTTATTACAGCGTGCCATGAAAATGAAAGAGATTGGCGCATTGGATGTGCGCAACCAATGCAGTGGTTTTGTGTATGCTTTATCTGTTGCCGATCAGTTTATTAAAACCGGTATGTATAAAAATGTTTTAGTTGTTGGGGCCGAAAAACATTCTTTCGGTCTTGACTTTAGTACAAGGGGTAGAAATATAAGCGTGATTTTCGGCGATGGCGCAGGCGCAGTTGTTTTGCAACCAACTCAAAACCAAAGCCAGGGAATTTTAAGTACACATTTACACAGCGATGGCGATAGTGCAGAGATTCTGGCTATGTACAATCCCGGTACACATGCCAACCATTGGGTAACCAACCCGGTTGCGAATTTTGATGAGGCCGAAATGGGGCAAATGTTTATGAGCCATAACATGATTGATGATGCTCAGAATTTTCCCAACATGGATGGCCCATCGGTTTTTAAAAAAGCTATTGTTAAAATGCCCGAAGTGGTTCAGGAAGCATTAACTGCAAATGGATTAACAGCTGCCGATATTAATATGCTTATACCGCACCAGGCCAATTTACGCATTGCACAGTTTGTGCAGCAAAAATTGCAATTAAGAGATGATCAGGTGTATAATAATATTCAGAAGTTTGGCAACACTACTGCAGCATCAGTTCCCATTGCGCTTTGCGAAGCCTGGGAGCAGGGAAAAATAAAAGAAGGAGATCTTGTTTGTTTGACTGCTTTTGGAAGTGGCTTTACCTGGGCAGGCGCATTAATACGCTGGTAAAAATTTCCGGAGTTATATTTTAATTATTTGTAGTTACAAAATTCATTGTTCTTATAACTACTTTCATAATCGTGTAATTTTTTAGCTAATTTTATAACCGAAGCTTTTTCAAACATGAAAAGAGTTTTTTATTGATCGTATTATTTGTTTTCTTTTGCTCACTATTTATGATTTATGGCACAAAACACGGCAGATTTTTTTATTAATGGAAAGCCAATTACTATGATTGTAGAAAAAGCACCTGCCAATACAAAAGTAAAAAAGCGTTATTTAAAGTTTATATAGATACGCTTACACTGGAAAAATAATTCATGCAGCAAAAATTCATTTATTTTATTAACCCCATTTCCGGTTCGGGGACGAAGGGTCTATTGCTTGATATCATTAAAAATAAGACTGCCGAAAAAAATATTCCTTTCGAAATTCTGCATACCAATGCCGAAGGGGAATACGGTTTTTTAAATAAAAAAATAGCAGCAGAAAACATAACCGATGTTATTGTTTGCGGCGGCGATGGCACCGTAAATCAAATTGCCAATGCATTATTAGGTGTAGCAGTAAATATCGGCATTATACCCATGGGCAGCGGTAATGGGCTGGCCTTTGCTGCAAAAATTCCACGCCGTATTCACAAGGCACTTGAAAATGCTTTTGCAGGTAATGCTGTTTTTGTTGACAGTTTTTACATTAATAAAAAATTTAGCTGCATGCTTTGCGGCCTTGGTTTTGATGCACAGGTTGCTCATGATTTTGCAAAACAAAAAAAGCGGGGCCTTATTACTTATATTAAACAATCAATCAAAAATTTCTTTAAAGCCAACCACTATAATTTTGAACTAATACTGGATGGTAAATCTATAAACAGCGAAGCTTTTTTTATCAGCATTGCCAACAGCAACCAGTTTGGAAATAACTTTACCATTGCTCCGCAGGCCAGCCTGCACGATGGTTTACTGGATATTGTAGTGGTAAATAAAATGAGTAAGTTGCGAATGATCTGGACCATTTTAAAACAGATCCGCAGTGGACAGGTAAGAATGTATGAGGACAAAAAATATCATCGCAATGACATACACTACTTTCAAACAAAAAAAATAACCATTAAAAATCCGCAGCTTGCTCCCTTGCATATTGATGGCGACCCCGCTGAAACTGCTGCTGCATTTGAAATTGAAATAGTTGAAAACGCTTTTAAGTTGCTGATACCTGCGTAAATTATTTCAGCAAATCTTTTATACGCATTAAAGAAG
>JAYUZB010000025.1:0-2992 GCA_043752185.1 Chitinophagaceae bacterium
TAAAGTTTACAGACATTTATATCCCAATTTCCAAACTCCGCTAACCAGGGTATACCAGATCAGGTACCGGGCATATTCGGGTGGTGTTTGTTTAGATGACAGTATCAGAAATATTACAGTAAACGCAGCGCCGCTGGTGCAGTTTAATAATATGCCCAATAGCTGTTACCTGGTAGCTCCATTCCAATTAACACAGGCCAGTGAGACGGGTGGTGTGCCGGGCTCGGGTACCTTTAGTGGCCCGGGTGTTTCGCCAACCGGTATGTTTAATCCACAGGTTGCGGGTGTTGGTACACATACCATATTATACACGTATACATCCAGTGCTGCTGGTTGTGTTGATACGATGAGCAATACCATTACCGTACGGGATACGGCACATGCTGCATTCGGCGTTACGCTACCCAGTTGCGAACAGGTGCCTACTTTATTCACTAATCAGTCAACTGCACCGGCCAGTGTAACACTTTTAAGTACTGTGTGGGATTTTGGAGATGCTACGGGCTCACAAACTTTTGCAATTGCTGCTCCTATCAGCCATATTTATGCAAACCCTGGTCCTTATACCGTAAGAATGCGTACTGTTGATAATAATCTTCCGTTGGGTTGCTTAAGTACAGATACAACAGCCACGATAAACATTGATGCAAACCATGATATTTTATGGGATAATAGCAGCGGTAGTGAAAACCAACCTTTATGTGTGAACACCTCTATCGTTCCAATCAGGTATACGCTGAGTGGTGGTGCTACCAATGTGAACTTTACACCCCCGCTGCCTCCAGGCTTAACATATACTGTGGGAGGAACTCCGCTTACGTTAACAATTTCGGGTGCACCAACAACACCTTCCAATTATAGTTTTGACATAGAAACAAGCGGTAATACCTGCGTGAAAGATATTACCACTGTTACTATTAGCGTTGCTCCTGATCATACCATTGGAAGAATTACAAGTGCAGGCGACAGCATACAGTCTGTTTGTGTTAATACAGCCATATATGATATCAGCTATAATTTAGGAGGTGGCGCAACCGGAGCAACTATATCGGGCTTGCCTGCCGGAGTTAGCTATTCAGTAACGGGAACCACATTAACTATCACGGGAACACCGGTGGTAACTGTACCATACCTTTTTAAATATGTAATAACCACAACCGGGAACAGTTGTATTAGAGCCAGCGATTCCGGGGAGCTCAGGGTGAATCCATACCCGGTACCAAATTTTGCTGTTGATAAGCCAAGCTATTGTATACCGAATGCACTGGTAATATTTGATAACACTTCCTCAATGCCTGATGCCAGCGGAATGACCTATGCATGGAATTTTGGTGAGCCTTTGAGCCCCAATAATACTTCATCAGCTTTTGAGCCAAGCCACTGGTATTCAAGCGAAGGGCCTTTTAATGTGAGGTTAATTGTTACAAGTGTACCGCTTTCCGGTCCGGGTTGCGTACATGATACTACTATCGTGATAAATAGCATCCATCCGCAACCAAAAGCCGATTTTGTTTTCAGCAAGCCAAGTGTTTGTATTGGCGATAATGTTTTGATAACTGATAATACAGATGGTAAAGACGGTATTGTAAACCAATGGAATTGGAATATGGGAGATGGTACTACCAGATTAACCAACCCAATTACACATACCTACGGCGATACCATCCAGTATACCATCACTATGTATTCTATAAATACACATGGTTGCAACAGTGATACCATCAGCAAGCCATTTACTGTTTATCCTTATCCACATAGAAATGCAGGTCCCGATAAGTTTGTACTGGAAGGAGGATCTGTACAACTTGAAGCTACAGCCTTTGCAGTTAATCCTCAATATGCATGGACACCAAATCTTTATTTGACAGATGCCAGTATTTTAAGACCCAGAGTAGTAAATCCTAAAACGGATATGACTTACAAGCTTACAGTAACAGGAATTGGTGGTTGTCAGGCAAGCGATGATGTGTTTGTCAAACTGCTTAAATTCCCGGCAATACCCAATACATTTACACCCAATGGTGATGGTATTAATGATAAATGGAGAATTGATTATTTAAATACTTATCCCAACAACCGGGTACAGATATTTACCCGTGCCGGAAACCTGGTATTTGAATCAAGAGGCTATAATACCCCATGGGACGGTACTTTAAAAGGTAAGCCATTACCATTTGATACCTATTATTATATTATAGAACCAGGAAATGGCCGTGATCCGATTACCGGCTACGTAACTATCATAAAATAAAAAATCATTTACAGCGGTCTGCCTTCCGGCGGATCGCTGTAAATTTTTACAAGTGCTGTTAACATTTATATCAATCGAAATGATTGAACTTTATTAAACGGGAATTATACATACCCATCCCGATAGTTATCGGGAGAAAAATTGAAAGCATGAAGAAAATTGTTTTTGTTGCCGTTATTCTTTGTTTTGGTATTAACCCTGCATTTAGTCAGGCTAAACCTCATTATACCCAGTACATTTTAAATAATTATATTCTTAATCCTGGTATCACCGGTATTGAAAATTATACAGATGTAAAACTAAGTCACCGCAATCAATGGGTAGGGATAAACGGGGCGCCGGTAACAACTTATCTAACTATTCACACGCCTCTTGGTAAAAAAGATATGCGTACCAATGCAACTTCCTTTCAAGTACCAGGTGAGCACCCAGGTGGCCCCAAGGCCTGGGATGAGTATGCAGTTTCACCTGCCCATCATGGTTTGGGATTGCAGGTTGTAAATGATAAAGCTGGTTATATTAACAGGTGGTCGGCCACTGTTTCTTATGCTTATCATATGCCATTATCTGTTAAAACCAGTCTTGCTGCCGGCTTAAATGTTGGTATAAGCAGTGTAAGTTTAGACAGGAGCAAAATAGAGTGGGGCAATCTTGATCCGAATGATCCGGCAATAGGATATAACAATGGTTCTATTAGTAAAATAAAGCCTGAAATAGGAGCTGGTTTATGGTTGTATTCGG
>JAYUZB010000026.1:0-37535 GCA_043752185.1 Chitinophagaceae bacterium
TGGTACGGAAAGAATTTTGATCCGGTGCTGATGGCGAGACCGGCCTGGTGGCGGGCAACTATCTGGATAGACAGTTTATTCTTTGGGCCATTTTATGCAGTTGCTGTTTATGCGTTTATAAAAGGCAAAAACTGGATCAGGTTTGGTGCCATCATTTGGGCATCGGTAATGCTTACCAACGTAAGTATTATTTTATTTGAAGAAATAAACGGGCTATACGCCACTCCCGAATTAGGGAGGGTGCTGATGGCGAATGCGGCATGGGTAATATTTCCTGTAATTGTTTTATACCGCATGTGGAGATCGGTACATCCGTTTACAGCAGAATAATTTTGCACTTGCAAATGCCGCTATAAGTTTAGATATTACACAAAACTAATTGTATGCTCTCACGTAGAAAATTTATACGCAATGTTGCGCTTGGTGGTGGCGGTCTTTTATTGGGTGCCGAAACTTTCGGAAACTTTGTAATTGGCAAAAAACCGAAAGTGATTATTATTGGTGCTGGATTTGCCGGGTTGGCAGCTGCTTATAAATTGCACCAGCGAAAAATTGATTTTGTAATACTGGAAGCAAGGAACCGCATTGGCGGCCGTATTTTCAGTCACACTATTGATGCAAATGAAAAACTTGTAATAGAATTGGGCGGCGAGTGGGTAGGCAAATCGCACAAACGGATGATTGAACTTTGCGATGAATTTAAACTGACCTTGTTTGACAATTACATGAACTCGAGGCTTATTTATAAAGGCGAATATTTTGATAAAGGCCAGTGGGGTTTTTCAGCAGCATGGGAAAATAAATTTGAGCAGATGAAAGCCGATTATAAAAGACTAACCGATGCCGGAGCAAAAAAATTAGATAAGATAGATTTTTGGCGCCACCTGGTAAACAATGGTTGCGATGGTAAAGATCTTGAACTGAAAGAGCTGCTTGACAGTACAGATTTTGGTGAAAGCCTGCGCCATGTTAGTGCTTACGCTGCCATTGGCGAATATGCCGAGAGTAATGCAACCAACGAAATGGATTTAAAAATTACAGGTGGCAACGACCAGCTTGCACATGCTTTAAAGAATGCTATTGGAGCCGATAAAATAATGCTGCAGCATAAAGTGCAAAAAATTGAACAGGGCGCTAAAGTAAAAGTAACCTGTGCAGGCGGCCAGGTATTTGATGGCGACTTTATAATTTGTACCGTACCAACTTTTAGTGCAAAACAAATAAACTGGATACCGGCTTTACCACCCGATATGCGAATGGCGATGAACGAATTGCAGTATGCCCGTATAAATAAAAACGCCATGCTGTACAGCGAACGCTTTTGGAAAGATGAAAGTTTTGACCTGGTAACCGATCAACCCGGCCATTATTTTTATCATGCTACAAAAAACCAACCTTCAAAAAAAGGGGTATTAATTTCTTATGCAATTGGCGATAAAGCACCGGTTATAAAAGCGCAAACTGATGCCTGGAAAGCCGACATGATAAACATGAGCCTTAAAACAGCTTTTGGCGATACCAAACAACTTTTAGAAAAACAACAGAATTATTACTGGGGCGATGATGAATATTCGAAAGGCGCTTATGCCCTGTATGGCGTAGGGCAATGGTTTGGAATTTTGCCTGTACTTCAAAAGTCTTTTATGCGTACGCATTTTGCTGGCGAGCATTTATCAGATGCCTGGCAGGGTTTTATGGAAGGAGCAATAGATACGGGAGAAGCTGCGGCGGGGAAGATTACTAATTAAAAAAACGTCCCGCTTTTAGCGGGACGTTTTCAAATAATACGCTACAATCTTTTACCTCACCAACTTCAACTCATTAATAATATTTTTTGCGCCACCTAATTTATCAATGCACCAAAGTACATAACGTACATCCACATTAATGGTGCGGTTAAGGTCTTTATCAAATGCAATTTTGTGGCTAAGGGCTTCGTAGTTACCATCAAAAGCAAGCCCAATTAAATTTCCGCTACCATCCATTACCGGAGAACCTGAATTACCACCGGTAATATCGTTGGTGGTAATAAACCCAACAACCAGGTCGTTGGTACGCTTATCTATGTATTGACCAAAATCTCTTTTCTTCAGTAATTCAACCTGTTTGGCAGGCAGGTCAAATTCATAATCGCCTGCTTTGTATTTTTCAAGTACACCTTTGCTGGTGGTTACATAATCGTAAAACACAGCATCACGTGGGCGGTAGCTTTTTACACTACCATAACTCACCCGCATGCTGAAGTTTGCATCGGGATACATTTTATTTACTGCAGCAGGGTTCATCTCCATAATACCTTTTAAATACAACCTGCCCAGCTCGTTATTTTTATTTACAAAAGCTGTGTACAGCGAAGTATATTTACTGGTATAGTTTTTTACAAATGCTGCTGCATAGGCAAAAGCAGGATCTTCCTGCAATGCTGTGGCAGTTGGGTTATCGGCAAAGGCCTTCCAATTGTCATCATTCAGCAATATGGTTTTTGCAAATACATCACGGGCCCATGCTTTAAATGTTGCTTCGTCATTCAGGCTACCATATGCATTTTTAATGCCCTCGTAAAAGCCAATCGGGTGTTGGTTTTTATCTACATCAGTATAAAACATCATGGCTGTTTTAGCCAGTATTTTTTCATCACTTGGGAGGTCTTCACCTTGTTTAAATGCGTTACGTGCATTATTGGCCGCATCAATTGCTTTTGTAAGTTCGGCTTTAGGCGTATTGCTATTTATCAGTTTTTCTTCCAGCGAAATGAGCCGGGATGCAGCACCTGCTAATGGCGAACCTAAAATACCTTCATTTAAATACTGGCGTTGTTTACTGTACGGGCTCCAGTCGGCATAATTTTTTGCATAATCAGCCAACACATTTTCATACTCAGGTTTTCCTTTTGCCCAGGCATTAAATTTATTTTCGTAAGCCTGCTTTTCATCAAATACTTTGTACTTAATTAGCTGTTTGGTTTCGCCGTCAAAAAATTTCCAGTAGTTGGCAACACCGGCATAGTTATCGGCCAGTTTTAATTTTACTGCCGGATCTTTTATCATTTGCTCATGCATCAGTTTTAAACGCACATCACGCAAGCCAACCAGCGATGGGTTATCAATTTCGTTTTTCAGTTTAATGCCATAGCTGGTTTCGTAACGGGTGGTACCGCCGGGGTAACCGTATATCATGGCAAAATCGCCATCTTTAAAACCTTTTATGCTTACAGGTAAAAAATGTTTTGGAGTCATAGGTACATTGTCGGCACTGTAAGCAACCGGCTTGCCTGTTTTGCTGGCATATACCCGAAATACAGAAAAATCGCCGGTATGGCGTGGCCACTCCCAGTTATCGGTATCGCCACCAAACTTACCTACACTCTCAGGCGGTGCGCCCACCAGGCGAATATCTCTATAAGTTTTGTACACATACATGATGTGTTGATTGCCTTTAAACATACCATAGATTCTTCCAGAAAGTTCATTTTCTTTATCTGCAACCTTATCGGTTATTGCTTTATAAACATCAACCATTTTTTTAACCCTGTCGGCATAGCTCAATCCTTTTAACTGATCTTCCACTTCTTTGGTTACATCCACAATGCGATCTAAAAACTGCACCGTGAGGTTACTTTTTATTTCCTGGTCTTTATTAAAAGCATAAAAACCATCACGTAAATAATTGTGTTCTACCGTACTTGCTCCGGAAATTGCACCGTATCCGCAGTGGTGGTTTGTAAAAATTAATCCCTGGCTGCTTACAATTTCTCCGGTACATCCGCCGCCAAAAATTATGATAGCATCTTTTAGTGATGATTTGTTGATGGAATACAATTGCTCTTTGGTAAGCTTTAATCCTTTTTTTACCATGTCTGCATAAACCTGCTGGCCCAGCAACATTGGTAACCACATGCCTTCATCGGCCTGTGCCTTAAACAGGCTGAGCGAAAGCGCAACCATAATAATAATCTTCTTCATATAGTTTTTTTTAAGAGACAAATTTAATCATTAATTGGTTACTTTAATCCTTTCCAAGACCTCACCCCCATCCCCTCTCCAAAGGAGAGGGGCGGTGCATCAAATATATCCGGGCATTAAATCTTCCACATTAACATTGTTTCTTTGTTCATCAAGAAAAAGATAATCTTCGCTTTCATCTTGCAGTTCCCTCTCTTTTGGAGTTCCTTGCAAAGGAACGAGCGTAGCTCATTGGGGTGAGGCCATAGAGGCCTGTTCTTTTTTCTTTATCTTCGTTTCTTTAACCTTATAACTGCAGATGCCTTTATTTGAAATCAAGCTTCCAAAGTCTATTGCCCGGGCGCTGAACTTGCCTATCAGCAATCCCAGAAGCCAGCAAATTAAAGTGCTTAAGAAGCTTTTAAAAAAAGCAAGGTTTACCGAATTTGGCCAGCGCTACCGTTTTGATGATGTATTGATGAGTAATCATCCGGGTAAAAGTTTTCAGCAACATGTGCCAACCTTCGATTATAATAAAATGTTCGATGCCTGGTGGCATAAAGCCAAAGAAGGCAGTCCGGATGTATGCTGGCCCGGAGTGGTTAAATATTTTGCACTCAGCAGCGGCACCAGCGATGCAACCAGTAAGTTTATTCCCATTACCAAAGATTTAATAAGAAGCAATACAGTTACCAGTTTTAACCAGTTGCTTAGTTTAACCAAATACGATCATGTACCCCGAAGTTCTGTTGGTAAAGGATGGTTGATATTGGGAGGAAGCACCCAACTGCAAAAAGGTCCAACTTATTTTGCCGGCGACCTTAGCGGCATTCAACAAAAAAATATTCCTTTCTGGTTTCAGGGCCTGGGCTTGTACAAGCCGGGTAAAAAAATTGCTAAAGTAAAAGACTGGGCAACAAAGCTGGAAGAAGTGGTAAACAATGCACCCAACTGGGATATTGGTTTTATTGTAGGCGTACCGGCATGGCTGCAATTATGTATGGAGAAAATTATTGAAAAATATGAGCTGAAAAATATTCATGAAATGTGGCCCAACCTGGCTTTTTATGTGCATGGCGGCGTGGCCATGGAGCCTTACAAAAGGGGATTTGACAAATTACTGGGTAAGCCCATTATTTATATAGAAACCTACCTGGCCAGCGAAGGCTTTTTGGCTTATCAAAACCGGCAGGATGCGGCAGGTATGCACCTGGCGCTTAACAACAATGTGTTTTTTGAGTTTGTTCCTTTTGACGAGAAGAATTTTGATACAGATGGGAATATGGTTGAGGAACCTGAGGCTTACATGATTCATGAAATAGAAGAACATAAGGATTATGCCATTCTCATCAGCACCAATGCCGGGGCCTGGCGCTATGCAATTGGTGATACCGTAAAATTGGTTGACAGAGAAAGAAGTGAGATTATTATTACGGGCCGCACCAAACATTTTTTAAGCCTGGTTGGGGAGCACCTGAGTGTAGATAATATGAACAAAGCAATTGAAATGGTAAGTGATGAACTGAACATTTCCATACCGGAGTTTACCGTAGCAGGCGTGCCGCACGGAAACTTTTTTGCCCATCAATGGTATGTAGCTACTGATGATAAGGTTAATGCCGAAGATTTAAAAACACGCATTGATGATAAACTGAAAGAACTGAACGACGATTATATTGTTGAGCGCCGACACGCTTTAAAAGAAATTATGGTTACCGTTTTACCCGAAAAGACTTTTATGGAATTTATGAAACTGAAAGGTAAAATTGGTGGACAGCACAAATTCTCCAGGGTGCTTAAAGGCAAGATGCTGGAAGACTGGCAAGGTTTTTTAAAGGGAGAAAAGGTATCCTGATTTTTATTATTACACGAATTTTAAAAACACGAATTACACGAATTGCTTTTATGTGTGAAAATTCGTGTAATTGGTGCCTATAATTCGTGTTGTACAAATTAAAACTTTACCACGGGGCACGCAATACCCTTATCCCTGTTTCCAAACTTATAAATAAGACCTGCAGATGTGTTGTGATAATGGTCCTTCAGCTTTGGATTGGCCGATTGACTGAAGCCATCCAGGTAATCGGTAAAAATAAAACGGTAAGATGTTTCTAAGTTGATAGAAAACCTGTTGGAGATGGGATACTCGGCGCCAACACCAACCGGTACAGATAAAAGTGCACGGGGCGTACCTCTTGCATTATCAACAGCCAGCCCTGCAATCACATCAGATCCATCTCCAAAAACTGTCGGGTCCATGCGGCTGTAATCTTTTCTTACCCTTATTAATGAGACACCTGCGCCGGAAAAAATATATGGCATGATACCTTTGTCCTCATAGTTTTTACCTAAAATATTCCATACCAGTTGTGCCGAAAATTCTTTTACCGGCGTAGTAAAATTAAAATTACGTTGCTGCCTGAATTCGGGTTTGCTGTAGCGGCTGTCATCGCCTTTTAATTTAGCAATGCTTACATGCACACGTGCTGCCAAAAAATGATTGATAGGCTTTTTTGCAAAAAAAGAAAATCCGGGTTGTATGGTTTTAAAAGAGCCAAGGGTTTGTGGTGTAAGATCGCCCTGGTAAATATAAATACCACCATTTAGGCCCACACTCATGTCTTTGTAAAACTGGGCATTGCTTTTATTGGTAATAAATAAAAAAGAAATCAATACAATGGCTGTGCTTTTTGCTTTCAAACGGTTTAATTTTTAAGTTGATGTAATGAAAGCAGCGTTGTGGTAATTATAAATGTAGCCTTGTATTCATGTAAAGGGTTTGTTCCTTCAACGGCAAATAATAAACCGAATTGTTTTTACAACTGTTAAATGAATCTTAATAAAGAAATTTTACTACCAGCGGTAGCAAACAATACAAATTCAGTTTATTAAAAATCCTTTCTTAAATTAGTGCATGATTGATGCTTTATTAAAAGGCTTTGCCATCAGCTTACTCTTAATTTTTTCGGTAGGGCCTGTAATATTTACTACCATCAAGCAAACTATAAACCATGGCCGCCGCGGAGGTCTTAGTTTTATAGTTGGTGTTTGGATCAGTGATATTATCTGGATTGTATTAAGCAATGGTTTCAGCGAAGCCATTAAAACACTGCTCGATTTTAAAATACCCATTGGTATAGGCGGCTGTATTTTTTTAATTGGCATGGGTATTTATTTTGTTTTTATTAAAAAGATAGAACCACGCCGCCAGCTGGAGCCGGTTGAAATTGCAGGAGATGAATATACTACCACAGGAAAAAAGACAAACTATTTTGCTATTATGAGTTCGGGTTTTATCATTAACACACTGAACCCTGCAGTGATTTCTTTTTGGGTTATTATGGCGGCATCGCTGGCATCGGTTTATAACTTTAACGACCGCATCATCATATTTACCACCTGCCTGGCTGTAAATATGGTGGCAGATATTGGAAAGGTTTTAGGCGCCGGTTATATCGGCAAAAAATTAAGCGACCGGGTAATTCTGATAATTAATCGGGCCTCGGGTGTATTGTACCTGGTTTTTGGTGTTGTTATTTTAGCCGGTATTATTTATTCATTGGTAAAAGATTAACAGAAAAAATTTTCAGTTGAAGTTTTTCGCTTTTATTTTACCCCATGAAATTATTGCTGCCAATTCTGCTTCTTATTTCTGCTGCATCATTTTCCCAATCTGCGGATTTTATTCAGCTTAAAAAAAATAACAAACTCGTTACAACATTTTACAGCGGTATGAATATTTCGCTTACTGCCGAAAGCGGAGCCAACATTAATGCGCTCATCAATGGTATACAAAACGATACGCTGTATTTACAGGAATTCATCATTCGCTATCTGCCTACAACTTTTGGTACTTATATTATTGATACGGTGGGTAGTTATCGTTATAAGTATCATTACAAACAGATAGCGGCTATTGGTAAAAAAGAAAAAACCAATTTTAATACAAGGGGAAGCGGCGCTGCTTTATTTGGCGGCGGCGCTTTACTTACTTTAGCCAGCGGCGTGATTTATGTTGTAGACCGGAAAAAATTTAGTCTGCCTTTGTTACTAACTTCTGTTGGATTGGGAACCCTGGGTTATTTTATGGCCAAAGGAAAAAAGAATGGCAATGCAATGGTGATAGGAAGAAAATACAAACTGGTTTATATGAACATGAGTATAAAGAAAACATGACCATTATAGTACAACCAAATCTGCCTAAGTAGTATATTGCATTTAAACCCGCAACCTGCGGATAAACCAGCAAGCATGAAAAAAACATGGACATGGATGAAAAAGATCTTTTTCTGGGTCTTTATGCTGCATATGATCTGGTTCCTGGTTTTTCTTGTACAAAAATTTTCTGTTGTTGGTTTTGCAGTTGCAAACCTTAAAACAAAAATGCTGATTATTGCTGCTATAGTTCTTGTAGTTGGCTTAATTTATTTTTTCTGGCTGCGCCATATTGAATTTGTAAGGAAGGCGGCAATTGTTTTAAGAGAAGTTTTTTTTGTCGCTTATATTTCTTCCACCTTATACTTATTACTGGGTATTATTTTTAACCCACTCATTACGCTAACTCAGGTGGGCAGCCTTTTGCAGGGCCATGGCCTTAGTAGAGATTATGTTAGCTATGATGATATGGGCGCTAATATAAAGCTGGCAGTAATTGGCAGCGAAGATCAGCTTTTTCCAGATCATGATGGGTTTGATTTGAAAGCGATAAAAGTTGCGATGAAATATAATAAGCGACACCCAAACAAAGTAAGAGGCGCCAGCACCATCAGCCAGCAGGTTGCAAAAAATGTTTTTCTTTGGCAGGGCGGCGGCTTTTTAAGAAAAGGAATTGAAGTTTTTTTTACCTTCTCCATTGAAGGGCTTTGGACGAAACGAACTATTCTGGAACGCTATTTAAATGTGGCCGAAATGGGCCCGGGCATATTTGGTGTGCAGGCCGCTGCAAAAAAATATTTTAATAAAGATGCAAAAGATTTAACCGCTGCTGAGGCGGCGCAAATTGCAGCCTGTTTACCCAATCCCAAACGATATACTGTAAAACCTTTAAGTGGTTATGTTGCCAGCCGGTACAATAATATTATGAGGCAGATGAATAACCTTAGGGGAGATGTGGATGTACAGGAGATAATAAGATAGCGGCCTCACCCCAATGAGCTACGCTCGTTCCTTTGCAAGGAACTCCAAAGGAGAGGGAACTGGAAGATTGATGCGAAGATTACACTTGCAAAATGACTGGCATTTACATTATTTATGAAATTAGCTGAGAATGTTGATTTGGAAGATATGTGGTCTGGATATGTTAAATGCACCGCTTCCTCTTTAGGGGAGAGGGAGATGGAGGGTAAGGCCGGCAATCGCTTTCTCTAAACGCTCTTCATAAGTTCCGCTAATATCAACCCAGGGCACATGTTGGTTTAGCATGATGTCTTTATAATGATGATATAATTTTTGCCGGCTTATCAAATCAGGGTATTCTCTAAGTTCGTCTTTAACCCATGGCAAATCAATATTGCATAATAAATACAAATCGTATTTTCTTTCAACAATGCGGTTCAATATCCAGTGATGGCATTTTTGAAAAACAAATTCGCACCATACTTTCATTACGTGCATGTCGGTATCAATAAAAACTGGTTTATATTTTGTTGTTTGTTGTTTGTTGTTTGCAGCTTCCCAACTCCTGACTTCTAACACTTCTCCGGCAACTTGTCCTTTGGCAATATCAAGTAGGTTTTCAAAACTATAATCAGTGCCGTTTTTTAAAAGATATTCCCGGGCATATTCTTTTACCCAAATAGTATTGTAATGTGCAGCAAGCTGTTTGCATAGTGTGCTTTTGCCTGTTGATTCGGGGCCGATGATGACAATTTTTTTAACCATTGTTTTTTTTGTAACGGGTTAAATCAATAATAAAACTTGCAACAAACAAACAAAGCATACCAAAGCGCAGCCATTTTCTAAAAGCGTCTGCAACGGGCATCACAAAAATTACGATTGTAAAAAGTATGATGAGCACAGCCTTAATAATCAACCAGGTTTTTCTATTTCTCATTCCATTTGGGTTTTGCCTTTAATACTTTTTTGTGAATGGGGCATGTTGCATCATGTGCTCCCGGTAAATATCCAGTACTCATCACAAATTCATTCACTATTTCTCCGCCGGTAAACTTAAATGTTTTTTTAAATAAGCTCGTCCACTCATCTTTTGTTTTGGGGTGATGATGGGCCAGCCAGTTTTTAAATGAACCAAATTCCTTTTGTAGTGTAAGAATCATTTTTGCATTTTCGATAGCTGCATTTATTTTTAGTCGGTTGCGGATGATGCCAGCATCATTCATCAGCCTTTCAAAATCTTTTTCTTTATAAGCGGCTACTTTTTTTATATTGAAATTATCGTAGGCTTTTCTGAAAGTTTGTTGTTTGTTCAGGATGGTGGTCCAGCTAAGGCCTGCCTGGTTTATCTCTAATACCAACCGGCAAAACAATTCATTATCATCATCAATAGGAAAACCATATTGTGTATCATGATAAATTTTGTGAACAGATTGTTCGCCAGGTTTCATTGAACCGATAAATGTACAGTAGCTCATGCTTTAGTTTGTTTTGCCTGCCCGTTGGTAAGGCGGGCTTTTTTCATCCATACCAATAATCCAAATACAGCCATTACCAATAACACCACATAATAAACACTGGTAAACACATAATGTTTTACAAAGTATAATGGTATAGATGCAATATTGGTAGCGATCCACCAGTACCAGCTTTCTACTTTCTTTTTTGTCATTAACCACATGCCTGTAAATGCTGTTGCAGATGCAAGGGCATCGGCCCAGGGAATAACACCATCAAAAAATGCGCCCTTAAAATAGGTGAGCGCCATAAAAATACTGATGTAAAAAAATCCGAAGAATGCAATTTGCTGTAACCAATCTTTTTTATTGGAGTAAGTAATGTGCATTACAATTTCTTTTTGCAGGTCTTTTCTGCTCCACATGTACCAGCCCCAAATACTCATCACTGTGTAATAAAAATTTACGGCGGCTTCGCCAAGCAGGTGCCCTTTAAAACTTATGTAGATGTAGATAATTGTGTTGATGAGCCCCACCGGGTAAACCAAAATATTTTCGGCACGTGAGTACCAAACACTGGCAATGCCTGCAAACACAGCAACATACTCGTACCATGTTGTGTTCGACATGCCGGTGATAAACTGCTGGTAAATTTCGGCTAAGCTCAATTGGTTGGTTTTGTATTTCTATAAAATCTGAAAGGCCGAAGATAACGGATTCCTTTATTGGTTTGAAAGCGGGAGCCAATTTGTGTCCACTGCCCTTTTTTATCAGACCGCCAAACAATAAAATGTAAATGCGGAAAATATGTATAACCTGATCTGCCGCTGAGCCCAATTATCTGGCCCTGCTTTACCGTATCGCCAACATTTACCAGCACACCATTAAATTGTAAATGCCAGTAACCGGTTCTGCTGCTGTCTTGGTGTTGTATAACAACAAAGTTTCCAAAGGAGCGGAATTTTGAATCACTGCCACCTTTGTTTCCATCTTCTTTAAGCCGCACAACAATGCCATCTCTTACTGCACAAATTTTTGTTCCCTTCTTCATTTTAAAATCGAGGGCTGCCCGGTTTTTATGAGTGTACCTGCTAAAGTAACCCTGCACTAATAAATGTGTTTTGTTTTCTTCGTAAGGAAGATGATAGATAAAACTACTGTCGTCTTTTATGGTGCCTTTTTGAAGCAATTTTAATGCTGCTTGTTGTGCATTATTGCTTACAGCACAACCGGCTAAAAGAAAAAGCAGTGCAGCAGTAATAATATGTAAGGCTGAATTATTTTTCATTTAAAACTTTGCGTTAACAATAATCCAAAGAAAGAAAAAAGCATCCTCTAAAAGATGCTTAAATTATTTTACGCTAATTCCCCCTTCGTGGGTTAGGGGGCTTACTCCGCCTCTGCCACCACTTCCTTCACTTCCGGTATCATACGTTTCATCATTCCCTCAATACCGGCTTTTAAAGTAATCATGCTGCTTGGGCAACCACTACAGCTTCCCTGCATCATTAAATTTACTTTACCATCTTCATAGCTTTTAAACTGTATAGCACCGCCGTCCATTTCAACAGCAGGCTTTACATAATTTTCTAATAGTTCTTTAATACGTTTTACTACATCGTCATCATCGGCACTAACAACATTGCTGCTTTCACTTTTCATGGCTGCCACTTCTTCGTCATTCACTACAGCTTTGCCATCTTCTAAATATTCTTTTAAAAACTGTTTGATGGAAGGAATCACATCCTGCCAATCTTCTGTATCGGTTGTTTTGGTAAGTGTAATAAAATTGCTTGCAATAAATACGGCTTTAATAAACGGAAAGGTAAACAGCTCCTGCGCCAGTGGCGAAGGCTTTGCACTTGCTTCATCTGCAAAGTCTATGCTTTTGCCGGGGTATAAAAGTTTGTTTGCCACAAACTTCATCGTTTCCGGGTTGGGTGTCATTTCGGTATAGATACTAATCACCGGGTTTCCTGTCTTCATCATAAAACTTCTGTTTAAAATTCAATACAAAACTAACAAGATTTATGCTGTTTTGGTTTGAAAAGGCTGTTAAAAGGGAGATTTTTCGGATTTCGAAAGGGACTTTAACGCAGAGAAAATGAGTTAAAGAGAATACGCAAAGAAAAAAAATCTGCGTAACCTCATTTTCTCCGCTTTTTAGCGACATCTGCGGACTATATAGCTTTTGTAATAACCTGCGTTGCTTCCGATTTCAACTTGCCGAACAAATCTTCTTCTATTTTGAAGAAATCTGCTTTTAAGTATGTTTTTACAAAACAACCAGTTTCTAATAAATGAATTTTATCGCAGGTAGTAAGTAAGGGGTCAATTATGTGCGATGAAACAAATATCGTTTTTTGTTTTTGCTTTAACGACAAGATAATTATTTCAAGAATTTTATTGGTTTCAAGATCAAGTCCGTTAAAAGGTTCATCCAGTATAAAAACCTGTTTATCCAGTTTTAATACTGCCAGCAGGGCCAGTTTTTTCTTCATACCTGTTGAATAGTTTTCGATGAGTTCATCTAACGGAAGTTTAAAATATTCCTGCAAAACCGCCAGGTTAAATCCGGCATTTGTTTGCTTAAATATTTTTAAATATTCATTGCCGGTAATCCTTGAAAAGAAGAAGTTATTGGTTTCAAGATAAGCCGTTTCTTTAATGGTAAGTGCAGATTCATTTTGCTTAATCTCTCCCGAATCGGGCTTTAGCATTTTAGCAAAAACATTGAAAAAAGTTGTTTTGCCGGCACCGTTCAATCCAACAATTCCATGCACAAGCCCTTCTTCAAAATCAATAGAGATATTCTTCAAAACCTCAAGGTTATTAAAACAAACTGACAGGTTTTGTACATTAATCATGTAAATAAGTTTTTAAGTTACTTTCTGCTTTATAAAAATAAACAATTGAAAGTATAACAGGTATTGGCAAAAAATAAGGCATAGCCGAAAGCATGGCAATAATTGAAAATGCCACATTATTGCCTAATAAATTTGTTTGAGGTTTGTAAGTACTATATTTTAAATTAACTGCAAAACAGAGCAGGGCTATTTGAACAGGAATAAACAACAGTGTTATTATTAAAAACTCCCAGACAAAAACGGCGTTAATAATTACCGGTAAACTGTAAAGAATAAGTATGTACTTAATGTTGATCTTTATTTTGTCTGATAAAAATTTCCGGGCGGTTTTGTTACCGGCTCTTAAAATATGAACGGGCTCATTTTCCAAATGAAAGGAGGATATTATAATTGTAAGAAACCACAACAAACCAAGCGGCAGTATTCTAACCGAGCAAAAAACTAAAGCAAGCAGGTATAAACAGATAACTGGAATATATTGTTTTCTGATTCCGCTTATCCATTCATAATTTGAAGCTGGTATAACAGCCGATAAATTTTTAAATACAGTCCGGTGCTTAAACTGAAATCTTAATAACGGTATACAAATTAGTACCAATAACAATAGGGGAAAGCAAAACCAGTTTTTAGTAATAAGACTCGTTATTGAAAAAGGCAAGGTTAAAAAAACATACTCCAAAAATATCTGGAAATGTGGTTTATCAAGTTGCTTGTAAATAAATTCTTTATCCTTGCGGTTGTATTGAATGCCCAAACAAATTATTGACAGCAGCACAACGATGTACCAGGCATCTGTATTGTTTTTAAATTGACTATAAGTAAAAAAAGAAAGAACAGCAGCTATAGCAATAAATACAAATAAATATAAACCAAGCCCATTTGCCTCTCTGTTAAATTGCCGCAACCTGATATATAAAAGAGTTTTAGTCATCGGCTATTCCACAATCCGCAGCTTTGCATAATTCAACATAATCTTCTTCTCTCCATTCAAATCAAAATTTACGGTGGCAATGGGATTGTGTGCTGCCCCTTCCATTTTCATCACTTCGCCAAAACCAAATTTTAAATGTTCTACTTTATTACCTACTTGTAAATTACTGGTGTCGCTGGGTTCAAAATTTTCGGATGGAGTATGTTCTATGGCTTTGTTGGTGGCAGGTTTTGTATAAAATGTTTCTGCTGGCTTTTTTGCCGGAGGTGCGCCATACTGTTTTTCGGCACGCTGGGTTGCATTAAAACCGCCATTGCCAAAATTGCGTTGCATTCTTTCTCTTGCACCACCCTGGTTCCAGCCGCTGTTGTTTGAATTGGCGCCACCGGCATAACTTTTATCTACATAATCTTCCGAAATTTCTTCCAGAAAACGACTTGGGTCATTTTGTTGTAATTGCCCAAACCTGTAACGTGCATTGGCATAACTCAGCCACAACCTGTTTTTTGCACGGGTGATGGCCACATAAAATAAACGGCGTTCTTCTTCCAGTTCTTCTCTTGTATTAATGCTCATGGCATTTGGAAAAAGTGTTTCTTCCAATCCACCCACAAACACCACAGGAAATTCTAAACCTTTCGCAGCATGTATCGTCATCAGTTTTACCACATCCTGGTTTTCTTTATCTTCTCCATCAGCATCGGTTAATAAAACAATTTGTTGTAAATAAGCACCCAGGCTTTTGTCTCCTACTTCGCCATCTTCTTCATTCATGGGCGTTTCGGTAAACTCTTTAATCGAGTTTAATAATTCCTGCACGTTTTCGTAACGGGCTAAACCTTCGGTTGTTTTATCATTAAATAATTCTTTAACAATGTTGGTGCTTTTACCAACTATCACTGCCAGGTCGTACGCATTCTTTTTGGTGAGTTCGCTTTGGAACATTTTTATCATCGTAACAAAATTGTCGATGCTTTCCAATGTTCCGCTTTTATAACCATACATGGCCGCATTGGTCATAATATCCCACATGGTTAGGTTATTCTCATTTGCAAATAATACAGCTTTATCAACAGTTGTTTTACCAATACCCCTGGCGGGGAAATTGATGATGCGTTTTAATGCCTCTTCATCACGGGGGTTTACAACCAATCTTAAATAAGCAATAAAATCTTTTACTTCTTTACGCTGATAAAAACTCATGCCGCCATAAATGCGGTAGGCAATGCCCATGCGGCGCAAGGCTTCTTCAAAGCTGCGGCTCTGTGCATTGGTGCGGTACAGTATGGCAAAATCTTTATTGTAATAATGATTACGCAGTTTTTGTTCCTGGATGGTATCGGCTACCATTTTTCCTTCGTCATTATCCGTCATGGTGCGTACGAGGGAAATTTTTTCTCCTTCGGCGTTAACGGTAAATAATTTTTTTTCTATCTGGCCTTTGTTATTGCCGATTATCTCATTGGCAACATGTAAAATATTTTGTGTGCTGCGATAATTCTGTTCCAGCTTTATCACTTTTACTTCGTCGTAATCTTTTTCAAACTGTAAAATGTTTTCGATAGTTGCACCACGAAAGCTGTAAATACTTTGTGCATCATCGCCCACCACACAAACATTTTCATGCATGGCACCTAACAATTTAATGATCTCGTACTGGGCTGTATTTGTATCCTGGTACTCATCAATCATAATGTATTTAAACTTGCGCTGGTACTTGCTTAATGCATCCGGAAAATTCTTGAGCAGGATGTACATTTTAAACAACAGGTCATCAAAGTCCATGGCCCCGTTTTTAAAACAACGTTTGCTATATGCATCATATATCTGCCCAATAGCAGGGCGGTTACTCCTTGCATCTTCCTGTTGCAATGCCCAGTCGTTCATATATTCTGCCGGGCCTATCAATGAGTTTTTTGCAGATGAGATGCGGTTATAAACCACGTTGGGTTTGTACAACTTATCATCCAGCATCAGCTCGTTGATGACTGTTTTAACAACACTCTTTGCATCATCGGTATCATAAATAGTAAAGTTGCTTGGGTAACCAAGCTTGGGTGCTTCGGCCCTTAATATCCGTGCAAACACACTGTGAAAAGTACCGATGTATAAATTGCGGGCTTCGGTATTGCCCAAAATTCTTTCAACCCTTTCCTTCATTTCGGCCGCTGCCTTATTGGTAAAAGTAAGTGCCAGTATGTTAAAGCTGTCAACCTTGTGTGCAGCCATTAAGTGTGTAATACGTGTGGTAAGCACTTTTGTTTTGCCGCTGCCTGCGCCGGCAATGATCATGATGGGTCCGTTTACATGCATTACTGCCTCCCGCTGCGGTTCGTTCAGTTCGTCTAAATACTTCATTAGGCGAAGGTACGGAAGGCGGCTTATAGAATTTGTATCAGCTTTCTACACGACAGAAAGGGAAATAGAATATTTACTATAACAAATCAAATAATACAGCTACAATTGCGTTTCTTTATTTAGCGAACCTTTGCACTACAGAAAAATCCATATCCAAACCAATTAAACACACTCCTATGAACAACCAAACCAGCATGCCTGATGAAACCCTTATCCAGTTTTATCTCAATGGCGACCCCAATGCTATGACCACCCTGGTAGAACTTTATAAAGACAGGGTTTACAGTTTCGTTTTTAATATAGTGCAGGATAAATATGCCGCCGAAGAAATTTTCCAGGATGTTTTTATCTGCATTGTTAATAACATGATTGCCGGAAAACCAGCAGAAGAAGGTAATTTTTTACAATGGGCCTGTCGCATTGCCCAGCAGCTTTGTATAGAACACAAAAGAAAAACCAGCCTTGCCCTTGTTTTAAATTACCCTGAAGAACAGATTAGTTTTCCAATGCCAGCAGCAATGCCTGCTAGGAACTATCACGAAAGTCATGGAAAAATTAAAAGCATGATTGATATGCTGCCCGACAGCCAGAGAGAGGTTATGTTGCTGAACCATTATGGCGGATTAAGCTATAATGAGATTGCAGAAACGCTTAAGTGCAGCCTGAGTATGGCGTTGGACTGTATGAAACTTGGACTACACAACCTGAGAAAAATGATGACAGAAAAGGAAATTGTGTTGAATTAACAGCCCCTGTTAATTGTTTATTATTAGAAAAAAGACTACAACATTTCAGGAATAAAACTATGTTTTATTGATATGTGATGTTGGATATTTGTGCAAGAATTATCCAATAACCAAACAAAAACCCTGATAATGAAAAAACTAATTACCCTAACTGATGAACAACTTATTGCATCATTTAAAGAAGGAAACTCCTACGCTATGGAAGTGTTGGTAGGCCGACACAAAGTGCGAATTTACACATCAATTTATGTGCTGGTAAAAGACAAATACCTGGCCGAAGACATTTTTCAAGACCTGTTTATTAAAGTAATTGAAACGTTCAGGGCTGGAAAGTATAAAGAAGAAAATAAGTTTGTGCAATGGGCCATGCGTGTAGCACATAATCTTTGTGTTGATCATTTTCGGAAAATAAAATCAAAACCGGTTATCAGAACAAGTGAAGGCGCAGACATTTTTGATGTGTTGAATTTTTCGGAACCAAGCGCAGAAGAAAATATCATGAAAGCACAAAGCAATGAGAATATCATGAAGCTAGTATGCCTGCTTCCGGAAGACCAGCGGGAGATCATTATTTTAAGGCATTTTGCCGATCTTAAATTCAGAGAGATTTCAAATATTTTGAACTGCAGCGTAAATACAGCATTAGGACGCATGCGCTATGCTTTATTAAACCTTCGTAAACTTATAGAAGAAAAACAAATTGCACTTTAGAGAGGCATCCTGCTTCTTGAAACGGATTAAACCCTGAAAATGAATAGCCTTCCTGATGGAGGGCTTTCGTTTTTATAGTAAACCTGGGTTAAAAAATTCACTTTTAATTTAAAACCTCAGGTGTATATTCTTATAATAATGAAAAGAATAAGAATTAGAGAAATGAGGAATTAACAGACATAAAAAACATTAATAAAAAATTGAATGTACTCAAAAAAATCGCCAATACATTATATATATATTGAATAAATACACAAAAAAGGGTGTTTTTACCCCCATTATTACCACTTTGAGGTATTTTTTATTCCAAAAAACTGTCTTCTATTTGTTTATTAATTCTAAACGCAAGCCTTTCTGAAAATCATGCAAATTATCGGGCCCGTTTTTAACACCGAACCTTTTTGAGAACAAGGGAATCTTTCCTTTGTGGATTTTTCTCATGCTTGAACACATCCCCGTCCCGATTCCTCGGGATGGGTCTTTTTTTAAAGTAATCTCTAGCAGCTAAATAAATTATCAAAAAAATACTAAAATAATTAGTGTTAATAAAATTAAACGCTTATCTTTGGTTACGAATTTACATTTACAACGCAAAACCAGATACATCAACTAAAAATTCAGAAAATGAGCAAAACAGAAAATTTAGAAAAAACAGAAAAATTTAAGGCGCTAAAATTAACGATGGACAAGATCGATAAAGATTTTGGCAAAGGGTCGGTAATGATGATGAGTGATAAAGGAATTATAGAACAGGAAGTAATTTCAACAGGGTCTATTGGCCTGGATATGGCTTTAGGTATTGGCGGCTTGCCGAAGGGAAGAGTTGTAGAAATTTATGGCCCTGAGAGCTCAGGTAAAACAACTTTGGCTATACATGTAATTGCCGAAGCTCAAAAAAAGGGCGGTATGTGTGCCTTTATTGATGCTGAACATGCTTTTGACAGTGTGTATGCACAAAAGTTGGGTGTTGATATTGATAATCTATTGATATCTCAACCAGATTATGGCGAGCAGGCGCTGGAAATTGCAGACCGGCTGATACTTTCAGGCGCATTAGATGTAGTTGTTATAGATTCAGTAGCGGCCCTGGTACCCAAAAGTGAACTGGAGGGCGAAATGGGCGATAGTAAAATGGGGCTACAGGCCAGGTTGATGAGTCAGGCATTAAGAAAATTAACTGCAACTATACATAAAACCAACAGCTGTTGCATTTTCATAAACCAGTTGCGTGAAAAAATTGGTGTTATGTTTGGTAACCCCGAAACAACAACGGGAGGCAATGCATTAAAATTCTACGCATCGGTACGTTTGGATATTCGCCGTATGGCACAGATAAAAGATGGCGAAGAATCTATTGGAAACCATGTAAAGGTAAAAGTGGTAAAAAATAAAGTGGCACCACCTTTCCGTCTGGCTGAGTTTGATATTATTTATGGCGAAGGTATTTCTAAAGTGGGCGAAATTATTGATATGGGTGTGGAACTGGGTATTGTGCAAAAAAGCGGAAGCTGGTTCAGCTATAATAGCGATAAACTTGGCCAGGGGCGTGAATCGGTAAAACAATTAATGCTTGATAATCCGGAAATGGCTAATGAGATTGAAGCTAAGATCAGGGAAAAAATAAAAGAAATGCAGTCGGCTTAAAAGCAGATAAAAAAATTACTTATTGGGTTAGTAAGTATAAGCTGTTGTGCGTAAAAGCACAATAGCTTTTTTATTGGCTTACTTTTACTTAATAAAAAAACAATTTGAACAAGAGGAGCATAGCGCATATAGCATTGGTTTTTACAAACATCTTTTTTGCTATAAATCTTTCTGCTGTAAAGCATCTTACTAACAACAACCTGGTACAGGCTTTCGGTTTAAATGTTGTGAGGGTTGGCGTAAGCGTACTTCTATTCTGGGTATTGTATTTATTAAAGCCGGTAGATATTAAAATAGATAAACAGGACAGGATGCGGCTCTTTCTGTGTGCCGTGGCTGGAATTGCTATTAATCAATTACTTTTTATTAAAGGGCTTTCGCTAACCTATCCTATTCACGCTGCTTTGTTGTTACTCATAACACCAATATTAATTGTAATTATAGCTGCTTGGATTTTAAAGGAGCGGCTGGGCATTTTAAAAGTAACTGGTTTGGCACTGGGTATTTCGGGTGCATTGGTTTTGGTTTTAGCAAAAGATAGTACCGGCAGTGGCGACAATGTTTTGTTGGGAGATTTATTTATCATCATTAATGCAATATCCTATACTGTTTATTTTATTATAGTAAAACCATTAATGGTTAAATATAATGCAATAGTTGTTTTAAGATGGGTTTTTACAATCGGCCTTGTTTTGGTGCTTCCTTTTGGCTGGGTAGAGTTTACAGAAATTCCTTGGCAAAGATATACTACTGTGGACTTTACAAGTATGGGGCTTATTGTCATAACCGGTACCTTCCTGGCCTATTTATTTAATTTGTATGGAATAAAAATACTGGGTCCTTCGGTTGCAGGGTTTTATATTTATACGCAGCCTGTTTTTGCAGCACTAATTGCTATGTTCTTTTTACACGAACAATTGGAGCTGTATAAAATTTTGGCAGCGGTACTTATTTTTGCTGGAGTTTTTCTGGCAAACAAGCAGCTTAAAAGTGTTTGAAAAATGTAGAATATTAATATAAAAAAGACACAGCAAGACACCATGGCATTTTAAAGAATATGCCCTTTACTTACATTTGTTATAAGTTTTGATTATTTTTTTCAGGCTGTAATTGCGATAAGAAAGTAGCTCCCACATAGGTTGCGAAATTTTTTTACAATCTCCCATGATTGCAAATAATTGGTTCACATAGCCCTTATCTTCAGTAATACTTACAAAAGATCTTTCTCCCCTGTACCTCCCACGGTCGTTGCCATAATTAGTAAGCCCACCCTGCAGGGAATAACGAACAACGAGCTGTATCGGTTTGGTATCTGTGGGAGTTTTATAAAAGTAGTAAGGCGTCTTATCATTAGCTGTTGTATAAAATAAAATCATTTTTGAGGTACTGTAAATCTCATCAAGAATCATAACCGTATCTATTGAGCCTTTATTTATGACGTCAATTTGCAGGTCACTTAAATTGTCGCTATAGGTAAGCAAATTACAGCGAACTACGGTATTACCCTTATACTTTTTGATTTTAATTTTGATAACATCTTCTGCATTTATTACCGTTTCAGCTTTACCAGCAACATAAAAAATTTTATTGCTTAAGTTTATTTCGCCCCAAATGGTATCTCCATTATTTTTAATCAAGTAATCATTCTTTTGGCAAATTCCGGAAATTGAAATAAAAAGCGATGCAAAAACAAATAATAATTTCATAATTAGTTATTGAAACAGTAAAATACCTTTTTTTTATGCTGTAATATTAATCAACTTCAACTACAAACGAAAAAACCAATTGTTTGGTTGTGCTTATAAAATTTATACTTTCTCAACAGTACTAAAACACATTTTTTGAATAGTCAAAGAATAAAAATTCTTTTTTTGCTTTATTGAAGTCAGACCACGCAGCTATATCAGCAGAAACTCCAAACATAGCGCAGGTTGGCATATTATCAATCTTTGTACTGGTGTTCAGGCTATTTACAAAATACGAAATACCAGGATTATGAGAAAAAACGGCAACCGTGTTCAGCTCATCCGGTAAACCCGAAACCACTTCATAAAATACCTCAGCGGAAGCATGGTATAGTGCGGAAATAAAAATAATTTCCGCAGCAGGCATTTTTAATGTTTCTGAAAACAATTCTGCTGTTTTTTTTGCCCTTGTGGCGGGGCTGGAAACCAATGCATCTATTGTATACTTTTTATCTAACAACCTTTTTGCCATTAAAGGCGCATCTGATCTTCCTCTTTCATTAAGGGGGCGCTCAAAATCGTTGCCAAAAAAACTTTGATCACTTTTGGCATGGCGGATAATAAAAAGGTTTTTCAAGCGCTTGTTTTTAGATGTTCAGATTTACTTAATCAAACTGCATAATCAGCAAGGGTTCTTAAATATAAAAAAAGTTTTTCTAAAAGCAGAATTATAACTCTAAACTTTTCATATTTTACACGCAAACAAGTGTATGCACTATTTCAATTTCAGGGGATTACTTTTTATTACAGGGGTATTTGTTTCATTCTCTTGCTCAACAACTAAAAAACTTTCTCAGTCATCAGCCAATATCAATAGTATAAAATACCTGGGTACATATAACATACCGTTTAACCTGAAATATAAAAATACTGTAGTTGGTGGTTTGTCAGGTATTGATTACGATGCAAAAAAAGATTTGTATTACCTGGTGTGCGACGATAGAAGTGAAAAGAATCCTGCCCGTTTTTACATCGCTAAAATATTCATTACACAAAAAGGTATTGATAGTGTTGCTTTTGCCGAAGTAAGTTATATGCTTCAACCTAATGGAGATGTTTACCCGGATAATAAACATAACCGGCCTAAAACACCCGATCCGGAAGCAATACGATACAATCCACAAAGCAATTACCTGGTATGGAGCAGCGAAGGGGAAAGAATTGTAAAAGCAAATGATACAGTGCTGATTGATCCTTCGGTTTTAATAATTCGCCCCAATGGAAAATATATTGACAGCTTTGCTTTACCACCTGTTTTTAAAATGAAAGCAATTGAAAATGGCCCAAGGCGAAATGGCGTGTTTGAAGGAATGAGTTTTGCCGATAGTTATAAAACACTTTATGTAAGTGTTGAAGAGCCATTGTATGAAGACGGCCCCCGGGCAGATGTTGTAGAAAATAATGCATTTATAAGGATTATTAAATTTGATGTGGCAACAAAAAAAAGTACAGCTCAGTTTGCTTATAAATTAGAGCCGGTGGCTTATCCTGCAAAGCCAGAAAATGAATTTAAGATCAACGGAGTTCCGGATATTCTGAGTTTGGGCAATAATAAATTACTCGTTGTAGAACGTTCCTTCTCAACAGGAAGATTGCCCAGTACAATAAGGCTTTTTATTGCTGATTTAAATGCTTCTACCGATATAAGTTCGATGACTTTAAAAGACAAACATTCCTTTACGCAGGTAAATAAAACACTGCTTTTAAATATGGACGGCCTTGGTATTTATACAGATAATATTGAAGGCGTAACATTTGGGCCCGTTTTGCCAAACGGCCATAAGACTTTATTGTTTATTGCCGATAATAATTTTAATGTTATAGAAAAAAGCCAGCTGCTGTTGTTTGAAATAATTGAATAATTTTTTTATAAGCCGGAATATATTCTGCGGCATTAAGTTAGCTTTACAATTCAAATTTTATAAAAATGATTAACCTGTTTAAAAAAGCAACACTACTTTTTTTATTTGTGTACCTGCCATTTTGCAGCATGGCGTGGGGTGTTTTAGGCCATCGCATTGTGGGCCAGATTGCAGACTCCTATCTTTCTAAAAATACCAAGCGTGAAATTTTTAAAATACTGGGTAACGAATCGGTTGCTATGGCAAGTAACTGGCCCGATTTTATAAAATCAGATCCGGCATATAAATATCTTGACACCTGGCATTATATTAATTTAAAAAGTGGACTTAACGAAACACAGCTCAAAAATCATTTAGCCACGGATACAGTCACAGATGCTTACACAAAAATAAACTGGCTATCAACGCAATTAAAAAATAAGGAGCTGGAACAGGATAAAAAAGTTTTGTACCTGAGACTGCTGATTCATATTGTTGGTGATATACATCAGCCCATGCATATTGGCAGGGTTGAAGACCGAGGTGGAAATAATGTAAAAGTAAATTGGTTTAAAGATCCTTCAAACCTGCATACAGTGTGGGATTCGAAGCTGATTGACTTTCAGCAGTTGAGTTATACCGAATATGCATCTTCTATAAACTACACAACCAAAGCGCTGAGGAAAGAATGGCAGGCAGAACCTGTTAGTGACTGGATCTGGCAATCGTATCAACATACAGAAAAAATTTATGCTGATACAAAACCAGATTCAAATTTGAGTTACGATTATAATTTTAAATTTATAGGTGTAGTTAATCAGCAATTATTAAAAGGAGGAGTTCATTTAGCGGGATTATTAGATGAAATTTTTAATTGAGGAAGAGAAAAATGAAATGACTGAACGCTGAAAGTAGCTCCTTCAATCTAAAATAAGACAATCTAAAATCTTCAATTCCTTAATACCCTCTTACATTTTTACCTTCCATGTAATTCATGAAAGCTTTATTGCAAACACGGTTACCGCCAGGGGTGGGATATTTACCGGTAAAATACCAGTCGCCCAAATTGGTAGGGCATGCTTCGTGAAGTGATTCAATGGTTTGATAAATAACACTTACCGGAGTGGTGATATCAGCTGCAGTTATCAGTTGTGCAATTTTATCAGAAATATCTTCGGGTGTAAATGTTTTGTAAAGCTGCTGCACAATATTCTCTGTATGCAGTTGGTTATTACGTTGTAGCTCTTTACATCTATCAAGCATTTGATCTAAAATGTGCTGCTGGCCAGTGTCACTCATTAATTCAACTGCAGCCCTGAAAGCAATAAAGTCGCCCATCTTGCTCATATCAATACCATAGCAATCAGGGTAACGTATTTGTGGAGCCGATGAAACCACAATAATTTTTTTAGGTTCCAGCCTTGATAACATACGGATGATACTCTCTTTTAAAGTGGTGCCTCGTACAATACTGTCGTCAATCACCACCAGGGTATCAATGTTTTTTCTTACGGTGCCGTAGGTTATGTCGTACACGTGCTGCACCATTTCGTTACGGCTGCTGTCTTCGGTAATAAAAGTACGTAGCTTCACATCTTTAATGGCAATTTTTTCAATGCGGATTCTCCTGTTGATCATTTCAGTAAGCTTCTCTGCATCGTAATCTTTGTCCCAGCTTAATATGCGCTCTATCTTTATTTTATTCAGGTAATCTTCGGCTCCTTTAATTAATCCAAAAAAAGCCGTTTCTGCAGTATTGGGTATGAAAGAAAAAATAGTGTTCTTTAAATCGTAATCAATAGCTTTTAAAACCCGGTCACTTAAAAGATAGCCCAATTTAATTCTTTCTCTGTAAATTTTTTCATCACTGCCTCTGCTAAAATAAATACGTTCAAAACTGCAGGCCTTTCTTTCTTTAGGTTCTATAATCTGCTCTAATGAGTAGCTTCCATCAGCTTTCACAATCAGTGCATTACCCGGCATCAACTCCTGCACTTCATTTTCTTCTAAATGAAAAGCAGTGCGTATGGCAGCCCTTTCGCTAGCGGCCACAACCACATCATCGTTTATATAGTAGTAAGCGGGGCGTATTCCATGGGCATCCCTCATTACAAAAGCATCGCCATTGCCAAGCATACCACTAAAAATAAAGCCGCCATCAAACAAGGGAACGGCTTTTTTTAAAACCTTTGTTATATCCATCTCACCAGGAAAAGCTTCATCAGCTTTTACCAAAAAATGATACAAAACTTCCATCATAGCTGCCAGGTCGCTTTGGCGCTGAAACTCTCCCGGATCAATATTTACCAATGCAAAAAGCTCTTCGGTATTTACAAGATTAAAATTACCTGCCAATGCCAGGTTTCGGGAAGGTATGGTATGTCGTTTTATAAATGGATGGCAGAACTCTGCATTGTTTTTACCCTGTGTGCCATATCGCAAATGGCCCAATAAAACTTCGCCTAAAAAATTAAGGTGCCCCTTCATAAGGCCGGGGTGGTTTTTAATATCGGGTTGATATTTTTCTACTTCATTGTATTCTTTGCCTATCTGTGCAAAAAGATCGGCTATAGGCTGGTTGGCACCACTTCGCAAACGGTGCATAAAGGGGTAACCAGGTTCGGTATTTAATTTAACTGCGGCAATGCCGGCGCCATCCTGGCCACGGTTATGCTGCTTTTCCATAAGCAGGTAAAGCTTGTTAAGGCCATACATTACGGTGCCATATTGCTGCTGATAATAACTGAAAGGCTTTCGAAGACGAATGAGAGCAAGGCCGCATTCGTGTTTAATTTCGTCGCTCATGTTGTGGTCCCGATAGCTATCGGGAGAGGCGCAAAGTTAAGGTTTTACAAAGTTGCTGCAAACAAAAATCCCCACAATGTTGTAGTGGGGATTAAAAATTAATTTATATAAAGGCGTGTTATAGTCCGCTAAAGTTTAAACCAAGCTGTATAAGTTTCATATCAGCCGCTACGCCATCTTTAAAAATATTATTAAACTGGTAGCTGCCAAACAAAGAAAAATTGCCGTAACCAATCCTGGCAGTAGCAGCGAGGCGGGTAGAATTAAAAAATCCTTTACCGGTTTCTTTAGCAGCATAAGCGTTTATAGTACTGCCATTTTTATCCAATAAGGTTTTGCCCTTGGTATGTACATTTAAAAGCGTGCCCACTTTTGCCCCAACAGCAAATTTGATACTTTTCATTTCATTTGCCGGGTCAAGTGTAAAGCGTAGCTCTAATGGTATCTCCAAAAAAGAAGTTGCCAGTTTGTATTTTTTAAAATGATCTACACTGTCAACAACATTAAACGGCAGTTTATTTGTTTTCGATTTTATATCAACAACCATATTCCTGAAATACACACTGCTGGTACCCACGCCCACACCAAAGGCAACACTCCACTGTGGAGCACCTTTAAAACGCTGGTCAAGCATTATATATACATTGCAGCCCCTGGCAAAACCATTCATTCTGTTCTTAATGCTGTCTGGCGCTCCTGTCCAGCGGTCGCTGGTTAACTGAAGCATCAAATGGTCGCCAGTCCTGTTCATAAAACCTCCAATCTTTTTTTTATTTTGAGCATTGGCTGCTGTTACGGTTACAAAAGCAAAAACAATAAATAATAATTTCTTCATAAGTAATTTTGAAGCTGCAAATTAACGGCAAATAATTTAATGAAGCGTTAAATTAAACAGCTTTGATTATATTTGCAGCCTTATTCTTCAATTTAAACTGAAGAAAGGGCCTATAGCTTTCCCGATAGCTATCGGGAGGTTAGAGCACCTAACTCATATCAGATCCTGATAATAATTATAAAGGAATTAGGTTTTATAATATCTGCATATTAATTCATGCCCTTTGTTTATATCTTATACAGTCCGTCATGTAATCAGTTTTACACTGGTGCAACAACAATTGCTATTGAAAATAGGTTAGAAAGGCATCTTGATAAATATTACGAAAGTAATTTTACAACTAAAACACAAGATTGGGAGCTGTTTTTTGAAATAGAGTGCGACACTATGAACCAAGCATTTAAGATTGAAAAGCATATCAAAGGAATGAAGAGTAAAAAATATATTACTGATCTTAAAAAATACCCGGCAATTTCTGAAAAACTCAAACTCAAATATCCTGCAACCTGATATACCATGAGGACGAATTTTTTTAACGTCAGTTAAATTAACTCGGTTTGATTATATTTGCAGCCTTATTCTTCAATTTAAACCGAAGAAAGGGCCTATAGCTCAGTTGGTTAGAGCACCTGACTCATAATCAGGTGGTCCCTGGTTCGAGCCCAGGTGGGCCCACAAAGCGTTCCGAAAAGCCGGAACGCTTTTTTAATATTATGGCAAAAACAAAAAATATAATTTTCGATCTGGGGGGAGTTCTACTGGATCTGGATTTTCAAAGAAGCATTAATGCCTTTGAAAAGCTGGGATTAAACAATTTTGAAGCGATGTTTTCGCAGTTTAAGGCAGATGAGTTGTTTGCAAAACTGGAAACCGGCCACTTAACCGAAGCAGATTTTTATGCAGCCCTAAAAAAGCGTACTACAATAGAAATTACAGAAGCAGAAATTGATCAAGCCTGGAATGCACTTATATTAAATTTCAGGATCGAAAGCCTTGCATTGCTGGAGAAATTGGCTGCCGATTATAAACTATTCTTGCTAAGCAATACCAACAGTATTCACTTAACTTACTTTAAAAAACTATTTACCAAACAAACCGGTAAACCCTTGCTGGATGCATATTTCAATAAAGCCTGGTATAGTAATGAAGTGGGTTTGAGAAAACCAGGTGCAGAAATTTTTGAGTTTGCATTGAAAGATGAAAACCTGTTAGCAACAGAAACGCTCTTTATCGATGACACACTTATAAACATTGAAACTGCACACAAACTGGGATTTAAAACCCATCATCTTTTATCAACAGAAAGAATAGAGTTTTTGGAAATAAAATCACTTTAAACTGGAATACCAACTGCCCACCGCCAACTGCACCTACTTCACTTCCTCAAATTCTATATAATCTTTGCTGGCAGGCTTGGTAGTTTTTTCTGTAGAATTACTTGTGGTTGATTCCTGCTGATTGAAATGATCATTCATTTTGCTCTGCATTTCACCCATCTTTTTATTAACCTGTTTGGTGGTGTTGTATACAGGAATAATGAAATCAAAAATCAGTTTGTAAACCAGATACAATGCAAGCAGTTCAATTATTACTCTTATTATGCCCATGGCACAAAGTTATTAATCTATTAAATTGAAGCCTGTTAAATTTTAGAAACGGTAAAAAGGTAGATAAGACATATACATTTTGGCATTTACAGCTTCATTATGTATATTTGCACCAGACAAAGAAGCAATTGAAGGGAACGGTGGCGTTCCCTTCTTCTTTTATCATGACTCAGGACACACAAATACAGGCGATTGAAAAGTTGATTACACCATTATTGAGTGATGATATTTTTCTGATTTCCATAAAAATAAAACCAACCAATAATTTTAAAATATATTTAGATGCCGATAGCGGACTGGGTATAGATAAATGTATCAAAATAAACCGGGCACTGTATAAAATTATAGAAGAAATGGGCATGTATCCCGAAGGTGATTTCTCACTGGAGGTAAGTAGCCCAGGATTGGACGAGCCACTAAAACTGCTTAGGCAATACCAAAAAAATATTGGCAGGGATGTGGAACTGATAATGAATGACGATGCCAAAAAAGAAGGAAAACTTACAGCGGTTACTGATGAAAATGTAACAATAGAATACACAGAAGGAAAAGGGAAGAAAGCAATGGTGAAAACAGATGAAATACCTTTTGATGCTATTAAGCAAACCAAAGTGCAGATAAAGTTTTAATTATTAAATAAAACCCCAACCCCGGCGGGGAAAAATCCTGATAGTTATCGGGAAAGTAGCCGGAGCGGAATATGGCAAGTATTAATTTAATTGACTCCTTTCAGGAATTTAAAGATGCGGAAAACATTGATCGGCCTACCCTGATGAAGGTTATGGAAGATGTGTTTAAAACACTCATCCGCAAAAAATACGGAAGTGACGAATGTTTCGATGTAATTGTAAACGATCAGAAGGGAGATCTGGAGATCTTCCGTCGCCGTACTATTGTTGATGATGATGATCTGTATAACACCCTTACCGAAATTGAGTACAAAGATGCCATTAAAATTGAGCCTGATTACCAAGTTGGGGAAGAACTATACGAAGAAGTGGATATTCAGAAAGAATTTGGCCGCCGTGCAATTTTAGCCGGCAAACAAACACTGGCTGCACGTATCAACGATCTGAAGAAAAACATCCTGATAAAAAAATATGAAGAACGTGTTGGAGAAATTGTAAGTGGCGAAGTTTACCAGGTTTGGAAAAAAGAAGTGTTGCTGCTAGATGAAGAAGGTAATGAAATGTTGCTGCCAAAATCTGAACAGATACCAACCGATTATTTTAAGAAAGGTGAAAGTGTACGTGGTGTTGTAAAAAAAGTAGAATTAAAAAACAGCCAGGCTATTATTATCATATCAAGAACGAGCCCTTCTTTCCTCGAAAAATTACTGGAAATTGAAGTCCCTGAAATTTTTGACGGCTTGATTGTTGTTAAGAAGATTGTTCGTGATCCGGGAGAAAGGGCAAAAGTAGCTGTAGAAAGTTACGACGACAGGATTGATCCGGTTGGTGCCTGTGTGGGTATGAAAGGTAGCCGTATTCATGGTATAGTGCGTGAATTGAAGAATGAAAATATTGATGTTATAAACTGGACCAGCAATACACAGTTAATGATACAACGTTCATTAACGCCTGCAAAAATTACCAGTATGGAACTGGATAATGAAAAAATGCACGCTAATGTATATTTAAAACCCGATCAGGTATCGCTGGCCATTGGCCGCAGAGGTGTAAATATTAAACTGGCCTGCGAGTTAACTGGTTACGAAATTGATGTGTTCCGCGATAACGAAGGTGAAGTTGAAGAATTTGATATTGACCTGGATGAATTTACAGATGAAATCGAATCATGGGTTATTGATGAGTTGAAAAGAGTGGGTTGCGATACCGGCCGTTCAGTATTGGAATTAACAGCCGAAGAACTGGAACGCAGAACAGACCTGGAAAAAGAAACAATTGAAGAAGTAAGAAGAATATTGACTGAAGAATTTGGAAAAGAATAAGAACAGGATTTTAAATTACAGCAAAGGTTTATTTAGAATACTCAAAAGAAAAATCAGCCCCCTTTTTAATACCGGGCAAACAAAAAAAAGAATGTCAGAAATAGCAACACCAAGGTTAATGGCTGCAGCCAAGGAATTTAATATAGGTACCAATACCTTGATAGATTTCCTTGTGTCAAAGGGTATCAATGAAGAATTGAAGCCAACAACAAAATTATCGGAGACCATGTACCGTATTTTGCAGTCGGAGTTTCAGCAGGATAAAGTGGCGCATGAAAAAGCCATGCAGATTGATCTTCCCAAAGGAGCCAGCGCAAGCGATATCAAGAAGAAAAAAGACGAGCAGGATCTTTCGTTCACTAAAAAGGAAACAAAAGTAAAACCCGCAGAAGAACCCAAGCCTGTAGAACCTGTTGTTGTTGCTGAAGTAGTGGAACCGGTAAAGGAAATTGCAAAAGCAGAAGAAGTAAAAACAACAGAAGTAACGAAAATAGAAGCACCTGAACTGGAAACACCTAAAGTGCTTGATAAAATTGACCTTGATAAAATAGATTCTTCCACAAGGCCAAAAAAATCGGCAAAAAAGGCAACAGAAAAAACAACGGATAAAATAAAGGAAGCAGAAATACCGGTTGAAGTTGAAAAAACTAAAAAAGCAATTCCTGTTGAAGTAAAAGTAGAAGAAATAAAAGCTGTTCCGGAAGTAAAAGAAGAAGACACAGCTCCGGTTATTGAAAATATAAAAGCTAAGAAATTACAGGGTCCTAAGATCATGGGTAAAATTGAATTACCTGTTGATAATGATACCAGGCCCAAAAAAGGTGGAATTGACGAAAAGCGTAAGCGCAAGCGCATTCCAATGGAGAAGAAACCAGGTACAGCTCCGCAGGCTCAACCTTCAACTCAAAACAGAAGACCGGGCGGAAGCACAACAGGAACCGGTGCATCAAACAGGGCCGGTGGAGGTAGGTTTAACAGGCCGGCAACAGGCACGCCAGGAACCGGACGCAGAGAAGACAAAGTAATTGACGCAAAAGAAATTCAGGATAAACTAAAAGAAACACAGGCAAAACTTGCCGGTGCCGGCGGCCGCGGAAAAAGCTTAAAAGCTAAATACCGTAAAGCAAAAAGAGATGAGCATGCTGAACAGGCAGGTACTGGTGAAGAAAGCAACAAGCTGCAGGTTACAGAATACATTTCGGTAAGCGAGCTTGCCGGTTTGATGGATGTAAGCTTTGCAGATATTATCAGCAAGTGCATGAATCTGGGCATCATGGTTTCCATTAACCAGCGCCTGGAAGCTGATGTGATAGAACTGGTGGCAAGTGAGTTTAATTTTGAAGTGGAATTTATAGGTGTGGAAGATGCCGGTGATTTGGATAATGATGATGAAGAAGACAATGAAGAAGATTTAAAACCAAGGGCTCCTATTGTAACCATTATGGGTCACGTAGATCATGGTAAAACTTCATTGCTCGATTATATACGCAACACCAATGTTATTGCAGGCGAGGCTGGTGGTATTACCCAGCATATTGGTGCTTACGAAGTAACATTGCCCGACGGCAGAAATATTACTTTCTTAGATACTCCCGGTCACGAGGCCTTTACGGCCATGAGGGCACGGGGTGCCAAGGTTACCGATATTGCGGTGATTGTGGTAGCTGCAGATGATGCGGTGATGCCGCAAACCAAAGAAGCCATATCGCATGCCCAGGCAGCGAATGTACCCATGATATTTGCCATTAACAAAATGGATAAAGACGGCGCCAATCCCGAGAAAATTAAAGAACAACTTTCTGGTATGAATGTACTGGTTGAAAGCTGGGGAGGAAAATATCAAAGCCAGGAGATCAGTGCTAAAAACGGCCAGAATATTGAACTGTTGATGGAAAAAATATTACTGGAAACAGATATTCTTGAATTAAAGGCAAACCCAAAAAGAGAAGCCAACGGTACAGTTATTGAAGCTACGCTTGATAAAGGCCGTGGCTATGTTGCAACCATACTGGTTCAAAACGGAACCTTAAAGGTGGGCGATATGATCGTTTCGGGCCAAAACTTCGGCAAGGTAAAAGCTATGTATAATGAAAGGAATCAGCGTGTTGAAATAGCTCCTCCATCAACCCCGGTACTAATATTGGGATTAAATGGTGCACCACAGGCCGGTGAAACATTTAAAGTTTACGAAAACGAAAGTGATGCCAGGGCAAATGCTTACAAACGTGGACAGCTTTTGCGTGAACAGGGAATGCGTGCAAGGAAACATATTACGCTTGATGAGATTGGTCGTCGTTTGGCGCTGGGAAGCTTTAAAGAACTGAATGTAATTATTAAGGGTGATGTGGATGGTTCGGTAGAAGCATTAAGTGACTCTTTACAAAAATTAAGTACAGCCGAAATTGTAATTAAAGTAATTCATAAAGCAGTTGGTGCCATTACCGAAAGTGATGTTACCCTCGCTAATGCATCCGATGCAATCATCATTGGTTTTAATGTAAGGCCATCTATGCAGGCAGCTAAACTAGCCGAGCAGGAAGCTATACAGATTAAATTATACTCCATTATCTACAACGCCATTGAAGAGATCAGAAGTGCGATGGAAGGTATGCTTGAACCAAGTGTTGAAGAAAAAATACTGGCCAATGTGGAGATTAGAGAAGTGTATAAATTTGATAAAGCCAGCGTGGCGGGCTGTTTTGTACTAGACGGAAAAATGGCCAGGAACAACCGCATCAGGCTTATCAGGGATGGTATTGTAATATTTACCGGCGAGCTGGGAAGTTTGAAAAGATTTAAAGATGATGCAAAAGAAGTTACTTCCAGTATGGAATGTGGTTTAACTATAAAAAACTACAACGATATAAAAGTGGGCGATATTGTAGAAGCATTTGAAGAAATTGAAGTGAAGCGTACGTTGTAAGAAAGTCATTAGTCGTTAGTCATTAGTCGGGAGTCACTAGCTATTGGGTAATGGGTTTTCCTAACGACTCCAGACTCCAGACTAAGAACTCTACTCCGAATCTTTTGTTAAATGAACTACCCTGAAAGCAGTGTTCAAAAACAGTGGTTTATTTTTGATGCTCTTCCGGCTCAGATTACATGAAGGCAGACCAGGATGATTAAAATTATTTTGATGAAAAAGTATTTACTATTTTTTATTACGGCTTTCGGATTTATTTCAGCTTCAGTGGCGCAAAACAGTCAGCCAAAGAAAATTGTAGCCGATAAGATTGTTGCTGTTGTGGGCGATAAGGTTATTTTAAAAAGCGATATTGATAACAGCATCATTGATATGCAACGCCAGAATATTGAAATACCAGCAAATGCCCGCTGTGCGATGCTGGAACAGGCTATGGGAATTAAAGCACTGGTTTTGCAGGCTCAAAAAGATTCGCTGCCTGTTACCGATGAAGAGGTGGAAACCATTATTGACAACAGAATAAGAGGCTTTATAGCCCAGTTTGGTTCTAAAGATGAACTGGAAAAAGTTGCCGGAAAAACCATATACCAGCTTAAAGAAGATTTTAGAGAACCCATACGTGACCAGGAGCTTGCAAAAGCCATGCGAAATAAAGTGGTGGAAAATGTACGCATCACTCCTAAAGAGGTAAACGAATATTTTATTAAAATTCCTACAGACAGTTTATTCCTGTACGAAAGCGAAGTAGAAATAAGCCAGATTGTTATTTACCCCAAAGCCCATCGTGATGCCGAAGAATATGCACTTCAGCAATTAAAAGAATTTAAAGAACAGATAGAATCCGGGAAAAAAGATTTTGCTTCCTTGGCAAGTATTTACACGATGGACCCCGGTAGTAAAGAAACCGGTGGACAATATGACGTTAACCGTTATTCAAAAGAACTTGATCCGGTATGGTTGGGTAAGGCTTTTACCTTAAAACCTGGGCAGGTTTCTAATCCGTTTAAAACCAGGTTTGGTTATCATATTATGCAGTTGATAAGCCGTGCCGGCGATGATGCTTCTGTAAGGCATTTGCTGCTCATTCCACAGGTTACATCTTATGAAATGAAAGAAGGCAGCAAAAAACTGGATTCAATCCGGGATCTGTTGGTTGCTGGTAAAATGGATTTTGGCGCAGCTGTTGCCAGGTTCAGCGATGATGAACAAAGCAAATTTACAGCCGGGCAAGTTACAGGAAGAGATGGAAGTACCTATGTAACCATCGACCAGCTTGACAAGGATATGGTTGCTATGTTAAAAGACCTTACTGTAGGGCAATACTCACATCCTGCCGAATATACTGATGAGCGTGGGAAAAAAGGGGTACGCATTGTGTATTTAAAAACCAGAACCGAACCTCACAGAGAAAATTTAAAGGATGATTATAACCGTATTGCACAACGGGCCCTGGAAGAAAAAAAGAATGAAGTACTTGAGCAGTGGTTTAATAAAAAAGTAACTACCTATCATATTTTGATAGACGATGAATATAAAGCATGCCCCGAAATGGCCAAATGGCTTTCAGCGTCTGTATTAAAAAACTGATCAAAAAACTGAGAATAATGTTAAAGAAAGCGTTCCGGATATCACCCGGAACGCTTTGGTTTTTAATACCTTTGTCTTCTCAACTATAAAAAAGCAATATTGATAGAAGCTAAAAAAATAATCAGGCAGGAAGAACAGGCCATACTGGTGGGATTGGTTTATAAGGAACAAACTGAACCGATGGTAAACGAATATCTGGATGAGCTGGCTTTTTTGGCCGAAACAGCCGGTGCGGTTGACGTAAAAAGGTTTACACAAAAATTGCCTCATCCCGATAGTAAGATATTTGTAGGCAAAGGAAAACTGGAAGAGATAAAACAGTACATCCTGCTTAAAGGAAATATAAGCCTGGTGATATTTGATGATGAACTGACAGGCTCACAGATACAGAACATAGAAAAAGAGCTGAACGTTAAAACCATTGACCGTAGTGATTTGATACTTGATATTTTTGCCAGCCGGGCCAAAACAGCGCAAGCCAAAACACAGGTAGAGCTGGCGCAGTATCAATATATTTTACCAAGGCTGAAAGGAATGTGGAAGCATTTGGAACGCCAGGGAGGCGGTGTAGGAACCAGGGGCCCGGGTGAAACAGAAATTGAAACCGATCGCCGTATTGTAAAGGATAAAATTGGGTTGCTTCGTAAACGTCTGGCCGAAATTGATAAACAATCATTTACCCAGCGTAAAGACCGCGGCGAGTTCATCAGGGTGGCATTGGTGGGTTATACCAATGTAGGCAAATCAACCCTCATGAATATTTTAAGCAAGAGTGAAGTTTTTGCCGAAAATAAATTATTTGCCACGCTGGATACAACAACCCGTAAAGTGGTTTTTGAGCAAACGCCATTTTTACTAAGTGATACTGTGGGGTTCATTAGAAAACTGCCCCACCACCTGGTTGAAAGCTTTAAAAGCACGCTTGATGAAGTACGGGAAGCAGATGTACTGTTACATGTGGTGGATATTGCGCATGCGCAATACGAAGAACAACTGAACGTGGTTAATAAAACCCTGGCCGATTTGGGGGCCGGCGATAAACCGGTAATTACCATTTTTAATAAGATGGATAAATACGAAGAGCAGGCATTTGATCAGTGGCTGGAGCCTGCTGTGAAAGTTGAAATACTGGATGATTTAAAACAACGCTGGCAAAATGAAACCAAAGGACACTGTGTGTTCATATCAGCTACCGAACGCACCAACCTCGATAACCTGCGCCAGACAATTTTGAATGAAGTAAGGGAAATGTACAGAATACGGTACCCGCACAGGGCTGAGTTTTTTTATTGATGAAATGTTTAACTGCCTGTCCCGATAGCTATCGGGATGGCTATATATAATTCCCGCCTTGCTCCGCTGAAGCTTTGCGAAGGCGAGAAGGGAATAAAAAAACATCAATGGCTTCTACTCAAACCTGGCATAAAATAGCGGCAAATATCTCCGAAATTAATTTCAACGCCCATGGCCTTGCCGAAATTGATATCAATGGTAAAACAATATGTATTGCCAAACACAACGACCAGGTTTTTGCCTGTACCCAAAAATGTCCCCATGCAGGTGCATTATTAGCCGATGGCCATATAGATGTGCTTGGAAACCTGGTTTGCCATTTACATAAATATAAATTCAACCTTAAAAATGGCAGAAACATCAGTGGCGAAGGCTACTATTTAAAAACATTTGCAATTGAAGAAAGAGCCGACGGTTTTTTTGTTTGTATTGAAGAATCTGCTTTTTTATAAAAAGATAATATCAAACAAAAAACTTTAATAAATTAAAGGCAATCTTTTAGGTTGTCTTTTTTATTTTTTTAAAAAGGCAAACTAAAAATAACTACTTACTTCATGAGGGCAGAGGGTCCTTGTACCACAACCTGTGCAAGTGTAACAGTAACAGTAAATGCACAGCCAACCATTTCAATAGCGGCTTCGCCAAGAACAACCCTGTTACCGGGCCAGACAACTACGCTTACAGCAACAGTTACCCCGGCAGCAGGCAATACTATCACCTGGTACAGGAACGGTAACGTGGTACCCGGGGCAACGGGCTTAACATTGCTTGTTAGCGTGTCCGATTTAGGAACCTATACAGCCAGAGCAACTACAGGGGCAGGTTGTACAGCACTATCTAATGATGTAACAATCATAGCTGAAGGTTCAGCTTTAGTGTTTGTCTTCCCTAATCCAAGTAGAGGCCAGTTCCAGGTAAGGGTCTACAATCAACAGGGTAAGCAGATATCAGTACTTGTACATAATGCACGAGGACAGAGAGTATATTTGGAACGTAAGATAACCAGTGCGCCGTATACAAGAATGGATGTAGATTTGAGAAGTGCAGCAGCAGGACAATATACGGTTAGCGTAGTTGATAGCGATGACCAGATAATTGGCACCAAGAGCATAATTATATACCATTAATTAATTAATAATAATAAAGCCGCCCGGGAGTTTCCCAGGCGGCTTTATTATTAA
>JAYUZB010000027.1:0-2964 GCA_043752185.1 Chitinophagaceae bacterium
CTTTTGATTTAGGCTACAGTAGTACCTCACATTTATCCACCCAGTTTAAAAAAGTTACCGGCCTTACTCCCCGGGAGTTTAAAAATATTGGTGGTAGCAGAAAGCCGCTGGATGAAGTCTGACAATTAAATAAAACTTTTTCCCATAATAGTGTAATGCTTGTTGCTGATTGTTGCAGCAACTTTGTGTCATAAATCATACGCAATGACACATACATATAAACTTACCGGAATGACCTGCGGCAGTTGCGAAGCAAAAGTAAAAAGTAGCCTGCTTATGCTGCCGGGTGTAACAGAAGTGCAAGTATCTAAAGAAAAGCAAACAGCCACCATCAGCATGGAAAAACATATTTCTTTATCCAATTTTCAAAAAGCTTTAGATGCCAAATACAGCATTAGTGCAGAGCAACATAACGAAGTTTCAGAACAGACTAAAAACTGGCTGGTAACCTACAAACCAGTGCTGTTAATTTTTGCTTATATCACCGGCATTACACTGCTTGTTGAATTTATGCAGGGCGGCTTTTTGTGGATGCGTTGGATGAATCATTTTATGGCAGGTTTCTTTTTGGTGTTTTCATTTTTCAAATTACTAAACCTGAAAGGTTTTGCAGAAAGCTACAGCATGTACGATATAGTAGCTAAACAATGGAATAGCTGGAGTTATGTATATGTTTTTATCGAATTAGCATTAGGTATAGCGTTTCTTACAGGTTTTAATCCTATTGTTACCAATGCCGTTACCTTTGTGGTAATGATGGTAAGCATTGTGGGTGTTTTGCAAAGTGTACTGAATAAACGAAAAATAAAATGTGCTTGCCTGGGCGATGTATTTAACCTGCCCATGAGCACCATTACAATAATTGAAAATGCACTGATGATTGGAATGAGTGGGTTTATGTTATTAACGATGTTATAATGACAGGAATAAAATCAATAGGGCCATTTTTCTGGAAAATTTTCAAATCCCTTTTTGTAAGAAAGAAGAATTGCTGTAAATAGTTTTTTTAAGATTAGAAAGCGGCAGTAAAAATTTTGCCGCTTTTCGTTTAGAGTTTTGCTCCAATTGATATAAAGAAAGTTCTTCCGTCTGCCGGCAAAGCTCCAGGCCCCGGATAACCACCAGCACGGCGGGTAAAATATATCTCATCCAACAAGTTATTTACACCTGCTTTTAAGTTAAGACCTTTAGTAAATTTATACGTAGCTGTTAAATCAGTTACCGTATAAAAAGGTATCAATCCAGTATTGCCATTAGCAGAGGCAGCAACAGTGTTATTAGCATCGCTAAAAGTTTCTCCAACTGTACTTATTTGTGCTGTTAATAAAACACCTTTATATCCGGCAGATATGCCACCGCGGAAAATATTGGCAGGTGCATTCTCCACCTTCTTTCCTTTTGTATTAGCATCTTTATGGTTGCCGCTGTATTTAGCATCTGTGTAACCATAAGAGCCGAAAATAATTAAATCTGCATGTTTACTTTTGGTGAATGCCCTTACTGGATTAAATTCAATATAACCTTCAAAACCCTTACTGGTGCTGGCTCCCACATTTGTTACTAAACGGTAGGTTGCCCCTGTTGGTGTAATAGTGCCTACACGGTTATTGTATTGTAAATAAAAAAAACTTACATCAAACTGAAGAAAGTTTTTCACCTTACCTCTATAACCCAGATCAACATTGTATCCTTTGGCATCTTTCAAATCCGGGTCAATTACATCCGTTGTAGGTGGCGCCTGTAGATTGGCAAATTGAATAGGGCGATATGCCTGCGAAATATTTCCATAAACTTCTGTTGCTTTTGTAACATGGTATTCTGTACCAATACCTGCAAGAATAAAACTTCTGCTTCGGGTAATATTTTGCAATATTATTTCTGCACCACCTGAAGTATATCCGTTTCGGCCTGAAGAAGAACCTTCCAGCCACTCATATCGAACGCCGGGAATAATTAATAATTTATCTGTTATTCTAAAAATATTTTCTGCAAAAGCAGCTGCATTTGTTGATTCAAATTTTATATCACGGGGATAGTTTCCTGTTACAGTTACATCGTATCCGCTACCTGTAGTTCCTGTACCATCAGCCTGTCTTGTAGTAGTACCGTTATATAACCGGATGCCACCCGAAAAAGTATTTTTCATATTGCCGAAATGATAATCCGTGATGATACGGCTTTCTAATCCATAATTTCTGTATTGGTCAAGATTTATCACCCTGTTATTATAAGCAAGGGTTGCTGCGTTAATGCTGTCCTTTGTTGTAATAGATTGTAAAAATCCAACACTATTCCTGTTACCTGCAGTGCCAAATAGTTTTGTATTCCACCGGGTCTTTTCGTTTATTTGGTAATTGGCAATTAAAGCCGGTGTTGTCCAGGTAATATCAAACCAGTTACGGCTGCGAAAACTTTGTTCTGCATCCTGCTTTATTTGTGCATCTGTTAACCCGCCGGGTTGTTGACTGCGGACATGCGAACGCATAATTTCAGCCGTTAATGAAAATTTAGAACTAAAAGTATAGGTTACTGTACCATAACCGGCATTGGTATAATAGCGGCTGTTTTGTCGCCAGCCATCACCATTACGATGGTCAAAAAAAGTATAGTAATGAGTTTTTCCTTTCTTTCCGCCAATAGCATTGTAGCTGTTGAATAAACCATTGCTACTAACGGTTTGTTGTGTTTCAAATTCAAAAGATTTATTAAGCTCACTTCCATTACGCAAAATATAATTCACCAGTCCGCCAAATTGTGGGCCATATTGCAATGAGCCCTGTCCTCTTACTATTTCAATTCTTTGAACTGCCTGCAATTGGGGATTGTAATAGGCTTCAGGATACCCAAAAGGGTCGGCTGCAATATCATAACCGTTTTGGCGAACGTTAAATTCCCAACTACGGTTGGGGCTTAGTCCACGGGCTGCAATACCAATCTGAATGCCGCTGGGGTCGCTTTCCCAAA
>JAYUZB010000028.1:0-2955 GCA_043752185.1 Chitinophagaceae bacterium
AAGCCTTATCTTTTTGTCTAAGCGGGGTTTTCGCCCTAAAGCCCCAAATACAATTATACTGATATTGCGAAACCCGATGCTGGTGGTTGTTAGAAAAAAATTTCTTTCACTGATTTTTTGCTTTGAGATTTTAATGTAACCGCAGTTGTTTATTTAATTTCCGGAGTGGCAGTTTTAATTTTCAGCAGTACAAAACATCGGGGTTTCAGGTAAGAGAATCCCTTATGTAGCCTTATGCAGTGAAAACCTCACTGGGACAGAAGCACACGAGCCTGTGCAGAGACTCGCCTGAAAAAGAAATAAGAATCTTAGCGATTAAAGTTGCGTTGCAACCATGGTTATTGTGGATTTGGTAGTAGCAGGAATGCTCATGCCTCCGGCCTCTATGTTCATGGTACCATCTGAGGTTTGAATACTTTTTTTGATAAGCCCGGTAGCTATATCTACTTCGTATTGCGATGTAACTTTACTGGTTGAGGATAGAGCCATTTCCTGACCCATCTGTTCCATGGTGCCTGTTAAATTTGTTTTTCCTGCAAATGCAATCGTTGCTATTCCGTTATTAACCGCCTGTATGGTGTAGTTGCCAAAAGTGGTGGTTGACATTTTGTTTCCCGATGAAGAAGATGTTGAATCATACCAGGTTGTGCCTGTTTTTACTTCTCTGCCAATAAATTTATTGCTTAAAAAAGTGAGGTCTTCATTGGGAATACCCATCATGGCAGCCGAAGAACTTTCTTCGGTATTATTGTCTTGCTTAGTTATTTTACCATTCATATCAACGGTTATGTTTTTTTCCTTGCCTTTCATTTTATCAAATGTCTCGGCCATGGCTCCTTCATTATCCTTTTTATCACTATTGTAAACCATCTCCTGCCCCATTGACTGTATGTTTGCTACAATTTTACTCATTGTTTTCACCAGATCTGTTTCAACAGGCCTTGTGTCTTTTACCTTTACAGTTTCAGTAGTATTGATGTCAGTAGCACTTTCCATATCCTGCCCCATTACTGTTGCAATAGAAGTAATCTTTGTAGAAGTGGTTACGTCGTATTGAGCACCTTTTGGCAGGTTGAGTTTTATTATTTGTGCATTGCTAAATACAGGCAAAAAAGCAAGGGTAAGGAATAATTTAATCAGCTTCATGTTTATTCATTTAGTAGCTGTAAATATATTCCAGAATAGAACAGCAGCAAAATGTTTTGGTTGTACATAACACGGGAATAACATAAACAGAAAGGAATATCTTTGTAAAAACAGGATCATTGGAACTTACAAACCGCAAGGCGCATTACGAATATTTTTTTGAAGCAACTTATATAGCAGGCATGGTATTGAGCGGTACCGAAATAAAATCATTGCGGGCAGGTAAAGCCAGCTTTAATGATAGTTACTGCATTTTTCACCAGGGAGAACTGTTTGTAAAAAGCCTGCACATTTCTGAATACTCCTTTGGTACCCACAGCAACCACGAACCTTTGCAGGAAAGAAAACTGCTGCTTAACAAACGTGAATTAAAAAAACTGGAAAATAAAATAAAAGAAAAAGGCTATTCCATTATTCCTTTACGATTGTTTCTGGCAGAATCTGGCTATTTTAAAATGGAAATTGGCTTGGGCAAAGGCAAAAAGAATTACGATAAAAGAGATACCATTAAAGAGCGGGAGACGGATAGGGATATTAAGAGGAAGTATGGGGTTTAGTAGTCGGGAGTCGGGAGTCGGGAGTTGGGTACCCATTGTTAAAGATGTCTTTACTCCTGACTAATGACTAACGACTAATGACTCCTAACTAGCATTCAGAAAGACTCAACGGCACATTCACCGCTAACCCACCATCAGCAGTCTCCTTGTATTTGTGGTTCATATCAAGGGCGGTTTCCCACATGGTTTTTATAACGCCGTCTAAACTTACTTTGGCATAATCGGGCGTGCTTTGCATGGCCAGCTGGCTGGCAGTAATTGCTTTAATGGCACCCATGGTATTGCGTTCAATGCAGGGCACCTGCACCAGGCCACCAATGGGATCGCAGGTCATGCCCAGGTGATGCTCCATAGCTATTTCGGCAGCCATTAAAGTTTGGCGCTGTGTGCCGCCCAGGCATTCGGTAAGTGCAGCAGCGGCCATGGCACTGCTAACACCAATTTCGGCCTGACAACCACCCATGGCTGCCGAAATGGTGGCGCCTTTTTTAAATATGCTGCCCACTTCGGCGGCAGTTAATAAAAACTGAATTATTTTTTCTTCCTTATCGCCATCACAAAAAGCAATATAATATTGCAGCACAGCCGGTATAACGCCGGCAGCGCCATTTGTGGGTGCGGTTACTACCCTTCCAAAACTTGCATTCTCTTCATTCACCGCCAAGGCAAAACAACTTACCCAATCCAGTATATAAGTAAAATTATTACCGCCATCTTTTACCAATTGCAGCCAGCTCTTGTAATCGGTGTAGGTTCTGCCGTTGATGAGTTTATCATTTAAATTGGCAGCACGCCGCTTTACCTGCAGTCCGCCGGGCAAAGTGCCGGCAACATGGCAACCACGGTAAATACAGGCTTTCATTACGTTCCAGATATTTAGCAAGCCTGCTTTGGTAGCAGCTTCGGGCCGCCAGGCGCTTTCATTTTCCAAAACCACATCGCTTATGTTCATACCGGTTTTCATGCACCAATGCAGTAACTCGTTAGATGTGTTGATGGGAAAAGGAAGATGCACATCGGCGGCGCTGCTTTCAGTTTGTCCCTCTTTAACAACAAAGCCACCGCCAATAGAATAAAAAGTTTCTGCAAAATTTTCATCATTGTGCAGGGTAACTAAAAAACTTAAAGCATTGGGATGAAAGGGTAAAGATTCGCTCATTAAAAATTCAATATCTTCTGCCGGGTCAAAATCAATTTCATGCTTACCGCATATCAATATCTTCTTCATGTGTTTGATGTCGGCAATCTTAGC
>JAYUZB010000029.1:0-7587 GCA_043752185.1 Chitinophagaceae bacterium
CCGATTTATTAATCACAGGAGAATGGATGCCTATAACTGTTTTTAAAAATGACGGGAAGAAATTTAGCAATAGAACAACTCAGGCAGGTCTGGCAGAATCAAACGGCTTATGGCAAAGCCTGGTAGCGGGTGATTTTGACAACGATGGCGATATGGATTATATAGCAGGCAACTGGGGATTGAACTGCCCCTACAGTTGCAGTAGTGAAAAGCCTATGAGCGTTTGTTACCAGGACTTTGATAAGAATGGCACCACCGACCCCCTGCTGAGTTATTATGAGGATGGGAAGAATTATCCGCTGGTTTCTTTAGACTACATCGTTGAACAATTGCCTGTTTTAAAAAAGCAATTTCTTCACTATGCAGATTATGCCGCTGCGCCAACCGAAAAAGTATTAGAAATATTTAAAGTAAAAAATCCTCCCACACTGTATTGTAAAACGCTGGCCTCCGTATTTATTGAAAACAAAAGCAATGGTAAGCTTGAAATAAAAAAACTTCCGCAGGATGCACAGATAGCTCCATTATTTGGCATGATGGCAATGGATATAAATGAGGATGGTAACCTGGATTTGATTGCCGTGGGCAACCATTACTGGACGGATGTGGTGATAGGAAAATATGATGCAGGTAAAGGGCTTACCATGCTTGGCGATGGACAAGGAAATTTTAAATCTGTGCCATTGACACAATCCGGATTTTTGGTAGATGCCGATGCAAGGGCATTGGCAAGGTTGGAGACAAAAAATAATCAATCGTTTTTTATTATTTCGCAGGTACTGGATTCAGTAAGGGTTTTTAAATCGAATGTTAAAAGTGAGTTGAAAAGAATTTATCCAACACAAAACGAGACCTATGCTGTTTTGTTTTTTGAAGGAAATAAAAAAAGAAAACAGGAACTTGGGCATGGCAATAGTTATTTGTCTCAATCATCCCGTTCAATAATAGTTGCTCCCAATATAAGTAAAGTGGAATTGTATAACGGCAATGGCATTAAAACGAGGGAGCTTAGTTTTTAATACATTGATTAGAATAATTGAAACAGGTTACAGCCTTGCATACATACTGATTGATTAAAATATTGCTGCCAGCTTTTTATCCTTTTTATTGTAAAAAGAGAAAGGTATAAATAAATGAAAAATGAAAATTGTTTCGAAATATTTCCGTGGTTACCGTTTAGTGATTTCACTGATGGTGCTGTGTATTTATTTGGGAACAACCGTATGTAATCTGGCAGGTAACAAGCATGAAAAAGAAAGTAGGGCGGTGTATGGGCCAAATGAAAATTACATTGGTTCACAATCCTGCATCAGTTGCCATAAAGCCATATACGAAGGATATGCGGCTACGCCTCACTATAATACTTCTGCATTGATGGACGCAGGAAAATTCAGTAAAACATATACCAATACAGATAGTGTTTTTTATAAGGATAATTTGTTCATCAGCGTACACAAAAAAGAAGACAGCATTTTTCAAACAGCCTATAGCGGTGGAAGAATGGCTGCTACTCATCGTATGGATATGGTGATGGGTTCGGGCAGAAAGGGGCAAACATTTTTGTTTTGGAATGATAGCAGCTTATACCAATTGCCATTGTCTTATTCCTTTGTGCATAACCGATGGATCAACAGCCCTGGCTATCCTGCAGATAAAGTATTGTTTAACCGGGTAATACCGGTAAAATGTTTTGAATGCCATGCATCTTATGCCGAGCAAACATTTAATGAAGCATCTAAACCTATCTTCGATAGCAGCCGTTTGGTATTAAGTATTTCCTGCGAAACATGTCATGGCCCTGGTGCCAGACATGTGGAGCATCACATCAAAAATCCTAACGAAAAAAATGCATCATTCATCATCAATACAGCTAAACTAAGCAGGCAGCAACAGTTAGATGCCTGCGCCAGTTGCCACTCAGGAATCCGTGAAAATTTAAAACCTTCATTTAGTTTTTTACCGGGCAATAAGCTGGATGATTTTTTTAAACCAGCTTATCATAAAGATAGTACCGCCGCATTGGATGTGCATGGCAACCAATATGGTTTATTAACTGCCAGCAAATGTTTTAAGCAGTCAGTAACGCTTAATTGCTCCTCCTGCCATAATACGCATGCAAAAGAGACTAATAAACAGGAAATATTTGTACAGCGTTGCATAAGCTGTCATAAAGAAACCAGTAATAATTTTTGTACAGTAAAAAATGTAGAACATCAGGTTGTCATTAATAAATGTATTGACTGCCACATGCCGCTACAGGCATCCAATCAGATTGTATTTAATACGGGAGGGAAAAAAGAAATATTGTATGATTCGGTCAGGACACATTTGATTGGGGTTTATAAAGAAAAGGGGAAGTTGTACATAAAGAGATAAGTCAATTGAATTAATAAATATCCCTGCCTTTTAATCAGTTGGGCATGCCTGTTTTTTTTAAAATCATTTTTGAATTTTATGGATTAATTAAAAAAACTAAAAAATGTGGAAATGAATATCCAGTCTTATGGGTTTGATGTACATAAAATTTGCACAGTTTTGAAGGCTGCATTTTCGCATGTTAAATTAAAAAGTGTGCTGCCTTTTGCTTTAATGTTTTTTACCTTGAATGTTGGTTTAATGGCTCAAAACTTTACAGTGGAACAATGGCGGGTGGTAGAAATCTCTTTAACAAGTTCTGTGTCGTACACCGACCCATTTAATGATGTTGAGGTATCTGCAACATTTACTGAGCCCGGAGGTACAACTATTGTACGTCCTGCTTTTTGGGATGGCGGCACTATCTGGCGGATAAGGTTTGCTCCAACTAAAACAGGGCCGTGGACAATGACTACAGCATCCAGTATTACATCAAACACAGGCTTGCACAATGTTACCAAAACTATACAGTGCAATACCTATACTGGTAACCTGGATATTTATAAAAAAGGGTTTTTAAAAGCAGATGCCAGCGGAAGATATTTTGTATTTAACGAAGGCACACCATTTTTTTATCTCGGCGATACACATTGGATATTTACACATGAACGCTTCAGCACTTCCAATGTTTCAGGTGTTGCTTCTCAGTTTAAATATACAGTTGATAAAAGAGTGTCACAGGGATTTAGTGTTTATCAGTCCGAAGCAATACAGATTCCGCATGGAGGAACGCATACTGGTGCAGATGAAGAAGCACACTGCGATTTTACAGATGGTCTTAGTGCTGCAGATTTGCCAGGCTTTGCCAACATGGACAGGAAGTTTCAATATGTTGCAGATAAAGGCCTGGTACATGCTAACTCTTCAATTTGCTGGGCTTCTGAACCTTTGGATTATTCTTATCCGGATGCTTACATGTATAAACTAAGTAAATATTGGGTGGCACGGTATGGTGCATATCCTGTGTTATGGACTATTGCCCAGGAAATTGATAAAAATTTTTATGGTGTATATAATTCCACAACGTTAAGTAAATGGTATGCTGTGGGGCAGGCTATAGCCGATAACGATAGTTATCATCATCCGCTTTCAGCACACATGGAAAATACAGGTAGTACCGTTGCAACTACATCTTCATGGGGCAGTAAATCTTATCATAATTGGTGGGCAGTGCAATGGCAGGGCGACCAGACTGATATGGCTACCGCTAAAAATTTCTGGAACAATACACCCGCAAAACCCGGTATTTTGTATGAACCTCCTTATGAAAATTTATGGACAGATGCAAAAGGCTCAAGAGGTGCCGGATACAAAGCTTTTCAGAATGGTATGTATGGATATGGGTATGGAGCCAATGGGATATGGAATGATTTATATACCAGTGTAGATAACGGCACAGCTTATTTGCAGCCTCAGAGTTATACAAATTGGTATGAGGGTGCAAACCTGCCTGCAGCCGCACAGCTAACCTATCTTAAAAATTTTTACAAAAGTCTTGAATGGTGGAAATTAATCCCACGTTTTGATGATGGTTCATGGTCTTCATTTACTGATGTAAGCAAGTCTTTATTATCAACCGATGCACAAAAAACATTTGTTGTTTATTTTTTTGGGAGTGGAACGGCTACTGGTACTTTAAAAAATATGCTTAATGCAACCTACAATGCAAAATGGTTTGACCCTCAAACAGGAACCTATGTAAACATTGGGGATATAAATGTTTCAGGCGGACAATGGACAATCCCTGAGAGGCCAAATTCAAATGATTGGGTTTTATTAATAAAATCCGGTTCAGGTGCTGCTTCTGCAAATCTTGCATTGAATAAAACATACAGCAGCTCTTCCAATTATAATGCTGCACAAACAGCGGATAAAGCATGTGATGGAGATGCCAATACTAACTGGCAGGCGCAAACCGGCTCATTTACCAATCATTGGTTGCAGGTGAATTTTGGCGCAGCCACTGAATTTGACAGTGTCTGGTTAAGTGAATACGGTGACAGGACTACAAGCTACCGTGTAGAATACTCCACTAACGGAACAACCTGGCAAACTGCATATACAGGTACCACTATTGGAACAAGTAAGTCAGTATCATTTACAGCAGTAACGGGTATTTATGCAAGGATATATTTTACCGGAGTTTCCATGCAGCCAATTATTTATGAGTTTGAAATTTACAATAAAACTACCGGAAGCAGGATTGATGAGAAACCGCTTTTCTGGTTTTATCCAAACCCGTCCCATGGCCTGGTGAATCTGGCGTACAAGCTTCCGGCAAAATCACAGGTGGACATATCGGTATATAATGTAACAGGAAAATTGGTAAAGCACCTCAACTTTGTTTCTGCAAATGAAGCATCCGGTAAAATTAATATAGACTTCAGTAGCTCAGGCAGCGGAACTTATATGGTTAAGATAAACACAAATAATCAGTCAGTCACTCATAAATTAATGATAGAAAAGTAAAGGATATAAGGCTATTCAGTGGAATTAATTTCTGCTGAATGACTTTCTAAAATTTAAATAAATGAAATCATTTTTAAAAATACCAGTGTATGCTTTTCTTTTAAACAGTATATCTGTTGTTGCACAGGAGAGGCAGGATATTAAGAAAAGCTACGAAGTGGCCGTGTATTATTTCCCTCAATGGCATGTGGATGCACAAAACGAAAAAACACACGGTTATCCATGGACAGAATGGGAATCTTTAAAAACCGCCAAACCAAGGTTCGCTGGCCATCAGCAGCCAAAAGTTCCGCTATGGGGCTATGAAGATGAAGCCAACCCGAAAGTGATGGCAAAGAAAATTAATGTTGCTTCCAGCCACGGCATTGATGTTTTTTTATACGATTGGTATTATAAAAATGAAGGTCCGATTTTACAAAGATGTTTGGAAGAAGGATTTTTAAAAGCAACAAATAACTCTAAACTGAAGTTTGCTATTATGTGGGCCAATCATTGGGAAGTAACTCCGGCAACGTTTGACAGTGTAATGGATATTTGTATCAACAAATACTTTAAAGACCCATCGTACTGGAAAGTGGATGGATGTCCTTATTTCAGCATCTACCAGTTATAGACATTTATCAATGGTTTTGGCAGCACAGAAAAAGCCATTGCAGCCTTGCAAAAATTCAGGGCAAAAACAAAAGCAGCAGGCTTTAAAGATTTGCATCTGAATGCAGTGCAATGGGGCCTGCACATGCCCGATAGTATGCCCGCAAAAGAAGCCAATGAATTAATTGATTTGTTTGGCATCAACAGCGTGGATTCTTATGTATGGATACATCATACGGACATGCCTGATTTCCCTGTAACCACTTATGATTACATGATGAAAAAGGCCGTGGAGTATTGGACAGTTGCATCAAAAGAATTCAAAGTACCCTATCATCCAAATGTAACAATGGGTTGGGATGCATCACCCAGATGCGATACCAGCAGGCAGTTTATAAAGGGGGAATATCCATTTTTTTCAATACTTACTGGCAACACCCCGGCAAAGTTTAAACAATCATTGCAGCAGGTAAAGCATTTTGTTGAATCCACTAAATCAGCACATAAGATAATTACCATCAACTCATGGAATGAATGGACAGAAGGGAGTTATTTAGAACCGGATACTATCAACAAGATGCAATACCTGGAAGCGATAAAGCAAGTTTTTAGAAAAAAATAAATTCGATAAACACGATGAATAGAATAATCTTTTTTTTATCAATGATGATGTTAGTGCAAATAGTATTTGCTCAGAAACAAACAGCAAAGCCTGTTGCAGGTGCCATCCGCTGGGATGCCTGGCATGGAAAAAAAGATGGCGTAAATGATGTGATGGAAAAAACTCTGGCACCAAAACAGTTTCATAACAGGCTGCCTTTTTTTGCAGAAATAATAAATGATAGTACGGTAAGGATTGATGGTTCATCGCAGCAGGTGATGGATAAAGAAATTGCTTATGCAAAACAAGCCGGGCTTGCTTACTGGGCATTTGTGCTGTATCCGGAAAAAGATATGCTCAGTCTTGGATTGAAAACATATCTGCAAAGCAACCATCGCAGTGATATTAATTTTTGCGCCATTACAGAGCAGGGCAGGTTTACCTGGAAAGACACTGCTTATAGTAACTATTTAATCCGGCTCATAAAAAAACCCGGTTATCAAACTGTTTTAAATGGAAGGCCCATCTGGTATATTGGTTTTATCAATGCTGAAAACGTAAGAGATACATGGGGCAGTTTTAAGCATTTAAAAATGAAGATTGATTCTGTAAGGAATGAGATAGTCAATGCAGGTTTGCAAAATCCATACATAGTTATTATGGATTTTAATGCAGCTACTGGTAGCCGTTGGTGCGATTCGTTGGGTGCAGATGCCATTAGCAGCTATGTGGCACAAAAGGGTGCAAAACATGGAAGCTATAAACAGCTTGCTGCAGAAGGTGCTGCTTTTTGGGAAGCATGTAAAGCCACAGGCAAACAGGTGGTGCCGGTTTGGAATACAGGATGGAGCCCACTGCCCAGGCTGGTAACACCAGTGCCCTGGCATACTTATTCCGCCGGTGAATATTACGAACCCCCGAATGTGTATGAATTGAAAGCGCATATAAATGATGCTGTTGGCTGGTTACAAAAAAATAAAAATGCTGCGCAGGCGCAATGTGTCATTATATATGCCTGGAACGAATTTGATGAAGGCGGCTGGCTTTGCCCAACTGTTGGCGATGGCACCAGCCGCATAAAAGTGTTACAAGAAATACTTAACAAATAAATGATAAAGCAACATGAATAAACTGATTATTATTTTGTCTGTTCTTTTGTTTTTTTTGAGCAGCAATGCCTATGCACAAAAAAATAAACAATTGGCAAATGCCCCAATGGCCGCTACCGAAGAATGGCGCACAGCAGAGTTTACGCTAACCAGTTCAAAAACTTATACAAACTCGTTTGAAGAGGTGGAAGTATCAGCAACATTTACCAGTCCGGATGGAACAACAATCAGCCGCCCTGCTTTTTGGGATGGTGGCAATACATGGAAAATACGTTTTGCCCCAACTGCAACAGGCGATTGGAAAATGACTACAACCTGCACCGATAATACAAATACAAGGTTGAACAATATTTCACAAACAATCAAATGCATCCCATACAGAGGCAACCTTGCTATTTATAA
>JAYUZB010000030.1:0-7567 GCA_043752185.1 Chitinophagaceae bacterium
AAGCAGTATGGCAGGTAAAAAACTGGAAGCACTGGATTTGCATAAAGAAATAGAAAAACAAAAATTCATACTTGGACAGCAGGTACAGCGAGATAATAAAATATTTACTGAGGTTGAACAAAACCCTGAATTTACCGGAGGACAAGATGAATGGAGGAAATATCTGAGAGAAAATTTAAAAGCCATTACTCCTGTTGATGAAGGCTGGAAAGCAGGTGTGTATAAAGTTGTAGTTAAATTTATCGTGCACACCGATGGCTCAGTATCTGATGTGACTACCGAAGATTATACAGGCACCAAAACAGCCTTGCATTGTATTGATGTAATAAAAAATGCGCCCAAATGGCAGCCTGCCATGCAAAACGGAAGAAAAGTAAATGCTTATAAAAAACAGCCCATCACTTTTGTGATTGAAGAATAAAAGTTGTTCCAGCGTTGCCAACCTTTTAAAGGTTGGCAACGCTTTTCTGCCTAATACCTAATCTCCTCATCCTTCAACCTAATCACTAATTCCTTTTTTTCACTCTCCTCCACCCTGCCAATAACCTGCGCAGCAATACCAAATTTATTTGCTGCTGCAATCATCGTATCTGCATCGGCTGCATCGCAATAAATTTCCAGGCGGCAACCCATGTTAAACACTTCGTACATTTCTTTATTATTGCTGCTACTGTTTTCTTTGATGATGTTAAAGATCTCCGGCGGTTCAAATAAATTGTCTTTTATTACTTTCAAAAACCTTTGGGTGGTTGCACCGTCAGACGAGACGTCAGACGGTAACTCTGGCAAATATTTCATGCACTTTGTTTGTCCGCCGCCGCTGCAATGAATAACACCATGAATTTTATCAAAATGATTTTCAAGCAAATCTTTCATCACAGGGGCAAAGGTTCTGGTAGGAGAAAGTAATAGTTCCCCAATGGTAGTTTTTACTTTTGAATTTTTACTTTTGACTTCCACAGAATCAGATAACCGGTGTTTACCTATATAAACAACTTCTTCATCAAGCCCTGTATTGTAACTTTCTTTAAAATGCTCAGCATAAAATTTACTCAGCACATCATGCCGGGCACTGGTAAGGCCGTTGCTGCCAAGTCCGCTGTTGTAAGCAGTTTCATAAGTTGATTGTCCGTAACTGGCAAACCCAACAATCACATCACCTGCTTTTATTTTTTCATTGCTGATGATTTTGCTTTTTGGCCAACGGCTGGTCATAGTGCCGTTTACAGCAACAGTACGTACCACATCTCCCACATCGGCAGTTTCACCGCCCAGGTAATGTATGTTTACGCCAAAGCTTTTTAGCTGGTCAAACAATTCCTGGGAGCCATTGATAACCTGTTCCAGAACTTCGCCGGGTATCAGGTTTTTGTTGCGGTCAATGGTACTGTTGAAAACAATATTATCATAAATGCCCACACAAAGCAGATCGTCTAAATTCATCACAATCGCATCCTGTGCAATGCCTTTCCAAACGGAAATATCGCCGGTTTCTTTCCAGTATAAATAAGCCAGAATGCTTTTGGTGCCGGCTCCATCTGCATGCATGATGTTTACAAAATCATCATCGCCACCTAAAAAATCGGAGTACACTTTACAAAACGCATGTGGGTATAGGCCCTGGTCGAGGTTTTTAACAGCCTCATGCACTTCTTCTTTTTGGGCAGAAACGCCACGTTTATTATACAAACTCATAGTTGCAAAACTAATTGTGAATTGTGAATAAACCATTTTCAATTATCAACTACATTTGCACCTTGTCTGCCGACAGGCAGGTTCTTAATTATGAAAATACACCGCGATATAAATAATCTGCCCCGGTTTACAAATGCTGTTATCACCATCGGTACTTTCGACGGAGTTCATCTTGGCCACCGCCAGATTATTGACAATTTAAAGCAAGAAGCCGCCAAAGCAAGTGGCGAATCTGTCATCATTACTTTTCATCCGCATCCACGCAAAGTGGTTTCGTCGGTAATTACCGGTGTAAGGCTGATAAATACTTTATCGGAAAGGATTGAATTGCTGGAAAAAACGGGCATTGATCATTTAGTTATTGTTCCCTTCACCGATTATTTTGCCAGCCAAACTGCCGAAGAATACATAAAAGATTTTCTGGTTGAAAAATTTAAGCCGCATACCATTATCATCGGTTACGACCACCGCTTTGGAAAAGAACGCAGCGGCGATTATAAATTGATGGAAGAAAAAGCTGTGGTGTGTAATTACAGACTAAAAGAAATACCCGAGCACATACTCAATACCATTAAAGTAAGCAGCACCAATATCCGCAACGCTATCCTGCAGAGCAATATAGATGTAGCCAATAAATTTTTAGGCTACGATTTTTTCTTTGAGGGCGAAGTGTTTCATGGCGATAAGATCGGCCGCACCATTGGTTATCCCACTGCCAATTTAAAAAGTACCGATGAAGAAAAAATTGCCCTGGGAGATGGTATTTATGCCGTGTATACAATTGTGGAAGGCAAAACCTATAAAGGCATGATGAGCATAGGTTTCAGACCAACAGTAAATGGAAAAGTGCGGGTTACAGAAGTGAATATTTTTGATTTTAACAAAGAAATTTACGGTCAAAATATAAGAGTAACTGTGAAAAAATATTTACGCAGTGAAGTAAAGTTTGATGGGTTGGAAGCATTAAAAACGCAACTGCATAAAGACAAAGAAGATAGTTTTGCTTGTTTGTAGGAACACGCCTTGCAGCGTGTTCGGATTAATTCGCCTGTGGCGAATTTTGAACACGCCACAGGCGTGTTGCTACCGGGCAACCATTTTCACTACCATCTCCTTCATCAGCGAAGCATCAGATGTGCCGGTATCGCCAACTCCCACTCCTTTTAAATTGTAATGATGTAGCAATAGCAAAATTCTTTCTATACCATCATATCCATAATTATTGATTGTCTCCAATGCACTTTTTACCGCATTGCCGTTAAAATAAAAATGTGGTTTCAGGGCGGCTTCGCTGCGGTCGCTCATACCAAAAACAGTATATACTTTGCTAAAGCTGGCATACAAAGCAGGCAGTACCATTTGTATGGACCCGGCTTTGGGGTTTCCTTCAAAATACTGGATGATCTTGATGGCTTTGGCCAGGTCTTTTTTTGCAATGGCAGCCTGTAATTCAAAAACATTGTACTCTTTACTGATGCCGATATATCTTTCAATATCATCTTCAGTAATTTCCTGCTTATCGGCAGGCAGGCCTTTTTTGCCCTTTAAGTTTAATGAAAGCTTTTCAATCTCATTTACAATACGATTCAAATCGTTACCCAAATGCTCATCTAAAAGACTAATGGCTTTTGCATTTATTTTATATCCCTGCGATCTTACATACTCACCAATCCATTCCTGCAGTTTATAATCTTTTATTTTTTCAGATGTAAATATCTCAGCCGATTTTTTAAGCAGTTTATGCAGCTTTGACCTTTTATCAAGCGTTTTTGTTTTATGGGCAACCACAAAAATGGTTGAGCTTAAAGGGTTCTCCACATAGCTCTCCAGCTTATCAATATCTTTCATCTGCTGGGCTTCTTTCAACAAAACTACCTGCCGCTCAGCAAACATGGGGTATCGCTTACAGGCGTTCACAACAGCGGCCCAATCGGCATCTTTACCGTAAAACACGGTTAAGTTAAACCCGGATTCTGCTTCATTCAGAATTTCATGCTCGGCATAATCCACTATCATGTCAATATAATAATCCTCGTCCCCTTCAAGCCAGTAAATGTTTTTAAAAACCTTTTTCTGCCACTCACTTATTATTTTTTCTGCACTCATATTTCAAAGATAATACTTCGTTCATTGAGTTATAGGGGTACCTTCCTTCACCAGGATATTTTTTTTGATTGAATCAATTTATTAAAGGTTGGCAAGCTAAAAATAAATTAACACAGCAACAAAGCTCTTTTAAAACCATTTTTTAAAATGAATTTTTATATTTGGCATAATTTTGGACGAAGAAATTAGTTTTTGGTATATTCTTAAATTGATTCTTCACTACGCTGCTAAAAAACCTTAATAATGAGTTTCGAAAACTATCCCGTTACAGAAAAATTAGTGCCGCCAACAGTTCTTCAACCGCAAAATAAATGGCGTAATTATTTGATTGCCTGTCTTGTAATTGCATTGCTAGGTAGCTGGGCATACATTATCTGGCTTAAAAGCAAAACAGAGCAAACCTCTCAGCAAAAAGATCTGGTAATTTCCAATACATCTTTGCAAAGAGATCAATTACAAAAAGAACTGGAAGATGCTACGAGGCTTTACGACATGATAAAGACCAGCAGTGCCAACATGGTGCACATCAAAGACAGTACAATATATAAAAGAGACCGTGAGATTGCAGAAAAAAGAAATAAGATACAGCAGTTATTGTCGAAAATTAATGCTACAGAAAATGAACTGTCTGAGGCAAAGGGTTTGATCGCATCTTTAAATACAGATATATCAGGATATAAATTGCAGGTTGAAACATTGAAGGGAGAAAAACTGGTACTTACCCAGGAGAAAAATTCGGTAATGAAAGAACGTGATAAGGTTCAAAAGGATTACGATTCGGCCACCAGTTTAATTAAACAAAAGGAAGAAGTGATTGATATTGCCACTACGCTGCATGCTTCCAATTTTTCTATTTTAGGTATTGATGAAACAAAAAGTGGTAAAGAAAAGAAAACAAGCACTGCAAAAAGAGTTGATAAACTTCGCATTTCATTTGATATAGATGAGAACAGGGTTGCTCAATCGGGCCCTAAAAACATTTTTGTTTGTATAACAGGTCCGGATGGCAAACCGCTTACAGCAGAAGCGCTAGGCTCTGGAAAATTCAGCACCAGAGATGGCAAACAGAAATTCTATACACAAAAAATTGATATCAACTATACTCAGGGCCAACGCCAGGCGGTTAACATCGACTGGAAACAAAATACCAATTTTGAAAAAGGAGAATATAAAATTGAGGTTTACAACAACGGATTTAAGATTGGCGAAGGAATAAGCAATCTTAAAAAAGGATGGCTGTTTGGTTAAAAAATTGCCCTTACAGATGCCCTACCAATGTGTACCGTTCTTGCAGCTTCCGGTTTACGTCCTTCGTACTGAACACTTACTTCAATATTACCTGCAAGCCGCTTTGTAAATTCAAGGTTCCATAAATAATTTTTACCGGGCAATAATCCATCCAGCAAAATATAACCAACGGTTGTATTTGCCGAACCGGGATAACCTTTATAGCTAATTTGATTTAGCGAAAACCTTGCATTAAGTGTGCTGCTGCTAAGAATATTGTAACGCACATCTGCCGAGAAAACATGGTTGGTAGCAGCTTCCAGCGAATCGATGGTATTTCTTTTTTTGCCGTAAGCATAAGTTAATGTGGCTCTTAAATTGGTTTTGTGCACATAAGATAAAGAAGGCTCAACTATATTTTGCAAAACCAGGTAATTGCGGTTATTAAATTTTGGTCCGGTTGTATTTAAAACATTTTTTATCTGCTTGTAACTAAGCGTAGTTACAAATTTCCGGTTAATATTCCACCTTAGTTTTCCAACGAGGTTGCGCAGCTTGCGGCTTTCAAATCCATAACTCAATAATGATTTGCTGTTATTGATGCTGTGTGTAACATCAAATCCCCATCTAATATTACTGCGGTTAAAAAATAAAGTATTCGATAAAAAAGAGTTCAATGTTATTAGGGTTGTATCTACCAGTTTACTGGTGAACGGATTAAATTGAAAGGTGCCGGTGCTGATATCTTTCTTACTTATTTGTAAAGCAGAACTGGTGCTGGAACGGGCTAATATTTTTTTAAAGCCTGTAACGGTTGGTTTTAAAATTGCTTTGGGATTCAATGTAAAACTGTAATTAAACTGTACATAATTTGCTTTTACATACTGATTACTGGGTGTAAACACCCTGATGTATTTTTTCTGATCCTGAAAAATGGCGATTTCAAATTCATTCAGTTCCGGAATAGCATTGTTGTTATAATCAATCCAGGTGTACTCGCCCTGCCCCGCCGGCACTTCCACAAAAGTGTATTCTCTTTTTTGTTCCTGGCCCGAGCCAAGCTCGTACAACACATTACCCACCACAAAGCCTTTCAATTCATTTACGTAATACTCTGCCCTGCCCAACAGGCTTTCATCTGCTTTTTGCCTGCTGATGGTACTGTTAAAAATATGCAGCTTACGGTAGGTTAAATTTAATTTAAACTGATGCTTTTCACTTTTAAGCAAATCAGTAAATAAATTATAGTTATCGCTTCTGTCAACCCTTTCAAGCCTGGTTTTTGACGGCAGTAAATCTGTTCTGGTAAAATAAGATACGCCCCACCTATTTGCCTTTGCAGGATTTGATTTAAGATAAAGTTCCCAAACATTAAATGCATAACTGAATGCTGTAAGGGTATCGCTTTTTTTATCCCGCAGGTTATTATTTTCGCTGTTGTACTTTATGCCCACCTGCATTCTTTTGAAACGGACTAGTTCTTTTTTCAAGTCAATATTTGGACGTATAAAAATTCCCTTTTGAACCGGATTGTTGATGGTAGTTATGCTGAATTGATTGGTAAGTTTCCAGCCTTTGAAATCATTATAGCTGTTTAATGTTTGCCGCAGGCCATTGTAGTTATCACTTCTACTGTAATTAGTGAGGTCGTACTGTAAAAAATTTCCCGAACTGTCAGCAAGCCTTATCGCCGCATTAATGATGTGTTCATCTGCAATTTTTACATTGTAGGGTAAACTCCAGTCACGAAGAAATTCAATATTTCTTAACCGCTCAACAGCCCTGAACCGATCCTGCACAAACTCGTAACCAAGTTTTGTTTGCATAAATAAGGGACTTTTAAATAAATTGATCTTAGTGTCGTCTTTTACAAATTGGAGTTTTGTTGCAAACGCCTTGTCGTTACTTTTATCTTTGCTTGAAAAAAGATTAATATCATAATTACTCATAGCCACTTCGGCCTTTAGTTTTGTTTTTGGGTTGAAAATATATTCTCCGCCAATAGTAAATAATTGTTGTTTTTTGGGTGAAATCAATAAAAGTACCGGGGCATAATCACCCTGTTTATTGTTGTTAACATCTGGTTGCACCCAGCCAAAAACCTTGCCATTGGTGGCGCTTTGCAATACAGTGTAATTTCCTTTGCCGGGGCCCAGGTAAGTAAAACTTAAGTTATACAGTATATCATTAGGGTTGATTGAAAAAACAAAGATGGAATCGTGTACCGTGCCATTGTATAAAGTATCAATTTTTTTGTATAGTATTTTACCGGTGCTGAATGTATCTCTCACAGCATTTTCGTAATAGGCCGAATCAACACCATCGCCAATATCAGCTAAAAATTGTTTTTGTTTAGTATCCAGCACCTGCGTAATAGAAGAATTTTTTGCATCGGTATTGTTGTAAAATCCAATGTTCAGAAAAAATTTTTCTTTAAAATTCATTTCATCACTCACATATATCTGAGAGTTTAAAAAATTGCGATCGGCATATTCAAACTCTACCTGTATCCTTTTATCTTTTGTAACCAGTCTTTTTT
>JAYUZB010000031.1:0-7485 GCA_043752185.1 Chitinophagaceae bacterium
GTTGCTTACAAACACGAAATTTGAGATATTGTGAGGTATTAAATAAACATGCTAATCTCCACACTGCCAGTAGCACAGGTTGGCGGCTGGGTTTTAAAAAGATAACTGGCTTAACGCCGATTGAATACCGGAATATAAATACGCAGGTGGCGTAAGGAAAAGTGATGTTCCTATTATAAGTTATAACTTGTTGCCAGGTCTTTTAATTCCATCAGATTTGTAACTTTTAGTTTTTCAAAAGCCCTTGCTTTGTGTGTACCAACCGTTGATGGCTGCAGGTTTAAAGATTTGGATATATCGCTTAAACTCTGGCCCGATAACAGTAATGAAGTAATTTCAAATTCTCTTAACGAAAGGTTGTGGAAAGGGTTATCTGATTTGCCCGAAGATAAACCTTCGGCTAGTGTTTCGGCCAGCGCCTCGCTGATATATTTCCGGTTGCTTAAAACAAGGTTAATGGCTTTTGTAATCTCATCCAGTTGCGAATCTTTCGATAAAAAACCCCTGGCACCAGCTTTTAAAAAGCGCTTGGCATAAATATTTTCTGAACTCATGGAAAAGATAAGCACTTTTGCCGTTGGGTATTTTGTGTGTATATATTCCATTAACCCCAGCATATCATTGTTTGGGATCTGTACATCCATCATGATAAGGTCGTATTCCTGCTGTTTTAATTTTTCAATAACCATATCTCCATCACTTGCTTCATCAACTTCGCAGGGTATGAACATGGTAGAGAGTAATCCACTTATACCGGATCGTACTACTTTATGATCATCAACTAGTAGAAATTTTTTCATTGGGAAATAAATTTTATAATTAAATATAGACAAATTTATACGTAGTTATAAACTTTTAGCAGCTATTATAAGAAGATTGCTTAGTAAACCTGGCATAGATTAGTAGATAATTGATTTTTTTAAAAATTGGGGATACTTGTGCTGCAAAACTTTAATTAGATAAGATTTATATGTAGGTAATGCCAAATTGCCGTTTTGTAAATTTTTAACTAAAGCAAAGCGTTTAAAATGAGTTGTATATCATTAACTAACTACAAATAATTAATTCCCTGTACTATAAATTAAGATTGCCGGAGAATCTATTTTTGTATCAGAAATTAAGCCTAAGAAAAACCAAGTTTAATCCTTTAAGAAATTCAATCCTATGAAAACATACAATATCTGAGAAAGTAAAACCCTGTAACTATGAAAAACCTTCGACAGCGAAGGTTTTTTCATTTTATGCAAAAAGCCAGGCTTTAAAAACCTGGCCTGTATTTTTACTTTCTTAAAAATTAATTAGCCTTCCACAAATTATTTCCAAAATCTATGTCCGGAAAAACCCGGTCTGCATCCAGTTCTACCCATTTCACCTCATCTGTTGTAGGCAATTTCACTTTCCAGGTATTGGTATTGTTCCAGATTTCTACCGGCAGTTTTAATATGCCTTTTGTACCCCTCTTTGTTTCGTAACTAATGTATACGGGCATGGCCATTTGTTGTAAATTAGCAATGGTTACATCAGCACCGTTTCCTGTTATATTGTTATCGTAAGTAACAGAAACAATGGTTTGGTCTAGTTTATAATTTTCTACAAACCAGCTTTTCCAAAACCAGCCCAGGTTTTCGCCGGCCGCATTATCCATGGTACGAAAAAAATCAGTGGGCGTTGGGTGTTTAAATGCCCAGCGTTTTATGTATTCTTTAAAGGCATAGTCAAAACGATCCGGACCCAGTATCTCGTTACGCAATAATTCCAAACCTATACCCGGCTTATAATACAGCGCCAGGCCAATATTTCTTTCCTGCATGGCATCGGGTGTTAGCATAATGGTTTCTGTTCTATCGTCAAATAAGTAACCGGCTGTATTTGCCATGTTTGCAGGCGGGCTTTTATATTCACCATTATTAAAATCATCATCGGCCAGTGTGTTAATGAAAGTATTAAAGCCTTCATCCATCCAGCCATACTTACGTTCGTTGCTGCCTACAATCATCGGAAACCAGGTGTGGCCAAATTCGTGATCGGTTACGCCAAACAGATCTTCTTTCTCAGCCTTAAATCCACAAAAAACAATACCGGGATATTCCATGCCACCCACATTACTTGCCACGTTTACGGCTGCCGGATAAGGATATTCAAACCAGCGCTTGCTGTAATTTTCAATGCTGCCTTTTGTATATTCTGTTGCACGGCTCCAGCCTTTTTGGCCGGCACTTTCGGCCGGGTAAGCACTCATTGCCAGCGATGTTTTGCCACTGGGTAAATTTATTTTTGCTGCATCCCAAATAAAACTTTTGCTGCTGGCCCAGGCCACATCACGTGCATTACTTATTTTATAATGCCAGGTAAGTGTAGCCGCTGCCGGCCTTGAAGCCGGATTGGTAACTTCTGCCAGCGTACGTATCATCACCGTTTTGTCACTTTTTTTTGCCTGTGCCATTCGGGTTAATTGTGTGGGCGTTAATACATCGGCTTCATTTAATAATTCGCCGCTGCAAACTACAATATGACTGGCAGGTGCTGTAATGTTTACATCAAAGTCGCCATACTCTAAATAAAACTCACTGGGACCAAGGTATGGCAGGGTGTTCCATCCATCTACATCATCAAACACACACATGCGTGGATACCATTGTGCTACGGAAAAAATATTTCCATTCTGTGTTTTTAAAATACCGCAACGGTCGGCACCGTACTCCGGTAAGGTAAATGAGTAATCAATTTTTATTTTTATCACATCGCCGCCCGGCTTTACAGCTTTGGGCAAACGTATCTGCATACGGGTATCGGTAATAATATAATCGGCAGCTTTGCCATCTTCGTATTTAACACCTGTAATTTTATTGCCACCATTAAAATTGCTTTTGCTGTCGCCATACCTGCTTCTGCCGCCCACGGGCATTCTTGCCTGTCCACGGCTGTCTTTTTTAAAAAGATTCTGATCTAACTGCAGCCATAAAAATGGCAACGGGTGCGGACTGTTATTTTTATAAGTGATGGTGACCGAACCTGCAATTTCATTTGTTACATCATTTAAAGTTGCATTTATTTGGTAGTCGGCTTTGTTTTGCCAGTAGCCAACATTTGGCTCGCCGGTGGCAGCCCGGCTAATGGTGCCACCAGTTGCATAAAAGCTGGGGCCAAACAAAGCGTGCGGATCGTACTTTGATTCCATTATAATATCATTTTGTGCCTGCACTGTAATTACTGAAACAAGCATTAATAATAAACTACTTACTATTTTAGTCATAAACCGAATTTTGATTTCGAAGTTAAGTTAAATCGTGGAGTATGGGATCGCTGTAAGAATCAGCGTGAAAGTATTTTTAAAGCAAGGGCTACTTCCATTCTTTTATCAAAGCTTTGGCTTTTTCTTTTAGGCCAGCGTCGTCTTCGGTTTGAATGGGGAGCGTTATCATTAATTGCAGGTAAGCAATTGCTTTGGCTTTGTTGTCGTTGTCTTTATAAGCTTTTGCCATTTCGAAATAATTAAGCAAAAACTCGGGCCTCAGGGCACGGGCTTTTTCAAAAGAAGCGATGGATTGTTTTATAGTTGCCGGTGGCAGGCCTCCGTAAAAAAGCTTTACCAGTCCACGTTCCAGGCTGTTTAAATTACTGATCTCGTACTGCCACCTGCCTAAAACATGCCAGGCTTTAAAATTTTTGTTATCTCCTGCAATTGCTGCATCAACATATTTTTTTACTTCTTTGGCATTCTCAATTTTATCCCTGCCGCTTTTGCTCATAGATGACCGGCCCAGGGCAATGGCCATAACACAGTTGGCTTCGGAGTTTTTGGGATCAACTTTTAATGCAGACTCTGCATATATTTTCGCAGCCTGGTAATACTCTCCTCTAAGTTTGATGTTCACAGTTTCACGCTGGCCAATGCGGCTGCACAATTCGCTGCATTTGTTTAATGCATAAATGTTGGTGGCACTCAGTTTTAAAACTTCTTTGAATTTTTTAAAAGCGGCTTTCTCATCCGGTACATATACAAGCCTGTTGCCCTCTGCTATGAGTGCATTAATATCCTGGGCATTGCTACACATGCCCGAAGAAAAATAAATAAGTACGGTTAATAAAAATTTCAATCTAAAAATCTTTTTTATAATGAACGCTTATGGATCCTTCCATATTTGGTATTGGTGGATTTTTTTTCTCAACCGAAACCGAAATGGTTTTAATACGGTTATCAAAATTGTATATCTTTTGAGACAATTCCTGTGCCAGTGTTTCCAGTAAAGGCGTTGCTAATAACATTCGCTCTTTTATTATTTCGTAAATGGTTGCATAATTGATGGTATGCTCCAATGATGTTATGGGCTTATCCGGCTCAAAATCAACCGATACATTTACTTCAAATGTATTTCCCAAAATTCTTTCTTCATCATACACTCCATGAAAAGAATGAAAGATGAGGTTATGGAGGTTGATGGTAAACATTTTAATGGATAATGATTTAATGGATAATTGATAATGCCTTAACGGCAAGGTGCTTTATAATTGGTGAGATGCATCAGATTTAAAAATTATCCATTATACATTAACCAATTATCAATTATTACAAACCTTTTTCACTCAAATATCTTTCCGCATCCAGCGCAGCAATACAACCGCTGCCTGCCGCAGTTACAGCCTGCCGGTAAATTTTATCCTGCACATCGCCACTGGCAAAAACACCTTCTACATTTGTTTTAGATGTGCCCGGTATGGTTTTAATGTAACCGGCTTCGTCCATATCTATCAGGTCTTTAAAAATAGCTGAGTTGGGTTGATGGCCAATGGCTACAAAAAAAGCACTTACCACAATTTCCTGCTTCTCCCCTGTCTGGTTATTTTTAATGCGAACTGCTTCTACTTTTTTATCGCCAATCACTTCATCTGTTTCACTGTCCCAGTAAACTTTTATGTTGGGTGTGTTTACTACCCTGTCCTGCATTACTTTGCTGGCACGCATTTCGTGCCTGCGAACAATCATGTGCACCTGCGAACATATTTTGGAAAGATAAAGCGCTTCTTCTGCTGCAGTATCACCTGCGCCAACAATTGCTACTTCTTTTCCTTTAAAGAAAAACCCATCGCACACAGCACAGGCGCTAACGCCGTAACCATTCAGGCGTTGCTCACTTTCAATACCCAGCCATTTGGCCGAGGCACCGGTTGAGATGATGATAGAATCTGCTTCTATCCATTTTTCTTCATCTATTTCTACTTTCAGCGGCCTGGTACTAAAATCAACTTTTGTTGCCAGTCCGTAACGGATATCGGCACCCATGCGTTTTGCCTGGTTTTCAAAATGAATCATCATTTCGGGCCCTTGTATTCCATCGGGGTAACCCGGATAATTTTCTACTTCGGTTGTAATGGTCAGTTGTCCGCCTGGCTGAATGCCCTGGTATAAAACCGGGTTCAATCCTGCCCGTGATGCATAAATAGCTGCGGTATAACCTGCCGGTCCTGAGCCTATTATTAAACAATGTACTTTTTCTGCTGACATAAATTAAATGCTGTATTATTTGCTACGAATGTAAATGAATATTTTTTAGTAAGAACGGTTAACGTGCTATAACTGTAGCAACTTGTGATGCATAGCCACAAAATGCACCAAGTGCACCATTACTTATATTACCTATAACCTTGCCCGGTTGCGAAAATGGGTTACCAATACTTTGCTGGTTAAACTCCCAGGTGTTCCAAAAAGTAAAAGTTGCTTTATCAATGTTTGATAGTTTAAAAGAAATGGTATCGCCTCTTGCAAAAAAACGTTCATCACCGGTAGGTAGAGGCAGGTTTCTGTCAATACCCGGGTCAACCTGGCCCTGGTAGGTTGTACCATCTACCACTTCATCAGGAAAAACAGAATTTAAGCCAGGCAAAAAACGATCACTGTTTTTCTTTGTAAAATATCTTACATAATTGCCCAGTCCCGGCGGATCAATGGCACGTGTCATCAATATTCTTTTAGATGTATCAACATTGGGCGGTGGTGCTTTGGTCCACAGGCTGTCGAAAATTTTTGTAAGCGCCGGGATGGTTGTTTTTGCAGTATAAACCTGCCCGTCAACTTTAATAGTAAGGTTGTATTGTTTGTTAAACTCGCCAATAAAAGCTGTGGCAAGGTTAGCAGAATCGATACCGTAATAATAAATGGAGTAACCATTGCCAAGCGGCACTGTATACTCTTTAAGTTGATGGGTAAGTGTTCCATTACTCATTGTTACCTCGGCATTACGAACAAATGAATTGGCGAGTATTTCTATACTGATGGTACTGAAAAAACTAAGGCTGCGGCTGAGTGCCACCGTTGGTGCCTGGCCGTTTTCTATCTGGGCATCTACTACTAAAACAGGCTCAGCGTATTTTAAATCGAAATCAATATTTTTTTCACAGGAAAAAAGAGCCGCTAAACCAATGAGGAACATCCATTTTTTCATAGTGCAAATTTAATCTGTTTTAACTAAGTAAAATTAGAGCTGATAAAATAAACGCAATCTTAACAATAAAAACAAAAATCCATTTAAATTGGTTCAGGATTATGAAATATGAAAAGAGCAACTGAAAAGTTGCTCTTTATAGTTTTATAGGGAAATTATTTTACTGCAGTACAATACGTTGAGTACTGTTGCAGCAGTTTGTTTTTAATTGAATGAAATAAATGCCTTTGGGAAATTTACCAAGCATTACCGGAATTATCTGGTTACTATTAGCCTGTATTTTAACCTGATCAATTACAATACCTCCCGAGGTTGAAATGGTTAACCACTTCTCCTGCTTTCTCATTTCATCTGTTAACTCAATATTCAATATACCGTTGGTTGGGTTTGGATAATATTTTACGGAGCCTGCATCCAGGTCATCAAAATTTAAAACTCTGGCAACGGTGTAAATAAAACGGCCATCTCTGTCAACCTGTTTTAACCGGTAATAATTAAAACCTTTGGCAGGTGCATTATCAGTAAAATTGTAATTGCTTTCTGTGGAAGTATTTCCTGTTGCATTTACTTTTCCGATGTAACTAAAACTTGCTGCATCTGTACTTCGTTCCACATCAAAATGCGATGAGTTAGTCTCCTGCGCTGTTTTCCAACTGAGTAAAGCAATAGTGTTGCCTTGTTTCCGGGCATTAAAAAACAGGAAGTTTACGGGTAATGATCCCATTGGACGGTACATGCTTGACCAGCCATCGCCAACACCCCCAAAGAAAATACTGTTGGAAGGTGCAGCATTACCTGCATTATTCCATCCATCGCCAATGCCACCTACAAAAATTGTATTTGATGCTGAAACGTTTGCTGCCGTGTTCCATCCATCGCCAATGCCACCAACAAAAATGGTGTTTGATACAGAAGCGTTTGCAGCATTGTTCCACCCATCGCCTATTCCGCCAATAAAAATAGTGTTTGATACAGGTGTGTTTGCTGCTATGTTCCAGCCATCACCAATACCACCCAAAAAAATATTGTTTGATGCTGATACATT
>JAYUZB010000032.1:0-2901 GCA_043752185.1 Chitinophagaceae bacterium
AAATAGAAGGTATTGCTACAAACCAGGCCGGTGCTTATGAAGCGCATGATCTGGTAGCTGGCAATATCCTCTTCAATAACAATATTGCTTTTACCGGCAGCTGGTATTTTAATGCAGCCACTCCGGCCGATTTTTGCGAAATGACTGGCAGCAGGGGCAGTATCCGTTTTAGTTTTTTCAGCAGTAATATTATTGAGCTTACGGTTGAGGGCAATACAACTACGCATACATTTGATGCCCTGCAGCATGTGCAGCAACCCATGATTGAAAAAACAGTCAGCTATTTTTTGGGTGAGGCTGATAACCCCTGCACTGGTTACCAAGCTGCTGTCATTATGCGGTGGATAGATGTTTTTGTGAGCGAATGATAGTTTTCTTTTAAAATAATTACATATTTATTTGAAGCAACAATTTAAAATTCAGAACCGCATGTTTTCTTTCTCTAATACTGATATTGATTTTGCAACTGTTGCAGATATTGCTGCAATAAAGGATTTACTTAATAGTGCATATCGTGGAGAAGAATCCAAAAAGGGGTGGACAACAGAAGCAGACCTGATTGCCGGCGAGACCCGTACAGATGAGGCTACAATAGCACATGTAATGCTGCAAAGTGGTAGTGTATTTTTAATTTATAAAGTTGAACAGCAGAAAATTATAGGTTGTGTAAACCTGCAGCAACATGATGATAAACTATACCTTGGCATGTTCAGCGTATTGCCACAATTACAGGGTGGTGGCATTGGCAAACAAATATTACTGGCAGCTGAAGAATATGCCAATCATCTTCAGAAAAAAGCAATTTATATGTCTGTTATCAGCCTGCGCACCGATATTATAAACTGGTATATGCGCCACGGATATGCCGATACTGGCGAACGAAAACCTTTTGTAGAAGATGATATTACCGGTAAACATTTAAGGCCTTTGGAATTTATGATTATGGAGAAACCATTGTGATTAATCCCTTCTATTTTATTAATTGCTTGTTAGGCTGAGCTTGTCGAAGCCGGTATGTTTCGATGGCAACCCGCCTTCGACAAGCTCAGGCTGACATCTTTTATAATAAAGCTTCATTAATAACCTGTTTCTTTTAGATTATATTTATAAGACAAAAAAAATAAATCATGGATCAGAGAATCATTAACCTCTACGACGATTATACCCACACACCTTTAACACGCAGTGAATTTATTCGCCGTTTAATTTTATTAACAGGCAGTGTTACTGCTGCTATGTCGGTATTGCCGATGATTGAAGTAAATGCAGCAAACATGAAGATAACCGGTGATGAAGATCTTTTTACTGAAAGGATAAGTTATCCCGGTCAGCCTGGTGCTATGCAGGCTTATGTGGCAAGGCCAAAAACTGTAAAAAAATATCCAGCCCTTATTATCATTCATGAAAACAGGGGATTGAATGCACATATTGAAGATGTGGCACGTCGTGCTTCCAAGGAAGGTTTTTTGGCCATTGCACCCAATGCTTTATCAGCAATTGGTGCTGTACCTGCCAATGAAGATGAGGCCCGGCAAAAATTTCAGGAATTAAAAGCAGAAGATAACCTGCAAAATTTTATACATGTTTTTGATTACCTGGGCACACGTACCGATTATAATGGCAACACAGGTTGTGTTGGTTTTTGCTGGGGTGGTGCCATGTCAAATAATTTGGCAGTAAATGTTCCTGCTTTAAAAGCAGCAGTGGCTTTTTATGGCCGGCAACCGGCTGCTGAAGATGTAAGTAAAATAAAAGCTGCTGTGCAATTACATTATGGTGCATTCGATGAAAGAGTTAACGCCGGCATTCCTGCTTATGAAGAAGCACTTAAGAAAAATAATATCAGGTACGAACTTTTTAAGTACGAAGGAGCAAACCATGCTTTTCATAATGATACAGCACCGGCAAGGTATAATGAAGCCGCTGCAAAACTGGCCTGGCAAAGAACTATTGATTTCTTTAAAAAGTATGTAAAATAAAAACCTATTTTAATCAATACGAAAAATAAACTGGCAGCATTTATTTCATAGCCCCGTCAGTTTCAATATCGCCTTCTTCTTCTTTTGATTTATGAAAGTCATTATTAAGCTTTTCTTCCAGTTTTTTTTTATCCTTTTGATTCCGAACAACCAGGAAAACAATCAACCCTGTTACCAGAATTCCAAATGGTATTAATACTGTAAGGTTCATCTTTAAAAAGTTTATACTAAAGTTAAATTGATTTAGCCATGCTGCATGTTAAGTTTGTGGTTTCAAAGCATTTGCTGATAGATGTGTGAAAGATGTAATTAATTCAGGTGATTGTGTAACAAAAAACTAAAAATAAGTATCAAATTTACTAAAGCCAATTACAAAATAATAAACGGTTTCACATACAGCAGTTAGTTTTAGACTAAAGCCTCTTTGAAAAAAGGGGCTTTTTTATTTTCGAATGTTCAGTCATCATTTAAACAACAACGCTCTTAAAACACCTTGTACCGAAAATTCATTCACAAATCGTAAATTGAGTACGTATGAATGATTTTAAAATTGTTGTTTTTATAATGGCTATCCTTATCAGCTTAACAGCGATAGTCAATAAAAGAAAATTACCTTTTCCGGTAATACTTGTTTTTGCCGGCCTTATTATTGGTTTTATACCCCAGTTACCAAACCTGGCACTTGACCCCGATGTTGTTTTTGTAATTATGCTTCCGCCATTGCTGTATGATGCAGCTTCTAAAACTTCCTGGCTCGAATTTAAAACATCCATCAGGCCCATATCAGCATTGGCAATAACACTGGTTTTTTTTACAACAGTAGCAGTAGCGGTTACAGCGCATTATTTGATACCCGGTTTTAGCTGGCCTTTGGCTTTTGTATTGGGGGCTGTAGTTTCACCACCCGATGCTGTTGCTGCTT
>JAYUZB010000033.1:0-7416 GCA_043752185.1 Chitinophagaceae bacterium
GGCATATGAACGAAACCAATGCAGCCGTGTACATTACATACAGGGCGATGTGCAATTTCCGCCGGTGTTGTTTAATTATTTTGATATTGTACACAGCAGCGGTGTGTTAATTGCCACCAATAATACAGAACTATCTTTTTCATGTTTAGAGCCTGCTGTTAAAGAAGGAGGTAAATTAAGTGTTTGGTTATATCACCCCCGAAAGGATTTTATACACAACCTCTTTAATTCAATCAGAAAAATAACTTCCAGGCTTCCTTTGCGGTTTCAATATTACTTATACTGTGTTACTATTTTTCCTGTTAGTTTTATTATTAAAAGAATAAAAGGGAATAAGCAGAACAGTCGTGAAATGATGATTGATATTTTAGACTGGTTTACGCCTGAATTCAGGTGGGAGCATGATCATGAAGAAGCCCGCAGTTGGTTTTATAAAAGAAAGTTTAAAAATGTGAAGATAACAACAAACGAACTTTTTGGATTTAATATTACCGGCGAAAAATTTTAACCATCTATGCAGGCAGCAAAAACATTATGGCAAAGTTTTCTCTGGCGCAGCCTGTATTATCTATCTGCTTTTGTTATCAATATTTTAATTGCAAGACATTTTGAAGCTTCACTGAGCGGGTCTGTTTATTACCTGAGCAGTATTTATGCATTTGCAGTGCTGCTTTCAAGTCTTAGTATCGAATCGGGTATTATTTACTTTTCAGCAAAATCACAAATACCTGTTGAACGGCTTTTCAGCTTCTCATTGCTATGGACATTTTTCACCGGGCTTGCTACCTGGCTGGTAGTTTTTCTGTTTTTTAAAAATGCATACCCTGGCATTTCCAGTACATTACTGATTGTGTCTGCAGTACTGTATATCAGCGGTAATCTACTCACTACTTATTGTGCCGGTTTTTTTTATGCCTATAGCGATTTTAGGACACCTAATATCATCATTATTACCTGCACCATTCTTTTAATTGCTTTAGTTCCTTATAACGGGCAATCTCTTATACCGGCTGTAAACAACGAAAATTATTTTTATGTTTACTTCGGTTCTTTTTTTGTGCAGGGTATATGCATGGCAATTGCAGCCAGAGTTAAATATATTAAGGCAGGTTTTTTTCATTTTATAACCATAGCCCAGTTCAGGATGTTGTTCAGGTATTGTGCGTTAACATTTACGGGCAATGTTATTTTTTTTCTGCTATATCGTGTCGATTATTTTTTTGTAGAAAAATATTGTACTCCAGACCAGCTCGGCAATTACATACAGGTTTCAAAACTGGTACATCTTTTTTTTATATTGCCAACTATAATGGCAAGTGCTGTATTCACTATGAGTGCAGGCGAACAACGGGATGGGATGAGTAAAGTATTGACACTTTTATCGAGATCAATATTTTTACTGTATGCTTTTACCTGCCTGGTTTTAGGCCTGGTTGGACAATGGCTCTTCCCATTTGTTTTTGGCGCAAGTTTTACCGGCATGCATCATCCTTTTCTGATGCTGATCCCGGGCATCCTCGCTCTGTCGGGAATGTTTACCATTACCGCTTACTTTGCAGGAAAGAACAAGATGAAAATAAACATCATTGCGGCTGTTTATGCCTTTGTTGTGATTTTGGCAGGAGATATTATTTTTATTCCCAAGTATGGTATTGTGGCAGCTGCACTGGTGAGCAGCATAGGTTATATTGTGTTCCAGGTTTATATCATTACGGCTTTTCAAAAAGAATATGAATGTAGCGCAGCAGATTTTTTTATCTTTAGACTATCCGACTGGAAACAAATAAGTAACACGATTTATGCATTGCTTAAAATAAAAAATGGAAGTTAGTAGCAACGATTTGTACACAGGCGGGGCATATTTTATAAATAACCCTACCTGGGATATTGAAGATTCAAAATGGAAAGCAGCAGTTATTTTTAAACTGCTTCAGCAGAATAATATTGCTGTTACGCAAGTAACAGAAGTTGGTTGCGGTGCAGGAGGAAATCTTGTTGAACTTTCAAAATTAGACAACAGCATAAAAGTTTTGAATGGGTACGATATTTCTCCGCAGGCAATTGAACTGGCTCAAAAAAATTCGTCGGATAAAATTAATTTTTTCAACGAAGATATAACTCAAAAAGAACCTGTAGATACTGAACTGATGCTGATAATTGATGTAGTGGAACATGTAGATGATTTTTATGGCTTTTTAAGAAAAATAAAATCAAAGAGTACCTATTTTGTTTTTCATATTCCCCTCGATCTCTCGTGCCGAACGATCATGAAACCACATGTTTTATTACAGCAACGCCAATCAGTTGGGCACATACATTATTACACAAAAGAACTTGTAGAATGGGCTTTGAGGGATACCGGATATGAAATTATTGACTGGGTTTACACCAAGCCGGTTGTTGATGTTAAGCCGGCAGATTCAATAAAGCGTGGAGTTAAAAAAATATTGCGCAATATTTCCTTTACCCTCAATAAAGACTGGAGTGTTAAAAAATGGGGAGGTTATTCAATAATGGTTTTAGCTAAATAATAATTGAAGCGAATGAAAGTATTATGGCTGGTGAGCTGGTATCCAAACCGGCTGGATAAATTTACGGGTGATTTTATTCAACGCCACGCTGAAGCTGTTTCCCAATATGCAGCAGTAGAAGTTCTTTTCGTAAAAAAAGATAAAACTCTAACAACAAATGCAATAGAAGTTGAAAGAACTGTAAAAGGGAATTTAACGGAACATATCATTTACTATAATTCTGCAAAAACAAATCTTAAAATAATTGACAGGGTCATATCTTTCTTTAATTATAAAAAATATTACCAAGAGGCAGTTGAGCAATACATAAAAGCAAATGGTATACCGGCTTATATTCACGTGCATGTAGCAATGAAAGCGGGACTTATTGCATTGTGGGCCAAAAGAAAATACAATATTCCCTACCTGCTAACGGAGCATTGGGGAGATTACCTGGAAGAAGCTGTACCAAATATCAAAGATTATAATTTTATTTACCGGCATTACTCAAAAAAAATCATTACTGGTGCCGTGGCCAGCACTTTTGTTTCGGTAGCATTTCAAAAGCAGATGATAAAAAAATATGCCGTTCAAAATACACATGTTATTCCCAATGTGGTTAATACCGATATTTTTTATCCGGTAGCAAACCTATCGGTAGATAAGATCCGGTTCATCCATATTTCATCAATGGCTTACCAGAAAAACCCGGAAGCCATGTTGCAAGCACTAGCTTTACTTAAAAGTGAATTCCAATTTGAAATGTTATTGTATGGACCAATAAAGGTAGCAACGGAACAACTTATTGTAGAACTTGGCTTGCAGGATAGAGTATGGCTAAAAGGGGAAGTGCCGCAAGAAGAATTAGCCAAATCAATACAGCAATCTGATGCACTGATTCTTTATTCTCGCTTTGAAACATTTGGCTGTGTTTTAATAGAAGCCAATGCCTGTGGTGTTCCGGTTATTGTAAGCGAGCTGGAAGTTTTTCATGAAATTGTGGAAGAAGGTGTTAATGGTATTTTTGCAGCAGGAGAAAACCCCAAAGCCTTGGCTGAAAAACTGAGGGAATTTGTAAAGCAAAAAAATAAGTTTGATAAAGAATTAATTGCAGCCAATGCTGCTGATAAATATAATTATAAAAAAGTTGGGCAACATTTTTTTGAACTGTATAATACTGTTGCGGCTAATTTGCGATAGTATGGTTCCTGCTTCCTGCTAACATACTCAACAATCCTGCTATAGGGCCAATGGCCAAAAAAAGAAACATGTACCGCTGATCAACATGCACAGATAAATAATTCAACAATTCAATACTGGCAATAGTAATAGCAAAGCCAATACAGGTAACCATGGTTATGGCCGTTCCCTTAATTGATGCAATGGCATTTTGTGCAACGAGTGATGAGAAAAGTGGTGAATCTGCAATAACAACCAATCCCCAAAAAACTAAAAATATAATAAAAGGAATTACCGGCAGATAAAAAGCCAGTGGAGAAAAAAGGCAGCAGCAGCCTGATAAAAGGAGTGAAGTAAAAGCAGTTCTCTTTGCTCCATATTTTTGTGAAAGATAGCCACTTGCTACACAGGCCAAACCACCTACCGCAATAATACAAAATGATAGATACGAAATATGTAAGCCAGCTTCCCGATGGATATTATTATAAGTCAATAAAAGAATCGGTACAAAAGCCCAGAATGCATACAACTCCCACATATGCCCAAAATATCCAAAGGCTGCCGAACGAAACGCTTTGTTTTTAAAACTACTAATTACATCTTTATATTTTAACGATTGAATTTTACTTTGGTAAGGCCCCCTGGGTACAAACAATAGCATTAAAGCACCACCGGTCACTGATAGGGCTGATGTAATATACAAAACTGTTTTCCAGGGCAGCACTGTTGTTAAACTATTTATCAGGTGTGGAAATGCAGTGCCAATTACCAATGCACCAACTAAAAATCCTAAAGCTTTACCCAATCCTTTTTCATAATAATCAGCAGCTATCTTCATCCCAACGGGATAAATTCCTGCAAGAAAAAAGCCGGTTAAAAAACGCATCAATAATACACTCGTTATTCCCGAATCAATAAATACAATACTTAGGTTTGAAATGGCTGCAAACAAAGCGCTTAAAAAGAAAACTTTTGAATGAGGGAATTGGTCGGCAATGAGTAAAGTTGCATAAACCAAAGTGCCACTGATAAAACCAAACTGTACTGCCGATGTAATACTTCCCAATGCCTGTTGCGAAATATGTAAATGCAAGGCAAGGTCAGGCAAAATGGCATTGCCTGCAAACCAAAGCGATGTACAAAAAAATTGTGCAATCACTATTACCGGTAAAATATGGCGGCTTATCCTTTTCATGCGTAGCTTCTGTAAAACAGTTATAATGGGTAATAAAAATAGCAATAATCAATCATGGCCAATTGATTATTTAAAATGAAGGGGAAATGTTACTTTCGCTGAATCTACACAACAAAAACAATAACAAAATGAGCGAAATTAAATTAACACAGGGCGAAATACACACCAGTAAAGGTGTAATGAAATTTGAATTGTATGATGATGATGCACCCATTGCAGTTGCAAATTTTAAAAAATTAATCAGTGAAGGTTTTTACGACGGGCTTGCTTTTCACCGGGTAATACCAAATTTTATGGTACAGGGTGGATGCCCCAATGGTACTGGTGCCGGCGGCCCGGGCTACACCATTAACTGCGAATTAAAAGGCAGCAAGCAATATCACGACCGTGGTGTCATGTCGATGGCACACCGTGGTTTAAATACCGGCGGCTCACAATTTTTCATTTGTCATGCCCGTACAAACACACAGCATTTAGATGGAGTGCATACCTGTTTTGGAAAAGTGATTGATGGGTTGGATGTTGTTGATGATATCAGGGGAGGAGACGTAATGGAAAAAGTTATCATCATCTAATAGTTTTTTTCACCTGTTTTATAAAGCCATTCCGCTTAAACTTAAGTAGCGAAATGGCTTTTTTTACAGGCATAAGTTAGACATACAATTTTCTCACACCATGTGCATAACTGCAAATGCACTGTTTATATTTCGGTAATTTTGATCAAAATATAAACTGATGTTTACAACATACAAAAAACGGTTTTTAGTTATTGCAGCTATTTTTCTGTTTAGCGGTTTTGCAACAACAGCACAAAACAGCGTTGTTCAGAAATACGAAACAGGCAATGTTTATGCCGGTATTGAAGTTGGTTCAAAGGGTGTAAAGATGAGCACGGTTGAACTGGATAAAAAAACTGGCGAAGATGGAGAATTCAAAATTCTGAAAGATACTTCCATTAATACCGATTTTATTTCATTTACACAGCCAACCTATCAGGCAACTCTGGCCGCTTTAAACAAGTTGTACGAAATTGCAGTTAAACAAAATAAAATTCCCGTTGCTAATGTATTTACTGCAATCAGCAGTGGTGTAAATGTTCAGGCACAAAAAGAAAATAAAACGAACTGGATTGATCAATTGATCAATGCATTCAAGACTACTAACAATGAACCGGATAGAAATGTAGCTGTTATTGATGTGGTAGAAGAAGCCCGGCTTTCACATTTAGGCATTGTGCCTGAGGCAAGGCGTTACAAAACTTTTTTGATTGATATAGGAAGCGGCAATACAAAGGGTGGATATTTTCCTTACGGCAATACCAAAGACTTCAGGCTGTTTCAACTTACCTGGGGAACTAAAAGCACTTTCAATGCTGCAGAAAAAATGCTGGGGCAAGAAAAAGATCTGGAAAATTATGTAAGCCAGTTAAGCCGGGTACTTGCTGGAGCTGAAAATGATGAAATTGTTTATTCAGTAAATGCAAGTGGTGCATTTCCCAAGAGCGATAATATTGCTTTCAGCGGCGGTATTGCCTGGGCGGTGGCTACATTAATTGCCCCAGAACTAAATGACAATGCGGTTGTTGGGGTTACTTATGATGAAGTGCTGGAATTCAGCGAAAAACTTTTTAAAAATCCTTCCTTATTCTCGGACTACTATATTGTAAAAACTTTACCGGAAAATAGTAGTGATACTGAAAAAGTAGGTAAAGATGTAAAACAGGTTAACAAGGTTTTTGATCAGCGGGCATTACTGGCCGGAACCGGTTTATTATTAAAAATTATGAGGCAGTTTGACGGAGTAGTTGAAAGAAAAAAATTCTACTTGATTAAAAACGGGGCGGTTGGCTGGATATCGGCATATATCAATCAGCAAGTAGCTAAATAAAAATTAAACACTTACATTTTATTACCCATGAGAGATACTAAATCTTTGTTGCTACTGTTAGTATCATTGTTATTGGTTTTGGTATCATTTGTACTGATATGGACATGGGGTTATAGTTTCTATTCTAAAAGCGGGGTTGTGCAAACCAATGTGATACAACCTGCACCTGATTCTGCAGCAATTGCCAATAAAGTAAGGGATTCGTTGCAAAAAGTATATGATGCTACGCTGCAAGACCTGGATGCTCAGCTGAATACCACGCTTACCATTTCAGATTCGCTGCAAAATGAACTGAATATTAAACTGGCTGAATTTTACAGGTTAAGAACCGAGATTACCACCATTTTAAAAAACAAAACAGCAAATAATAATTACACTGTTGCCAAACAAAAAATTGGGGAACTGCAAACCAAAGTAGATGACCTGAAAGAAAAAAATCAGGTAGTGGATAATGAAAATAAAAAACTGAATGAAGTACTTACTGAAATCAGCAAAGCAGAAAAAAATACTGATAAAAATGCCAAATCAGGCATTGTGGTAAGGACTGCCAATCCCGAAAAACCCAATACCGTTTACTCTGCATTTACAACTTCAGATATCAGACTGGCTGCAATTAGCAATACTGATGATAATGAAACCATTCTG
>JAYUZB010000034.1:0-7413 GCA_043752185.1 Chitinophagaceae bacterium
GTAAACTTTTTTCGATTTTTTGTTGTTGGCACCAGCCAGTTCTTTTTCTGTTACCGTAACAGGAGTTATACTCTTTTTATCGGCAGGTAGATGTGGGTAACCAGGAAAATCCTGGTCAATATGCGGATCGGAATTTTGTTGAATTTCCTCTTTTTTTATCGGGCTTGGTTTTGCACCCATACAAAATATTTTAGTATTTATTTTTCATTTTGTGAACTAATCCTGTGACCATTTTTTTCTGTCCAAAGGTCAGTACATTCTAAAAGCTAAATGTTATACAACTTTATAAAGAAGTTATATGATTCACACATTTAAGTAAGTGAACGGGTTAAAAACTTAATTTGAGATTACTGATTACATGTACCAGAAAGCATTTGCTATACAGGCATTATTAAAAACAAGTTGGCACAGCATTTGATTTTTAAAATACATACTCAGCTAAAATAATTTACCATGCAATACTTTCACCGGGACAAGAACCTTGATTTTTTAAAAGAGAAAATTAAAGACATTAAAATTGCCCTTTTTAAAACTGAACTGAATCCGGAATTGCAGTTGCCCAACAATATTATACAAACATTAAAAGTGGAAGATGACGGAACGGTTTGGTTCTTCACATCCTGCAATGAAAAGCATGTTGAAAATATTGACAGTTCGTTTTATGCATATCTCAGTTATCAAAAAAAAGGAAGTGGTTGCCGCCTTCAACTAAGCGGAAAAGCCTGCCTTGTTAAAAATGATAATGATGGTCTTTTTTCTATCTGTAATTATGCAAAAGGAAATTATGGCAAACTTGTTTTAGTAAAAATGAAAATAATGCAGGCAGAATTTTTTGAAAATAAAATACCGCAAAACAACTCCTGGACAGAAAAACTAAAATATACTTTCAGCCATTTATTTGTGCAACCGGCACACAGAACATTTAATTTTTCAGAGTAAACCGATATATAATAATTTACAGAATCATCAGGCGAATTGAATTTGACTAAAAGCAATAAAAAGACTGTTTAGATACAGTCTTTTTTTATTTTAATTTTCAACAAATCAATACAAATTTATTAACTTGTTGCTGTAATTTTTTTTGCATGCAAACAAGAGCTTTTAAATATTTATCACCATTACTAATTTATGTGCTTGCCTGGCTGGCTTTTACAGGTAAAGGATGGATAACCTGGGGGCCGATGCTGTATGCCTGGGTGCTGATGCCATTAACGGAGCTCTTCATCAGCCCCGATAAAAAAAACCTGAGTACTGCGGAAGAAGAACTGGTAAAGAAAGACAGGATTTATGATTACCTGCTGTACATAATTGTGGTTTTGCAATTTGGCGCTTTGTATGTTTTTTTATCATCCATGCAAACCACCGAATTACTTTGGTGGGAAATTACCGGACGCATTTTTAGCATGGGTTTACTGTGTGGCACTTTTGGTATTAATGTAGCGCATGAACTGGGCCACCGGGTAAATAAATACGAACAGGTATTTGCCAAGGCACTTTTGCTCACTTCGCTGTACATGCATTTTTTTATTGAACATAATAAAGGCCATCATAAAAATGTAGCCACGCCCGAAGATCCAAGCAGTGCCCGTTACAATGAGTCCGTCTTTACATTCTATTTTCGTACCGTCATTTTTTCTTATCTCTCTGCCTGGAAAATTGCCAACAACGAAATGAAGAAAAAAGGCCTGCCCGTTTTGCATTGGAAAAACGAAATGCTGCAGGCGCAGATTATTCAGTTTTTATTTGTTGCAGGAATATTTTTTGTATTTAGCTGGCAGATAACCCTTTATTTTTTAGCCGCAGCAACCATCGGCTTTTTACTGCTTGAAACAGTGAACTATATTGAACACTACGGACTGGAACGCAAACAAAGGCCTGATGGAAATTACGAACGTGCCATGCCGCAACACAGCTGGAACAGTAATCATATTCTGGGCAGATTGATGTTGTTTGAGTTGAGCCGCCACAGCGATCATCATTACCTTGCCAGCAGAAAATACCAGGTGCTGCAGCATCATGAGGATGCCCCACAGTTGCCTACCGGTTATCCCGGCAGTATGATACTGGCCCTGGTACCACCGCTGTGGTTTTATGTGATGAATAAAAAGATTAAGCAGTTGCAGGCATCTGAATAAATTTCCGCTCATCCATTAAGTTTTAAAAAAACTAACAGGCTGCATTTTTTATTTTATATTTAATTACTTTTTCTTTTAATTAAAATACTGTTTATGAATAAGATCAAAATCCTTGGCTTTATTATGTGCATGCTGCTGGCAGAAACAGCCTCATCACAAACCATGTGGAAATATTTTACGGCAGATGATTTTGCTGCACGCCGGAATAAAGTAATGGAAAAAATAGGCGATGGTATTTTGATTTTACAGGGAGCAGAGCTAACCGAAGGATATATTAAATTCAGGCAGGATAATAATTTTTATTACCTAACTGGTGTAGAAGTACCCGATGCGGTATTAATTATTGATGGCAAATCAAAAGAGTCTGTTTTGCTTGTGCCCGACAAAATTCCCAATGATATTAAAACAGAAGCGATGATTAAACCGGGCAAAGAAGCAGCTACCGAATACCGCTTTAACCAGGTGCTTTCAAAATCTGCTATGAGCAATATATTGCACCACTTCTCCGAAATGGGTCAACCATTTTTTTTACAGCAGTCGCCACAGGAATTGGCAGAAATGAGCCGTGACCGTTGTATGATGACCAGGGCAAACAGAATAAATAATCCCTGGGATGGCCGTGTTTCCAAAGAAGTTAATTTTTATAATAAAATAAAAGAACGCTTTCCTGCAACAGTTGTTAATGATATAACACCCATACTTGATGCCATGCGCTGGGTAAAAGATAAAAAAGAAATTGCTGTAATTCGTGAGTGTGGGCGCATTGGCTGCCTGGGTATTAATGAAGCCATTAAAGTAACCAGGCCCGGTATATACGAATACCAGACAGTAGCAGCCTGCGATTTTATTTATGGAGATATGGGTACCGCCGGGCCGGCATATTATGCCATTGCTGCATCTGGCGAAAGAGGTTTAATATGGCATTACAATGCCAACAATCATTTGCTGGAAGCCGGCACTGTATTGTTGATTGATTATGCACCAGAACTTAATTATTATGTAACCGATATTACCAGAACCTGGCCGGTGCAGGGAGAGTTTACCGAAGAACAACTTAAATTTTATAACTGCGTAAAAGAAGCCCGTGACGAAATAATTAAAGCCATGAAACCGGGTATTACTGTAAATGACCTGAGAAAAGTTGGCGAAGCCGTGTACAAAAAGAACGGACTGGAAAAATATTGGTTTGGGTATGTTGGCCATTTTGTAGGTATGGCCGTACATGATGTTGGCAGCTACGAAACGCCTTTTGTGGAAGGTGTTGTATTTAATGTAGAACCAATTCTTGAAGATAAAGACAAGAAGATTCATATACGGCTTGAAGACACGATTGTAATTACTGCAACGGGATCAGAAAATTTAACGCCTCAATCACCAGTAGATGCCAAAGCTATTTATGCTTTGATGAAAGAAAAAGGAGTTGGAGAGAAATAAGAGAAATTTGTAAGTTTGAACTAATCGCTAAAAAAATACTGTCAGTCTGAGCTTGTCGAAGACGGGTTAACTTCTTATAGCCCCGGTTTCGACAGGCTCAACCTGGCAACTTTTTGAGTTAAAGTACTGGTCAGATTAGACCCTTTATCAGTTTGTAATTTTTGCAGCACCAAAATAACTATGCAGTACAGCCGGTAAATCAATTCCGTTTTCAGTTTGATTATTTTCCAGCAGGCAGGCCACAATCCTTGGTAGTGCTAAAGATGAACCATTGAGAGAATGCACCAGCTGGCTTCTTCCATCTGCATCTTTATACCTTATTTTCAACCGGTTGGTTTGAAAGTTTTCGAAATTACTTACAGAACTTACCTCCAGCCATTTTTGCTGGGCCGCACTGTATACTTCAAAGTCGTAAGTAAGTGCAGATGCAAAACTCATATCGCCGCCGCAGAGGCGTAAAATGCGGTAAGGTAATTCTAATGTGTTCAATAATTTTTCAACATGGTTTACCATTTCCTCCAGCACTTCATAACTTTTATCAGGATGAACGATCTGCACCAATTCAACCTTATCAAACTGGTGAACCCTGTTCAATCCACGTACATCAGCTCCAAAACTTCCGGCTTCTCTTCTAAAGCACGGTGTGTAGGCTGTCATCTTAATTGGTAGGTCTGATTCCTTTACAATTTCATCCCGGTAAATATTGGTAACCGGCACTTCGGCAGTAGGTATCAGATAAAAATTATCCGCTGTTGCATGATACATCTGCCCTTCTTTATCAGGTAGCTGTCCGGTGCCGTAAGCCGATGCTTCGTTCACCAGCAGCGGTGGTAAATATTCGGTATACCCTGCTTCGGTATTATAATCTAAAAAATACTGTATTAAAGTGCGCTGCAGTTTGGCGCCTTTGCCTTTGTATAATGGAAAACCGCTGCCGGTAATTTTTACGCCCGTTTCAAAATCAACCAGGTCATATGTTTTTATCAGATCCCAATGCGGCACTGCAGTTGCAGGCAAGGTTGGTTTGATTCCTCCTTCACGTACTACTTCATTTTCTTCGGGTGTTTTACCTTTTGGTACAGATGTGTGGGGAAGATTTGGAATTGAGTTAAGTATTTCCTGAATGCGAATTTCTGTTTCGAATTTGTCAGGTACCGCCACCGATTTCCAATACGTCGCTTCTTCTTTCTTGTGTTCGGCAAGAGTCTTTTCTCCTTTTGCCATCAACTGCCCAATTTCCTTTGAAATTGAGTTTATCTTAGAAAATATTTCTTGCTCCTTTTTAAGAAGGTCTCTATGCTTTTCATCCAATTCTAATAACTCATCAATTAGCGCCATACCGCCAAAATATTTAACCGCCAACTTTTCTTTTACCAATGCCGTGTTTTGCCTGATATAACTGATCTGTAACATCTGTTCTTAAATTTTTGACAAAGGTAAGGAAGTGAGCCTCAAGCTACAAGCCGCAAGGGGGCAATCTTATTTTTTAAAGACTACTCTAAATCAAAATTGCTTTGCTGCAGCATGCTTCTCCCTTGTTGCTTGTAGCTTGAAGCTTTCGTTTATCTTTGCCCCATGCAACACCTTACAGAAGATTTACAGGTTCGCTGGCTTAAACTACGCATCAAACTAAAAGAACGCTTTGGTATAAAGCCCGATATGGACGGTATTCTTTTTTTAATAGGCATACAGGAGCTGGGCAGCGGCAAACAGAATTTCAGTAAAGAAGAAAAACAGGACCTGATGCATATTGCCGTTTGCACCGTACTTTCGCTCAGCGGTTATTATGTAGCCGAAGGCAATGACGAAGAAGGCTGGCCGCATTTTAAACAGCTTAAACCCCTGCCCGGGTTCATTATGATTGAGCAGGAAAATTTTTTAAAAGACCATATTCTCTTATACTTTCAAAATCAAAAATTTATTGACTAATCATTTTTTTATGAACAAGATGAAAACTTTATTTACGCTTGCCCTTGTTTGTTTTTTTGCAGTTAATGTACATGCGCAGGTTAAAAAGCCTGTTGTAAAAAAAGCAACCACCACAAAAACCACTGTTAAAAAAACTGCTGTTACACCCAAAAGAACCTCTACAGTAAGAGCAAAAGTAATACCAGGCACCCGTGTAAAGATCACCACCGATTCTGGTGTTATGATCATTCGCCTGTATGATAAAACCCCGCTACACCGTGATAACTTTATCAAACTGGCCAACGAACATTTTTTTGATAGCCTTTTATTTCACAGGGTTATACAGGATTTTATGATTCAGGGTGGTGATCCGCAAAGTAAATATGCACAACCCGGCCAAATGCTGGGCAGTGGTGATGTTGGCTATACCATACCAGCTGAATTTGATACCAGTTTTATTCATAAAAGAGGAGCTTTATCTGCTGCCAGAATGGGAGACCAGGTGAACCCTGCCAAAGCCAGCAGCGGTTGCCAGTTTTATGTTGTACAAGGTAAAAAATGGACTGATGCAGATTTAAACAATATGGAAATGCAGCAGGGAAGAAAGTACAGTACGGCCCAAAGAAATATGTATAAAACCATTGGCGGAACTCCTTTTTTGGACATGGGTTATACCGTATTTGGAGAAGTAGAAAAAGGCTTAGAGGTAATTGATAAAATTGCTTCGGTACCAAAAGCGCCGGGCGACCGTCCCCTGGGCGATGTACGCATGAAGATAGAAGTGATTAAATAGTTCTTATTAAAATCCTTATTTTGCAACTGATTCTTTTAACGTCAAATTAAATAAAATGAATTTTCCCGAAAATCTCCGCTACACCAAAGACCACGAGTGGATTTCTTTAGATGGCACCACTGCCACCATTGGTATTACCGATTTTGCTCAACGTGAACTGGGTGATATTGTATATGTTGACATCTCCGCCAAAGGCAAAGCTGTGGGACCTGAAGAAGTATTTGGTACAGTGGAAGCAGTTAAAACAGTGAGTGATCTTTTCTCGCCGCTTGCAGGCACCATTACCGAAACAAACCCTTTACTTGATACACAACCGGAGCTGGTTAACACCGATCCGTACGGCGATGGCTGGATGGTAAAAATGACCATTACCGATGTGGCTGCATTTGATAAACTATTGGATGCTGCAGCATATACTGCAACTGTTGGATAGTAATAAAGCGATCATGCAAAATCCTTCTAAAAGGGCATCTGCAATAAATTTTATACCGGGCATTGCCTGGTTTTTTCTTATACTGGTATTAATTTGTTTGCCTGGCTCAAAAATTCCAACTGTAGAGACCTGGCTTAATGATATTTATTTCGACAAATGGGTACATGCAGGGCTTTTTGGTATGTTGGTGTTTCTGTTCATATACCCCATTTACAAAAAACTGATATTGCCCCTGCAGGTTAAAAGAAACTGGGCTATTAAAATTGCCATAGCAGCTGTAATTTGGGGCTTAACTACGGAGTTCATTCAAAAATTCTTTATCCCCGACCGCAGTTTTGATATATACGACCTGGCTGCAGATGCTGCAGGCATTTTAGTGGCCTACAATTGGTGCCGGATAAAATACTTATAATTAAACAGCTGTAAACAGAGCTGTTTGCATGGTTGTAAACCTTTAAACAGTCTGTTAATAGTTAAATTTCGCTTCATAAAGGTTGATAACCTTTTCAACCGTTTAACTTAACTTCGCAATATGCTAAATACAGAGAACATGGAGTACAATACTACCAGGAACTTTTTAGTCATGAGAGAATATGGCCGCCATATTCAGAAAATGGTTGAATACCTGTTAAGTATTGAAGACAAAGAAGAAAGGCAGCGCAATGCCTATGCTGTTATTGAATTGATGGGATTTTTAAATCCACATTTAA
>JAYUZB010000035.1:0-2848 GCA_043752185.1 Chitinophagaceae bacterium
ATAAGCTACACATCAATTTTAAATTTAGCAACAGGCTTTTTGGGCAAGGTGGTGCAAAAAAGAAAAATTTCAAATTCTCAATTGTTGATAAAACTGCAAAGAATGCCAGTTTTAGTGATTTTTTAATTGTTAACCTGATGGGGATAATGTTTTGGAAATCTGAATAAACTATCTTTGTTGTGGACAAGACTGTGGAAAACCTATGTAAAAAACTTAAAAGTTGCAATGTGGATAAAAATGAATTGAGTATGATTATTCTTTTGCCTTTACCTTAGCCGCACTACACAGAATAACCCAAACAAGCACTGAAATTAGAACATGGAACTTACAAATTTTAATAAAGATAAAAAGCTGCGCCGCAAAGCGCCACTGGACCTTGGCAACATGATGTATGGAAAGGTTCCGCCTCAGGCAAAAGAACTGGAAGAAGCTGTACTGGGTGCCATAATGCTTGAAAAAAGCGCCTTTGATACTGTGGTTGAAATTTTGAAACCCGAGTGTTTTTATGTAGATGCCAACCAGCGCATTTACAAAGCCATGCAGGGATTGGCCATTAAAAGTTTACCGATAGATTTATTGACGGTTGTTGAGGAATTAAAATTTCGTGAAGAACTGGATGCAGTTGGCGGGCCTTATTATGTAACTAAACTAACCAATGCCGTTGTTTCATCTGCCAATATTGAAGCCCACAGCAGAATTGTTTTACAAAAATTTATTCAAAGAGAATTGATCCGCATCAGCGGAGAAATAATCGGTGATGCTTATGAAGACAGCACCGATGTTTTTGATATGCTGGATGAAGCAGAAAGCAAACTTTTTGAAATTACCAATAATCACCTGCGTAAAAATTTCGATAGCATTGATACAGTGTTGGTAAAAACTATTCAGCGTATTGAAGACATGCGTAACAGGCAGGAAGATATTACCGGAGTACCAACCGGCTTCCCATCGCTTGATAGAATTACTTATGGCTGGCAGTCAACAGATTTGATTGTTTTGGCAGCAAGACCATCAGTTGGTAAAACAGCTTTTGCATTAAACCTTGCCCGCAGTGCAGCTTTACATCCAACCAAACCCACAGCAGTTGGCTTTTTTAGTTTGGAGATGAGCAGCTCTCAATTGGTACAACGTATTTTAAGTGCCGAAAGTGAAATATGGCTGGAGAAAATTGCCCGTGGTAAACTGGAAGAACATGAGATGAAGCAATTGTATAAAAATGGAATTGAACGTTTAAGTAAAGCGCCGATATTTATTGATGATACAGCAGCGTTGAATATTTTTGAATTAAGAGCTAAATGCCGCCGTTTAAAAAACAAACACAATGTTGGCCTCATCATCATCGATTATTTGCAGTTGATGAGTGGCGCTGGCGAAAACCGCAATGGTAACCGAGAGCAGGAGATAAGCCGTATATCACGTGATTTAAAAGGACTAGCTAAAGAATTGCAGGTGCCTATCATTGCGCTGTCGCAGTTGAGCCGTGAGGTAGAGAAAAGAAAAGAAGGTGCAAAAATTCCACAGCTTAGTGATTTGCGTGAGTCGGGTGCTATTGAGCAGGATGCGGATATGGTTATGTTCTTGTACCGCCCAGAGTATTACGATATTACCAGCAACGAAATGGGCGAAAGCAACAAAGGCGAAACTTTTGTAAAAATTGCCAAGCACCGTAATGGTAGTTTGGATACCATAAAACTTAAAGCGCTACTGCATATTCAAAAATTTATTGAAGAAGAAGGCGGCAGTGATTTTGCCAGCGGTTTACCCGGCGGTAGCTGGAAACCGGTGAAGAGTGATGATGGGGATGGCGCAAAACTTTACATACAAAAGGGCAGTAAGATGAATGATGGAGAGTTTGATGAGGATGCACCTTTCTAATTAAAAATTTAAAATTCAAAATTAAAAATGGAGAACAAATTTTAGATTTGATCTCCATTATTTTATATGGCATTACCATTTTTTTATAAAGAAGATTTAGTTGTAACCAGCACTGATGTGGTGCTGGATGAGGCCACCAGCAAACATGTGGTACAGGTGCTGCGTATGCAGAATGGTGAACAGTTACAACTAACAAATGGAAAAGGCATTTTATTTACTGCAGAGATAACAGACAACAACCGGAAAAGATGTGGCACCAGAATTCTGCAAACCACAAACCACAAACCACAAACTTCAAACATCACCATCGCCATTTCTCCAGTAAAAAATAATACCCGCTTTGAATGGTTTTTAGAGAAAGCAACTGAGATTGGTGTAACAGAAATTATACCGCTGGTATGTAGCCGCACAGAAAAAAGCTCATTCAAATACGACAGGTTGAAAAGCATTCTGGTAAGCGCTATGCTGCAAAGCCAGCAAAGTTGGTTGCCTGTTTTACATGAACCCACAAAATTCACAGAGCTGGTTACATCAGCAACTCATCAACAAAAATTTATAGCACATTGTATTGATGATGCTAAAAGAAATTTAGCTGATCTGAATAATGAATCTTTGTCTTCAAAAATAATATTGATAGGCCCCGAAGGAGATTTTACTGCGGATGAAATTGAATTGGCATTACAAAATAAGTTTAGTGGAGTAACGCTTGGAGAAATAAGGTTAAGAACAGAAACAGCAGGAATAGTAGCAGCAGTGTTGCTAAGTCAATACTAAAAAAGGGTTATTTTAAATCCATTTTTAAAGCTTTTATTACAGCTTCGGAGGCAGAGGCAACTCCAATTTTTTTATAGATATTTTTAACGTGTGTCCTAACAGTTTCATAGCTGGTGTTTGTAAGTTTAGCAATAAGCTTCAGGTGATTTGCCTCTCTCATTAATTTTAAAATATCTTTTTCTTTACGGGTAAGGCCATA
>JAYUZB010000036.1:0-7321 GCA_043752185.1 Chitinophagaceae bacterium
GGGCTATGATATTATGATGGGAACATCAAACAGCAGATCTAAATTTGTTATTTCTCCTTTCGTTTCTTACCACCCGTATTTTGGGCAAAACCCACGTACGGTTGAAACCTGGAACCTTACAACCATTAGAGCAGGCCTGGCTTTAAAAGTTGGAGTAGGTCGTTTAATTACTGCAACTCCTCCACCAGCATTGCCGGTAGTGGTTGTGTTAGACAGAGATGGAGATGGTGTTTTAGACGTTGCTGACAGATGCCCCGATATTGCTGGCCCTGCTTCTTTACAAGGTTGCCCGGATGGTGATGGTGATGGCATTGCAGATATAGATGACAAATGTCCGACAGTTTTTGGTACAGCCCGTTACCAGGGTTGCCCAATACCGGATACAGATAATGATGGTATCAATGATGAACTGGATAAATGTCCTACTGTTCCCGGCATTGCCCGTTACCAGGGCTGCCCAATACCAGATACTGATGGCGATGGTGTAAATGATGATGATGATAAATGTATCAACGAAAAAGGACCGGCTTCTAACTTTGGTTGCCCGGTTATCAGCGAAGAGATCATCAAGCGTATTAAAATAGCTGCTCAGAATATTTTCTTCGAAACAGCTAAATCAACTTTGTTGGCTAAGTCTTTTCCTAAATTAAATGATGTGGTTTCTATCTTAAAAGACAATGCTACATTTAAATTACAGATTGATGGCCATACAGATTTTGTTGGTAATGACGAGTATAACCAGACCTTATCTGAACAAAGAGCTGCTGCGGTAAGAACTTACCTGGTAAGCAAGGGTATTTCAGAAAGTCGTATCACTTCTGCAGGTTATGGCGAAAGCAGGCCCGTAGCAGATAATAAAACTACTGCAGGTAAAGCACAGAACAGAAGAGTAGAAATGACATTGAGGAATTATTGATAGTTCATGTTTAACGAGTAGTACCTAAAAAAGCCTCTCCCGATTTATCGGGCGAGGCTTTTTATTTGCTGCAAACCCGTGAGCCGCCGCCGCTTGGTCTCCGACCAGCGGCATAAAGTTTTATTATGGCGGAACAGATAACTTTGGAATGTTGAAACACTTTTCTGGCAATTAGCAGTGGGTTGGAGCTATAGCGCCGCTGGTTGGAGACCAAACTGCGGCAACTCATTACAAAGGCTAAAATGGTTAATGCTTCGGCAGTTGGCGAGGATGCACAACTGGGGCGTTAGCATAGCTTGTGGCTTTTTAATTTTTTAGCAGTAACAACAGGCCACGGCTAGAGGAATTATTAATTAATTGTTCAATCACCCATTTAAAAAAAAGGCCTCCGGTTTTTCGGAGGTTCTTTTTTTTGGGGTTTATCAGGCTGGTATTTTTGCCTGTGAAACTTATGTGCTAAAAGGTAGCTGGTTTTTAATTTGCCAGCATCATTTCTTCCTTAGCCTGGTTAAAAACAAGATTCACCCTGCGGCTAAGCATTTCAATATTACCAATGGAAGATGTGCTGTTGCTAAGTTGCTCCAGCTCTTTAAAAATGGGTTCCAGCTTAGTTATACCGAGGATGGAAAAGGCAGATTTTATTTTATGCGATATATTGCTGATGACGGGGTAGTTGGTTTCTTCTATGGCATCATTCAAAAAGATCAATTCTTTCTTTGTCTCTTTAAAAAAAACAGCAACAATATTATTTACGATTTTTTTATTTCCATGGGCGGCACCCATAAGATAGTCCAGGTTACATACTTTATCAGGAACAACCGTGACTGTTTGTGAATTTATGAAAGTTGATTTTGTGGAAACAGCTTTACCGGTAAGTTTGTAAATAGTATTAAAAAGATCGCCTGTATCAATTGGTTTTGACACATAACCATTCATGCCATGTTGCAGGCATTTTTCTTTTTCGCCGGGCCGTGCATTAGCTGTAAGGGCAATGATGGAGATATTGTTTTTTAATTTATTACGGATAATTGAAGTAGCCTCGTAACCATTCATAACAGGCATTTCCATATCCATTAGTACCAAATCAAAATTATTTGTCCTTATTTTTTCAACTACCTCTTTACCGTTTACAGCTACCTGTATTGTAATGTTATACTGCGCAAATAAAGCTGTAATCAGTTTTATTTGCAACAGGTTATCTTCGGCCAGCAGTATATTTAAACGGCCTGTTTTTTTTAAAGCCCGTTTACTTTCTGATTTTAATGTTGAATTTATCATGCTGTTAATCTTTCTCTTTTACTACCTGTCTTTATACAAAGCTTAGCCATTTGTAAAATGCTTTCCAGTTCAAAAGGTTTAGTAATATAATCATCTGCACCTGATTCAAGCGCATCTGACCTGTTGATTTTTTCACTCATGGTTGTGCAAAAAATAAACGGTATTCTGGTAATGTTCAGGTTGGCAATGAGTACCCTTAAAACTTCGTAGCCATCAATGCCGGGCCTGGGCATATCGCAAATGATGAGGTCGGGCATGTATTCCAATGCCATTGCAATCCCTCTGTCTCCATTATTAGTTGAGAACACATGGTAACCTTCCAGTTGAAGATACTCGGCCAGGTTTTCAAGAATATCAATATTGTCTTCAATAAGCAAAATTGATTTCATGTTTAATTTTTAAGCAGGTGATGAGTGAAGGGTTAATGAAGGAGTAAGGTAGATTTCCTTCAACTGTTAATCATTACAGAATTAGGTAAATAAGTTGCATGATTCACATGCCACCTATGAAATGTTTCGGGAAGATTCAATAAAAGCTGGAAGATTTTTCAGTCGGCGGGAATATAAATGTCAAAGGTAGCACCTTTATTTAATTCGCTTGTTGCAGTAATAAGGCCTTTGTGGTTCTCTACTATTTTTTTTACAATGGCAAGCCCTATGCCGGTGCCTTCGTATACTTCTTTGCCGTGCAGTTTTTGAAACACACCAAAAATTCTTTCGCTGAAATGAGGTTCAAATCCGATGCCGTTGTCTTTAACGGTGATATGGCAATATTTTTTTTCAGGCGAAAAATACTGGCCGTTTAATTCACTACCTTTTACAATGCTGCTTTTTATAATAATGCGTGATAGTGTATCTGGATTTGAAAATTTAAGTGCATTGCTGATGAGGTTGTACATGAGCTGGCGAAACTGAAAGGCAATGATGTTGACCGGGCATATCTCTGTGGCGTCAATAGTTGCATGCTTTTCCTGCATGGTATCTCTCAGTTCATTTTTCACTTCTTCTATAATAAGGTTCAGATCGGTTTTTTCAAACTGGTGATCAGTTGTATTAATACGGGAGAAGGCCAGCAGGTCATCAATAAGCTGTTGCATTCTTCCGGCTGCCAGTTGCATACGCTCAAAATTATATTTCCCTTTCTCCGACAGGTTTTTATTTTCATTTTCCAGGATGATCGTGACAAAGGTTTGTATTTTCCGGAGTGGTTCCTGTAAATCGTGACTCGATATATAAGTGAATGCAAGCAATTCTTTGTTGGCAATGATGAGCTCTGCTGCCCGTTTTTCTTTTTCTTCGTTTTGAAATGCCAGTTCTTTATTGGCAATGATCAGTTCGGCGGCCCTTTTTTCTTTTTCTTCATTCTGAAAAGCCAGCTCTGTGTTGGCGATGATGAGTTCTGCTGCACGTTTTTCCTTTTCATCGTTTTGAAAAGCGAGTTCTTTGTTGGCAATGATAAGTTCTGCTGCCCGCTTTTCTTTTTCTTCATTCTGAAAGATCAGTTCTTTATTGGCAATGCTTAATTCCGCTGCCCGTTTTTCTTTTTCTTCATTCTGAAAAATGAGTTCTTTATTGGCAATGCTTAATTCCGCTGCACGCTTTTCTTTTTCTTCATTTTGAAAAAGAAGCTTCCTGTTTGCAATACTTAATTTATCTTCTGCCGATTCAGTTGTGTTATCCATTGGTTGTTGTTTTATGATTGGTTACGCCGGCTGACTGTTTTCGACTGTAAGTACAAAATGCTCTTTGGCAGGTTGTTTAACATGCTGTTCAGTTATAAGCGTAAGTACATGCAGTATTATTTTTTTAAACTGGGCAAATGCAGATGGCTTTCTTATAAAATATTGTGCACCATTTTGAAAAAGCAGGTTAACAACCTCCTGCTCGTAAGAAGTGGATAATATGATAACAGGAAGCAGTTTTAGTTTTTTATTGAGTTTTATTTCGGCCAAACATTCAAATCCGTTCTTGCGGGGCATATTCAGGTCCAGAAAAAGAATATGCGGAAGTTTACCGGTTGCTTCGTTCAGTAACTGCATCAATTTTTCGCCATCATGCACGGCTGTAAGCTTTGTGGATATGGTTAATTCAGCCAGTGCTTCTTCAAAAAAAGCACAATCATCAGTGTCGTCATCTGCCAGCAGTATATCCAGGTGTTTTATGGCCATGTGTTTAAAACGTATTTTAGTTTAGTTCTTGCAGGGATATCTTCAGCTGTCATGGGCAGGGCATGTTTAATTACCTGTACCAGTTGTTCAAAATTCGACGGCTTACGGATATACACGTCGGCACCGGTTTGGAATAATACATTGATGCTGTCGTAAGCGTTGGATGTGGAAAATATAACTACGGGCAGGGTCTTCAGTTTTTGATTTTGTTTTATTTCAGTTAAACATTCAAACCCGTTTTTGCGTGGCATATTCAGGTCAAGAAAAAGTACATCAGGCAGTTTGCCTGTTTCATCGGTGAGCAACTGCATCAGCTGTTCTCCGTCGTGTACGGCCGAAAAGTTTGTGGAGGGAATAAATGTGCTTACTGCTTCTTTAAAAAACAGGCAATCATCAGCATCATCATCGGCCAGCAATATATTCAGCTCATTTAATGTCATGCGTTTAGTATGTATTTTAATTTACCGTTCGAAAATATATTTTCGGCGGCCATGGGTAGTGCATGGTGAATGACCTGTACCAGCTGTGCAAAGTTGCTGGGTTTACGTATGTACACATCGGCACCGGTATTGAACAGCACATTTATTTTATCTTTTGAACCCGAGGTTGAATACATTACCACCGGCAGGTCTTTCAGGTTTTCATTGGCTTTTATTTCTGATAAACATTCAAAGCCATTTTTGCGGGGCATATTAATATCGAGAAAAAGTACGTGGGGAAGCCGTTGAATGTTCTCTAAAAGGTAGTGCATCAGCTCATCGCCGTTGTTTACAATAGTTAGATTGTTGCTTTGCGGCAAAGAATCTAATGCCTCTTTAAAAAAATGACAATCATCCATATCATCATCGGCCAGCAGTATATTCAGGTGTTTTGAATTCATTGCTATGTTTTATTAATATAGTTTTACGGCCAGGTTTGTAAGTGCGTGTTTAATAAATTCTTTCAGTTCTTCAAAAACGATCGGCTTGCGTATATAATCGGTTGCTCCCATTCTTAGCAGGGTCTTTTTCAGATTATCCTCCAGATCGAAACCCCTTGTGAACGAGGTTGTAAGCATGATTACCGTAAGACCTTTTAGTTTTTCATTTTCCTTAATTTCGGATAAACATTCGAAGCCGGTTTTGCGTGGCATGCTGAGGTCTAAAAAAAGTATATCTGGAAGCGGGCCGGAATGCTCAATAAGATATTTCATCAACTGCTCGCCATTGTTAACGGTAATGAGTTGCGATGCAATGGGAATTTCCTTCAATGCTTTATCAAAGAAAGAACGATCGTCCATATCATCATCGGCAAGCAGGATATTAAGGGCAGTGACTTGTTGATTACTTTCCATTTGCAATTGCTGAGAATCTGCTGCAGATTATACCAATTATACATTAATTTATCCTGATAAAATCTGTCAGGTTGAGCTTGTCTGCCGACAAAGGCAGGCTCAGGCTGACAGATTAATTTTAATGTCTAATCGATAATATTTTCTGAGCTGTAAGATTAGAAAAATCTGTTTAATACTATCGTACAAAAATGAACCCATTATGCCCGAATAAGTTACAAAATGCTCTGATTAAGTTGTAGAATTCACACTTAGAAGATCAGTTGGGAGTTAGGAGTTAGGAGTTAGGAGTTAGGAGTGGTGCAGGTAGTAAGGTACTAAAAGTTAGCGAACTTTTGCCACTCACGACTCCCGACTCCCGACTCATTCCTACATCCTGTCCATATACCAGCTCAATTCCTTTTCCATTTTTTTATAACTGAATATAGAAGTGATTATTTTTTGCAGGCGCATAAAAGCGGTTTCGCTTTTTACCACATAATCAAATGCCCGGTGGTGCATACATTCGATGGCCACTTCTATTTTATCCTGCGATGAAAGCATGACAACCGGGATATCGGAATCAAAAGCCTTTATCTTATCTAATGTAGCTATGCCATTCATGGCATTTTTATCAATACCATCCAGGTGAAAATCTAAAATGATCACATCGGGGGCTTTTGCTACCTGCTGCAGGCATTGCTCGCCGGTTGCAAATGTATCAATGGCAAAATCACCGTGTTTTAAAAATTCAACTTCCAGTAATTTTAAAAAAAGCGCATCATCATCTACCAAAAAAATCTTTATTTTGTTTTCCTCTGTCATAATCTCGTATTTTTAAGTGTGTTATATTCTTCTTCCAGTTCGCTACATGCTTCTTTGCAAACATGCTCCAGTTGCAACGCCAGTTGCTGTATTTTTTTAAACTCGCTTTTTGTGCCTGTGTATTCCTGTATCGTTTTAGCCATCATTTCATAATCTTTAGGTATGCCCATTATAGAAAAGGAAGGGATCATTTTATGTGCTGCTGCATGTAACCCATCCCAGTCTTTTTGCTGCAGGCTTTTTGTAATGGTATTCATTAAAACAGGGGTTTGTTCCAGATACAGTTCAATCATTTCCATCATCAGTTTGGTATCAAATTTTGTAATACCGGTTAAATAGGTAAGATCGGTATAATTTATTTTTTTAGTAACTGTGGTTATATCAGAATCAGAAAATACTGCCCTTTTTTCTACAGGCTTTTTTACCAACCCTACAATTTTGCTGTACAAAATTCTTTCGTCAACCGGCTTGGCTATATAATCATTCATGCCTACGGCCTTACATTTCTCCAGGTCAACCGTGGTTACATCGGCCGTTAAAGCAATGATGGGTATTTTTGAATGCATGGTATTGCGGATGTATTCAGTTGCCTCAAAGCCATTCATTTCAGGCATCTGCAAATCCATTAAAATAATATCGTAGTTTTTTTCCTGTAGTTTTTCAATAGCTATTTTACCGTTGGCTGCAATATCTCTTTCAAAACCAAAATCATCCAGCAGCGTTTTCATCAGTAATTGGTTAAGGGCAATATCTTCTACCACCAGTACTTTTATATTTTTATTTTCCGCATCCGGTAAAGGCATATCCATTTCTGATTCAGCGGGTG
>JAYUZB010000037.1:0-36375 GCA_043752185.1 Chitinophagaceae bacterium
GGTAAAAAGAGAAAACGTCATAAAATTGCAACACACAAGCGTAAAAAACGTTTAAGAAAGAACCGTCATAAGAAGAAGTAATTTTTTCTTACCGGTGCCCGGAATCCTCATCCGGGCACACATGTATCTGCATTCATTACAGCTAATGGTTAGTTGATAATGTATGCGTTTATGTTTTCCTTACTTGATGTAATGGTCTTACCAAAAATTTACGCTTGACCAAGGAACTGATTATAAACTCCGCTCCACAAGGTGTTGAAATAGCCCTGTTGGAGGATAAAAAACTGGTAGAGCTGCATAGTGAAAAAACGGATGCAAGCTTTGGCGTAGGAGACCTGTACCTCGGAAAAGTTAAAAAACTTATTCCGGGGCTTAATGCAGCCTTCATTGATGTTGGCTTTGAAAAAGACGCTTTTCTTCACTACACCGATCTTAGCCCCTACGTACGTTCTATTTTGAAATTTACTCATGAATCGATTCATGACAAATCTGAAGGTGGGTTTGATTTTACAAAATTTAAGGTAGAACCTGAGATAATAAAAACCGGGAAAATTGCTGAAGTACTTAATGGTAAGCCAAATGTATTAGTGCAGATATTAAAGGAACCTATAGCAGCCAAAGGGCCAAGACTTAGTTGCGAACTTTCGTTACCGGGCCGTTTTGTAGTGGTAACCCCTTTCAATGATATCATTGCCATCTCCCGTAAGATCCATTCTTCAGACGAAAGAAAAAGATTACATAAGATTATAGAAGCCATTAAACCAAAGAACCTAGGTGTAATTGTAAGAACCGCTGCAGAAGGAAAGCATACTGCTGAATTGCATGAAGACTTGTTGAGTTTGGTGAGTACCTGGAAAGCTATTCAAACTAATTTAAAAGGTGCTACTCCGCCAACCCGTATATTAAGTGAGCAGGGAAAAACTACCAGTATATTAAGAGACCTTCTGAATGAGGATTTTAATAAGATCGTTGTGAATGATAAAAATATTTTTAGCGATGCAAAAACATATATCCAACGCATTGCTCCCGATAAGGCTGATATTGTTTCATTCTATAATAACGGCTCTCCTATTTTTGATAGTTTTGGAATTACCAAGCAGGTAAAAGCTGCTTTTGGGAAAACTGTTAATCTTCCAAGTGGAGCTTATTTAATTATTGAGCATACGGAAGCTTTACATGTAATTGATGTAAACAGTGGGTATAAAAGTGTTAGCAATAACCAGGAGCAAAATGCTTTGGAAACTAATCTGGAAGCCGCTGACGAGATAGCCAGGCAAATGCGCCTTAGAGACCTGGGCGGCATCATTGTGGTTGATTTTATTGACATGAAGCTCATGGAAAATAAAAAGAAACTGGCAGATGCAATGGATGGTTTTATGCGACCTGACAGGGCAAAACATGCTGTATTAGCTATCAGTAAATTTGGATTGATGCAGATTACCCGGCAACGCATGAAACCGGAAATGAATATTAACACCAGCGAAGTTTGTCCAAGTTGTAATGGTACGGGAAAAATATCTTCAACACTTATTTTAGAAGATGAAATTGAAAAAAATCTGAGTTATCTTATTATGCAGAAGCATACTGGTTTAACGATAGAGATACACCCCATCTTACATGCTTATTTAACGAAGGGCTTTATTTTCTCAAAACTTAGTAAGTGGCGCCGAAAATACAAACAACGTATAAAGTTAAAAGCAAATTCTAATTATCATTTAACTGAATTCCATTTTTTTGATGACAGTGATGAAGAAATAAAACTGTAATCTTAAAATATAAAAGGCATAAAAAAAATCCCCTTGATCAAGGGGATTTTTTTATGCCAACGCTTTATTATTTATTGCCTGCTTTCCTGTCCCTGGCTCTGTCAACCCTTCCGCTTTTTCTATCTTGTGCCCGGCCAATTGCATAACCTGCACCTGCACCTACAACAGCTCCTATAATACCACCTTTTACTTTATTGTCACTAACTACTGCACCCAGTACCGCTCCTGCACCACCTCCAATTGCTGTACCTTTTGCTGCATCACTCCATCCTTTATCTCTTGGAGTAGCAGGATAGGCTGCATTAGTACTTGTACTGTTACCCGAAGAATATACGGTATTTGAACTATTACCTGAATTTGACTTACGTGCCGTGCTAGTACGTGCAGGCTCAACTACTACCGGTGCAATTACTACAGGTTCAACAGGTTTTTCAGTTATTCTATAAGTGTTATTACCTACATCTGTTAATACATTGTTTTTGTATAAACCTGTTGTATCAACCCAAACCATGTTTTTGTTCATATCAGGTGCTTGGTTAACTTTTGCTTTACAAGCTCCTAGTACTACAACAAGAGCTAATATTGGGAATATTGTTTTCATAATGTTTCGTTTTTATGGTTTGCTCGCATTTGTTCTACAAACCGTTTATTTAAATTAGGTTCATGTATCAATAGCAAAAAACCGTGCCACACTTAAACATAACATCTAGTTTTAACCATTTCCCTATACCTTTTTACGTATTAATTAGAGGTTTTCTTAACAAAATATTTAAAAAGCAGCATAAAAAATCCCCAGGAATGGGGATTTAAATAAAGTATATATGTGCAAAATTAATGTTGATGGTGATGCTGCATTGCAGTTAATTCCTCTGCACTTACTATTTTTTCCTTTGCTTTTGCCTGTCCTTCTATCCAGTTAAACAGTTTGTCGGTGATCAAACGGCGATAACTGCTGTCTACCTGCTTTTCATCTTTCATCATACGGTCTATATAGCTTTCAATCCAACCGGTATCTTCACCCAAATTCATTGTGCCAAAGTAACGCATGATCTCTATTTTCATGTATTCTCTCAATTCTTGATCACCAACTTCTAATCCGTTTTCTTTAATCAGTTTATCACTGATCAACGTCCATTTTAATTGATTATTAAAAGATGGGAATTCAGCTTCTACCTGATCTGGAGTTTTTTCTTTATCTCCGCCTGTTTGTAACCACCGTTTTAAGAATTCTTCCGGAAATTCCATTTTGGTTTCATCCAGCAGGTAATGATACAACTGGTCCTGTAACTGGTTACGGCTTTGCCCTTCCCAGTATTTTTCAATTTCCTCTTTTAAAGCATCTCTTAATTCAACCTCAGTTTTAATTTCTTTATTTGGATAGATCTCTTTGAAAAAATCTTCGGTAAGTGCCCGCTTCTCTATTACACCAATTTTTATGATCTCCAGGTTAAAGTATTTGTTTGCTGATTCTTTATCATCCTTATCAAATCCCAGATCCTGTAAAAACACTCCCAATTTATCATCTTCAAAGGCCTTACTTAACTGAACGGTAACATTTTCACCAATTTTTTTACCCATAAATTTCTTTTGGGTAGTGACAGTTAAATATTTCAGTATTACAGAATTCTCTTTGCTTACACCCCCTTCAACTACATTACCATCCTTATCTGCTTCTGTAAACAGTATATTTAAAACATTTTCTTCATTATCTATAGTTTCTGGCTCGGTCATCTTACCACCTTTGATCTGCATACGTCCTATTTCTTCATCAATCATAGCATCTGTTGCATTTACTTTATGCAAGGTTACTTTTGCTTTAGCAATATCTGCTAACGTATATTCAGGTTTCAGTCCAATTTCAAAACCAAATTCATAGTCTGCGGGGTTGCTCATATCCATATCACGTAGATCGTTGCTAAGGGGCAAGGGCTGGCCAAAAAGTTCAGGTTTTTCATTATTTAACCAGGTATACAATTCTTTTTCTACCGATTTTAAGATCTCATCGGTAAAGATAGAAGGGCCATACATTTTTTTGATCATACCGGCAGGCACCATTCCTTTTCTAAATCCGGGGATATTTGCCGTTTTACTATATTCTTTCAATTTTTTTTCAAAGGAGGGCAGATAATCTTCTTTGCTCACTTTCACGGTTAATTTATCATGTAATTGACCAATGTTTTCTCTTGTAACTGTTGCCATTTATTAATATTTAATTTTAATATTGAACAAGGAACAAGGAATGCTGAATGATGAACTTCAAAATTCGATATTCCTTGTTCCTTGTCAGGTATTCTTTTGTGCGGATAATAGGGGTCGAACCTACATGGATTGCTCCGCCAGATCCTAAGTCTGGTGCGTCTGCCAATTTCGCCATATCCGCTTTAGGGCTGCAAAAGTAAGGGTTTTCTGTAAAACAGAAAACAGATTTGTTTACGTAAATTCGTATTTAACTTATGGAAACAGCCCCAACCATAGTAAAGTATAATCTTAACGAGGAAGAAGAAAAAAAAGAGATCCTGCGACATTACCGTGGGCTTTTACGTGTTTTAAAACTTAAACTTAAACCCGGAGATAAGGAATTATTGCGTACTGCTTTTGAAATGGCAGCAAAAGCTCATGAAACCATGCGTCGGAAAAGTGGTGAGCCCTACATTCTCCACCCTATTGCCGTAGCTAAAATTTGTATTGAGGAAATTGGTTTGGGCATACGTAGTACCATTTGTGCCCTTTTACACGATACAGTAGAGGACACTGATATTTCCTTAGATGACATTCGACGTGAATTTGGTACAGAGGTAACAAAAATTGTGGATGGCCTTACCAAGATTAGTACGGTAATGGATACGAATAGTACACAACAAGCGGAAAATTTTAAAAAGATATTACTAACCCTTACTGATGACCCCCGTGTTATTTTAATAAAACTTGCTGACCGGTTGCATAATATGCGTACGCTGGAAAGTATGAAAAGAGAAAAGCAGTTAAAGATTTCTAGTGAAACCATTTTTGTATATGCCCCACTTGCACACCGCATGGGTTTATATAGTATTAAAACTGAAATGGAAGACCTGGCCATGAAATATATGGAGCCGGACACTTATAAATACATTGCTCAAAAATTAAGTGATACTAAAAGAGAACGTACAAAATATATTAATGATTTTATACGGCCGCTAAAAGAGAAATTAGACAAAGCTGATTTTGATTTTGATATTTACGGGAGGCCCAAAAGCATTCACTCCATCTGGAATAAGATGAAAAAAAAAGGAGTGAGTTTTGAAGAAGTTTATGACCTGTTTGCCATCCGTATTCTTGTAAATTCATCTTTAGAAAAAGAAAAAGAAGATTGCTGGAAAGTATACAGCATCATTACTGATGAATACAATCCTTCTCCTGAGAGATTAAGAGACTGGTTGAGCAACCCCAAGAGCAATGGTTATGAAGCATTGCATACAACTGTAATGGGACCGCATGGCAAATGGGTTGAAGTACAGATACGTACCAAGCGTATGAATGAAATTGCCGAAAAAGGTTTGGCTGCCCACTGGAAATATAAAGAAGGAAAAGATGATGAAAGCCGGTTTGACAAATGGTTTCACCAGATACGGGAAGCGTTGAGCAACCCGGATGAGAACTCCATAGATTTTTTACAGGATTTTAAAACCTCTTTTCTTGCCGAAGAGATCTATGTATACACACCTAAAGGGGAAGTTAAAATGTTGCCCATAGGAGCCTCTGCCTTAGATTTTGCTTTTGGTGTACACACTGCTGTTGGGAGTAAATGTATTGGTGCCAAAGTAAATCATAAGTTGGTTCCCATCAGTTATAAATTACGAAGTGGAGACCAGATTGAAATTATAACCAGTGCTAAGCAAAAACCAAATATTGAGTGGCTGAATTTTGTTGTTACCAGCAAGGCTAAATCAAAAATTAAAGATACCCTTAAAGAAGAGAAGAGAAAAGTTGCAGATGAAGGCAAATACAGTTTACAGAGAAAACTGGAAGGTATGGGTGCTGCTATGAGTCAATCTAATCTGGAAGAATTATCTAATTTTTATAAAACCGGATCATCACTTGACCTTTTATATGATATAGCTATAAAAAAAATAGACCTTAAAGAATTAAAAGAGTTTACGGTACATGGAGATAAATTAGTAGCCCCAAAGCCCGTTAAGGTTATTGAAGAAAAAACGGAGAAGGATTTTAACGCAAAACATTATGATAAAAAAGATGCAGAACTGATCATTTTTGGCGAAAGCAGCGATAAAATACAATATACTTTAGCCAATTGTTGTAAGCCAATACCTGGCGATGATGTGTTTGGTTTTGTAACTACCGGCGAAGGGTTGAAGATACACCGTACCAATTGCCCCAATGCTACCAGGCTAATGGCCAATTACGGCCATAGGGTGGTAAAAACCAAGTGGGCTAAAAATAAAGAAATTTCCTTTCTTACCGGCTTAAAAATTATAGGCCTTGATGATGTTGGTGTCATTCATAAAATAACTAACCTCATCAGCGGGGAATTAAAATTTAATATTGCCGCAATGACCATTGAAGCCAAAGAAGGGATATTTGAAGGCAATGTAAAAATATTTGTACACGATAAAGAAGAACTGGATGAACTTGTAGATAGGTTAATAGGGATGAGCGGGATTGAAAGGGTTGATAGATACGATACAGAGTAGAAGAGCGGCCTCACTCACTACTTCGCCAAGGTGAGAGAACTGGTATATAAAAGCGAATTAATTTAAAACATTAAAATAATAGTCATGGAGGAATTAATAAACCGTTTAAAAGAAAATGCAGGTATTACTGATGATCAGGCTGTAAAAGCACTTGAAACCATTAAAGATTTTGTAAAGGAAAAATTTCCTATGCTTGGTGGTGCAGTAGATAATATGTTTGGCGCTGCAGGTAAGGACGATGAAGATGGCTTATAAAATTATTCTTAAAAAAAACTCCGATAAAAATATCGGAGCAAATTAATTATTTCAATACTTCCCTGCTGATGACAAGCTTTTGAATTTCGCTGGTGCCTTCACCGATGGTACATAGCTTGCTATCACGGTAAAACTTTTCTACAGGAAAATCTTTTGTGTAACCATATCCCCCAAATATCTGTACTGCATCTGTACTCACTCTTACTGCCACTTCGCTGCTGTAATATTTTGCCATAGCCGATTCTTTGGTCATGGGCAAGCCCCTCATTTTTAGATCGCATGCTTGTTTTATTAAAAGATCTGCGGCTTCAATTTCGGTTGCCATATCTGCCAGCTTAAAACTTATGCCCTGGAAATTGGCTATCGGCTGATCAAACTGGTGCCTCTCTTTTGCATATTGCAATGATGCTTCATAAGCTCCCTTTGCAATTCCTAAACCCAATGCTGCAATAGATATGCGGCCGCCATCCAGTACTTTCATGCTTTGTTTAAACCCTTGCCCTACTTCACCAATACGGCAGCTATCCGGAATACGGCAATTATCAAAGATCATCTCGGCAGTTTCGCTTGCACGCATGCCCAGTTTATTTTCCTTTTTACCTGCACTAAATCCTGCTGTACCTCTTTCAATAATAAATGCGGTTGAATTATCTTTTGTCCTCGGCTCTCCTGTTCTGCAAATTACTACAGCTACATCGCCACTTTTTCCATGAGTTATCCAGGATTTAGTTCCGTTGATGATCCAATCATCGCCATCTTTAACGGCTGTAGTTTTCATGTTGCCGGCATCGCTGCCCGTATTGGCCTCTGTTAAACCCCATGCACCTATAAACTCCGCGGTAGCGAGTTTTGGTAAATATTTTTTCTTTTGTTCCTGATTACCAAAAGTTAAAACATGACCAGTACATAAAGAATTATGTGCAGCTAATGACAAGCCTATTGATCCACAAACCTTTGAAATTTCCTGTATAATACTGTTGTATTCATAATATCCCAAACCACTGCCGCCATATTCCTCGGGTACCAATACCCCCATCAAACCAAGTTTACCCATTTCTTTGAAGATATGCAAGGGAAATTCCTGGCTTTCATCCCACTCCATTAAATGAGGCTTAATATGTTGCAAGGCAAATTCCCGGGCGGTTTGAGCAACTTGTTCTGTAAGTTCCGAAGTCTTAAAATTCATAAATAGCGATCGTTAAAGCTGCAATTTACAGCATTTTAAAATACTAACAGATGTTAGCATTATTGGCTGGTAAGATAAGGGGTGATTTTGTTAAAAATATCGTCAGTGATCATCATTATTTTTTTTATTTCATTTACAGATGCAAAATTTCCGTGTTGAATGCGGTATTGTACAATGGCATTTGCAATATTATACTTGAGATAAGGATGCACCTTCAGTTCATCTACTGTTGCTACATTAATATTTAGTTTTTTAATATCAGCAGTTGAAATCACAAGTTTGTTTTTTATTTTTTGAAACGTAGAATCTGGCAGTGCATAAGTTTCTGCTACCTGATCTACTTTATAAAAACCGCCTAACTTATCCCTGAATGCAATGATCCTGGCAGCAAGTTTACTGCCAATACCAGGCAGTGTTATGAGGGTCGACGTGTCAGCTTTATTTATATCTATATTCGTAATTATTGTTTTTGCCTTTTCATAAACTTTAAATGTTTCAGTGGTTTTAAAAGATGAGTATTGTCCCGGTATGATTTTTTTTTCAATCCTGATATAAGGCAGCAACCTGCTTACTTCCTCCTTATGAAGGCCCCAAATTTTACCAATATCTTCCGGTTTATAAAACCTGCCACCTTTATTAATATATTTTTGAATGGTGAGGGCGGTTTTTTCCCTTATCCCTAATCTTTTCCATCCTTGTACCGGTAATGTGTTAGGATCAAAATAAAATAATTCTCCTATTTTCCCGCTACTGTAATAATGCTTTTGATATGGCTGATCGTACCCTTTATTTTCATCAAAACTATTATTTACATAACTGCGGGTACTATCCTGTTGTATTATGGTGAGGGATTGAATTTCTTTTTCAAACTGAAGCTCATCATATTCTTGTTGTGGAATGAAATATGGAAAGAAAAAAGGCAGGAACAGAAAAAAAATAATTAATACCAAAATGGAGATGATACCAGTACGTTCTTTACGGGTAAAATTTAAATATTCAGCTAAAAACCGTTTTATCATTATCACCCTTTAGGGCATGCAAAATATAGATTATGCATGTGCTGTACAATACCCTAAAGTGGTAATTTTTCTATTCAAAATTAAGCAATGCTGTAACAGGCACATCTAATTTTTCAGCAATTAGTTTCAGGTATGAGATTGAGAAATTTACTTTGCCAAGTTCAATGCGGTTTATTTGTGAAAAATCTGCATACTCACATTCAAAAGCCAAATTTTCCTGAGACATTCCCTTTTGAATACGTAATTGGCGGATGCGTAAACCAATGCTTCTTAAAAATAAATCATCTCTTTGATATTTTTTTCTTTCTCTTTTTGGCACAGTCAAAGGGAGAAGAAAATAAATTTGTTCAATAAGGATAATTATCCTTAATTTTAAAATACTCTAATTTTTAAACCTGAAAACAAACTAAAATGAAAGCAGCATCCTTAATTTTACTTTGGTTAACAATTTCATTGGTAGCGTATTCATCTTCATTTCCAAAGCCAATAAAAGATGTACCTCAATTTAATAGTATAGAAGATATACTTAGAACAATTGATCCCAACATATTGCCCCACAGTCCTATTGAACCAACCGGAGGCGAATTACAATCGACTTATATTCAAGTATTAACTCAAAAAGCAGGGGACATCAGAAATTACATTGCTGGGAAATATTATGAGGACTTAAGTGACTTATCAGATATAAACATCATAGTTTTAGGATTAATTATTATACCTTTTGAATCAAGAGACAACACTCCTGGATATATTTCAAATGAGCAGGCTTTTGATTGTATGGAGTGGCATCAGGAATAAGTAATTTGTATTCATTATGGACTTCCGGTGCCTCTGCTGCCTCAATTATTGGCACACTTAAAAGTATACTTAGATTTGCGGGAGGTTGGTATATGGTTGGTTACGGAGTTTATAAATTTGGGCAATGTGTAGGCTGGTGGTAAAAATTTGTAAATGAATATTATATTTGAAATATTGATTGCTATAGGTTGTTCTTTGGGAATCTGCAAAATTATACTCCGGATTATCTGGTTATATTTTCCTTCATTTCTAAAAGATAGCCGTATATACAAGGCAAAAGAACCGAATAAAGTAGAAATGTTGCTTTATTTTCTGGCATCCATGTTGTGCATGTCTTATTATATTGTTAAGACTATAGAAAAATTATTGTAAAATAGTTATTCTAAATCTAAATGGCATTCCATTCCATCCCAGGCCAATTCAATTCCATGTGGCAAACCTGCATTAACATCTTCATGCCTCCCTAACTGATGACTGATATGGGTAAAATAAGCAGTTGGCACACCCAATTCATGCACCATGGAAACTGCCTGGTCTAAAGTAAAATGAGAGATATGATTTTCTTTACGCAGGGCATTTAACACCATTACATTACTGCCTTTAATTTTTTCTTTTTCTGCTTCATCAATTTTGTTGGCATCAGTAATGTAGGTAAAATTTCCAAATCTAAAACCCAGAACGGGCATTTTTAAATGCCAAACCAAAATAGGAATAACAGGTATATCACCAATCATAAACGGACTGTCATCAATAGTATTTAAATTAAGGTTTGGTATGCCCGGATATTTTTTATCGGAAAAAGCATAAGCAAATTCTCTTTTTATCGCTTCCTCTGTTAATGAGTTGGCATAAAGCTCCATCGGTTTTTGCTGAAAATAATTATAGGCCCTTACATCATCCAGCCCGGCAATATGATCTTTATGCGGATGCGTAAATAAAACAGCATCCAGTTTTTTTATTTGAGCTCTAAGCATCTGGTACCTGAAATCCGGTGTTGTATCTATTACAATAGCTGTAGTATCACTTTCAATTAAAATGCTGGAACGAAGGCGCTCGTCTTTTTCATCTGTAGAAGTGCATACTTCACAACTGCACCCTATCATAGGAACACCGCAGCTGGTACCGGTACCAAGGAATGTTATTTTTAAAGGGGGACATTGCACCTTGCGAATTTAGGGCATTTGTGAGTCATTGGTTAATCGTTCATAAGATGTTAAGAGCCCATAATTAAACCCTTTGCTAATGACAAAGACTTAATAACTATTTTTTGTTTTCAACACTCATCAACTCTTCATACAACTTCTGGCTTTCAAGAGTAAGGGTATCAAAGTTGATCTCTAATTGAGGCATCAGATCAATAAGGGCATTCATTCTACCTTCAGTTTGAAAAAATTTATTGATAACGATTACTTTCCTATCCTGCAAAATGCAGTAACCTGTTTGAAAAGTGCCTCTTTCGTAACGGATAACATAACCGCAATCTTCTGCAACTTTTTCTATCTTATCTAAATTATGTTGTGTGTATTTCATTATAAGTCAAAAATCAAAAGTTAAAAATCAAAATGATGAAACCAGGTACATAACAAAATTACCAACTCATGCCTTTTAATACTTTTAAAGTTATCACCAATACGTTGAAAAGTAATCTCCCTTTTTGAATTTTGATTTTTGCCTTTTTACTTATTCGTCATCCGTATCACCGGCACAATCATCTCTTCTAAACTTATACCACCATGCTGAAAAGTATTACGGTAATAATTTGCAAAATGATTGTAATTATTTGGGTAGCATAAATACAGATCGCCTTTTGCAAATATGAAAGAAGAATTTACATTAGGTACCGGCAAACCTGCTTCCCGTGGGTCTCTAAAGGCCAGCACATCTTTGGGTTCGTAATTTAAATTGCGCCCGTGTTTGTAACGCAGGTTGGCCGTTGTTTGTTTATCGCCAATAACTTTTGCAGGTGTGTTAACCCGTACGCTGCCATGATCCGTTGCCACAATCATGGTTAATTTTTTATCGGCAATTTTTTTAAGCGCCTGGTGCAGCGGCGAATGGGTGAACCAGCTTTCGGTAATGCTACGGTAACTGGTTTCATCGCCGGCCAGTTCTTTAAGCACTTCCATTTCAGTACGGGCATGGCTCAGCATATCCACAAAATTGTAAACGATCACATTAATATCGTTATCCAGCATGTTGTGAATATTGTCAACCAGTTTTTGCCCGTCGTGGTTATTGGTAATTTTGGTGTACGAGTACCTTAAATCTGCCTTACCCAAGCTTTTTAATTGCGCCTTAAAAAAATCTTCTTCAAACATATTTTTACCGCCATCTTCATCATCATTTTTCCATTGTATGGGAAATTTCTTTTCAATATCAACCGGCATCATACCAGCAAAAATGGCATTACGGGCATATTGTGTGGCGGTAGGTAAAATAGCATAAAAAGTTTCTTCCTCATGTATTCTAAAACTTTCTGCAAAAATGGGTTGTATTGTTTTCCATTGGTCAAACCTTAAATTATCAATCAGCACAAAAAATAATGGTATCCCTTTTTCTAAATGTGGCAGCACTTTAAACTTCATCAGGTTATGACTCATAATGGGCGCATCATCACTTTTAGGATTTACCCAGCCTGCATAATTGCGGCTAATGAATTTAAAAAACTCGGTATTGGCCTCTGTTTTTTGCGCTTCAAAAACTTCCTGCATTTCCGGGCTATCGCTTTTTTTCATTTCCAGCTCCCAATAAACCAGCTTGCGGTAAATCTCCATCCACTCATTATAATTAGGGTTGCTGTTTAAAGATGTAAACAAACTCCTGAACTGCTGCTGATAAGCCGAGGTTGTTTTTTCTGCAACTAATCTTTTATTATCAATTAGCTTTTTCAAACTTAGCCAAACCTGGTTAGGATTAACAGGCTTAATTAAGTAATCACTTATCTGCGATCCGATAGCTTCGTCCATCAAATTCTCCGCTTCATTTTTGGTAATTAAAACCACCGGCAAATTACTTTTCAGTTCTTTTATCTGCTGCAGGGTTTGCAGGCCTGTTATACCCGGCATGGTTTCATCAAGCAAAACCACATCCACAATATTATCTTTCACATATTCTATTGCATCAAATCCATTGGTTTTGGTATGCACTTCATATCCTTTGTTTTCTAAAAACATTACCTGCGATGTAAGGCTGTCAATTTCATCATCTACCCAAAGAATTTTAGCTACAGTCATATTAAAGGTTTAAAGCCCCACCTATCCTCCCCGTCGGGGAGGTAAATGGAGAAGATTTTATTGAAGATTATGTTTTATAAATATTTTGTTACGGGCATTATTAATTCTTATCATCATCGTTGTGAACTTGTTCTCTTGTTCTTTTCTTTTAGTAAAAGGAAAGAACAATCTCACTTGTACTGCATAACTTTATTGAACTTTTATCTGAGCGAAGAAGATATGGATTAAAACCGGGTTACTTCGCAGTAGTTACAAATTTAATTTTTTATATTAATGATGCTGTGCTTTATTTAGCTTTGTACAACTTTTAACAAATTATGGTTGTGCCGATGGTATAACCACAAAAAACAAACCACCAACAACAAACAGTTAATGCCTTTCAGAAAAATTATCAATGACCCGGTATATGGTTTTATTACCATTGATGATGAATTGATCTATGCAGTAATCAGCCATCCTTATTTTCAGCGGCTGCGGCGCATCAGTCAGATGGCTATGGCAAACCTGGTTTACCCCGGTGCGGTACACAGCAGGTTGCATCATGCATTGGGCGCTTATCATTTAATGGGTAATGCCTTATCTGAATTAAAAAACAAAGGCACAGAAATTACCGCTGCCGAAGAACAGGCTGCAAAAATTGCAATCCTTTTGCATGATATCGGCCACGGACCTTTTAGCCATGCGTTGGAGCATGAGCTGGTGGAAAGCATGCATCACGAAGGCCTTTCGCTAATGATCATTCAGGAACTCAACAAACAGTTTGATGGTAAACTTGGACTTGCTTTGGAAATTTTTACCGACAGCTATCATAAAAAATTTCTTTTTCAACTCATCAGTGGTCAGCTGGATGTGGACCGGTTGGATTATTTAACAAGAGACAGTTTTTTCTCGGGCGTAAACGAAGGTGTTATCGGTTACGACCGTATTATTAAAATGCTTACCGTACATAATGGCGAGTTGATGGTGGAAGAAAAATCAATTTACTCCATCGAAAAGTTTTTAGTTGCCCGCCGCCTCATGTACTGGCAGGTTTACCTGCACAAAACTGTTTTATGTGCCGAGCAGATGCTAAAGCGCATTATTAAAAGAGCTAAATATATTAAAGCGGCTACACAGCAACCGCTACATAATTTTATTACACAGCCTATTCAAACGGTTACACTCGAAGAATTTTGTAGCCTGGATGATTACGATGTAACGGCGGCCATAAAAGGCTGGTGCCATCACGAAGACAAAATTTTATCAACCCTTTGCAATGGAATTATTAACCGGCAGCTGCTGAAAGTTCAATACTTTGGCAACCCGGTTAATGAAGCATTGCTGCAAGAAAAATTAGCCGAAGCTGCAACAAAATTGAGCCTTAGCAATGAGGAAGCCAGTTGGCTGGTATTTACCGGCGAAGTATCAAGCAGTACCTACAACCTGGAAGATGAGCATATTCATATTCTTTTTAAAGATGGTACGGTAAAAGATATTTCGGAAGTAGATAATGCCCTGATTAACCAAAACCTGATGGGCAAGGTTAAAAAATATTACATTTGTTACTTAAGATAGCTGTTAGCTATTAGCTGTTAGCCTTTAGTAAAGTGCTCAGCTAAAAGCTAAAGGCTAAAAGCTAAAAGCTCACTATGCAATTCACCGCAGCACAAATAGCCATGATGATTAACGGAAAAGTTGAAGGCAATGCCGATACTGCCGTTGCTTCTTTTGGTAAAATTGAAGAAGCCCAAAGCGGGCAACTGGCTTTTTTGGCAAACCCCAAATATGAAGAATTCCTCTACAGTACAAAAGCCAGTATCATCATTGTAAATGAGGCACAGGAACTAAAACAGCCAATTGATGCTACGCTTATAAAAGTACCCGATGCTTATTTAGCTTTTGCAACCCTATTAGATAAATATCAACAAATACAAAGGCAACAATTAACCGGAATACAGCAACCTTGCTTTATACATGCCACTGCAAAAATTGGCGAAAACGTATACGTTGGTGCTTTTGCCTATGTAGGCGAAAATGTGATTGTGGCAGATGGTGCAAAAATTTATCCGAATGCTTATTTAGGTAATAATGTTACCATTGGAAAAGACACCGTTATAAACCCCGGCGCAACAGTTTATCACGATTGTATTGTAGGCAAAAGTGTTATCATACATGCGGGTGCCGTTATTGGCAGCGATGGATTTGGATTTGCACCCGAGGCAGATGGGAGTTTTAAAAAAATACCCCAGATAGGAAATGTAATCATTGAAGATTATGTTGAAATAGGCGCCAATACTACCATTGACAGGGCAACAATAGGAAGCACCTTGATAAAGTCGGGTGCCAAATTAGATAACCTGCTTCAAATTGCACACAATGTAGAAGTGGGAAATAATACAGCCATTGCTGCATTAACCGGGGTAAGCGGCAGTACTAAAATTGGCAAAAATGTTATTATAGGCGGACAGGCAGGGTTAGCCGGGCATCTTCAAATTGCCGATGGTACAAAAATTAATGGAAAAAGCGGCGTAAGTAAATCTATAAAAACACCCAATACTTCTGTTACAGGAACTCCGGCAATTGATTATCTGACTTCTATGCGCTCTCAGGCCGTAGTTAGAAATTTACCTGCATTGGAAAAAAGGGTAATTGAGCTGGAGAGAATGCTAAAAGAATTCATGAAAAAAACAGACGTTTAAAAGCAGTAATTAATCTATTCCCTCAAGTGCCGGCCTTTTGCCACAAAACAACTACTTAACATTTTCTTTAGTTTACAGGCAGAAAAATGAAATACCTTTAATGCTTCATAAATCTGAATAAACACCATACCCAACTATTAAAATTTATTTTTTGAACATCTTCAGGCACTGCATATTATTATTTGTATTCATTTTCTTTTCTACCCTGTCTTTTGCACAACCCATATCTTTTTCTGGAACTGTAATTGACGGACATACCAAAGAACCGGTAAGTTTTGCTTCAGTTTATTTCGCCCGTTCGGGCGTTGGCAAATCAACCGATAGTGCCGGGCATTTTTCTTTTACACTCAATAATTTTAAAGACGATACCTTAAAAGTGAGTTTCATTGGTTTTGAAATTTATAAAATCCCCATCACCCATCTGCAAAATAATAAAACACTTAATATTCAGCTGGAAAGAGGAACTGCAAAAGGCGAAGTGATTATTAAAGCCAAATGGAACCGGGGCCTTTATTTATGGAAAAAAATAATGACCAAAAAGAAGCAATACAACCGCTACGACCTGGGCAACTTTAGTTACGAAGCATACAACAAACTGGAGATTGACATTAAGAATTTTAACGCCGATAAAGCCAAACGAAATTTTTTATTAAAGAACTTTACTTTCATTTTTGATAATATGGACAGCACATCAGAAACTGCTCCTTTTTTACCGGCATACCTGATTGAAAGTCTGAGTGATTATGCCTATCAAAAAAATCCAAAAAAATTTTACGAGAATATAAAGGCCAGCCAAACCAAAGGTTTTAACAACGAAAGTTTCAGTAAACTGCTGGGCGTAATGAACCAGAACGTAAGCATTTACAGCAATTTTGTAAATGTAATGGACAAGGATTTCATCAGCCCCTTTAATGATAATGCCGATGCCTATTATATTTTTACCGTACCCGATACACAGGTTGTAAACGGCAGCAAACAATATCATTTTGTCTTTCGTCCAAAGCGTACAGGGCAAAATACTTTTGAAGGAGATGCATGGGTAACGGAAAAAACTTTTCAGATCCGTAAAATATCGATGTACTTGGGTAAAGATGCCAACATTAATTTTATTGACCGTATCAGTGTGTTTCAGGAATATATCCCCATCAACGATTCGGTAATATTTTTAAACAGGGATAAATTCTTTGCCGATTTTCGTGTGCTGGGCAAAAATTCTCTCACTCTTATTGGCCGCAAAACAACCTCGTATAAAGATATTGTAATCAACAGCGATTCCTTAACCGCCACTTTTAAAGATCAGCATATTGAGGAACTGGTAAAAACAGAAAAATCAGTTATAAAAAATTCCGATTCGGCATGGAACAACCTGCGGCACGATACTTTATCAAAAAACGAAAAAGCAATTTATACAACCATTGATAAGTTGATGGAAATGCCCAAGTTTCAAAAATTGCAAACCAATTTAAAGTTTTTGGTGGGTGGTTACCGCAATATTGGCAAGCTTGAAATTGGCCCCTGGTTTAACTGGGTAAGTGCCGATACGGTGCAGGGTACCAGGCTTCGTTTTGACCTGGGCACCAATAAAAAACTGTTTAAAAATATTTACCTGCACGGTTACCTGGCTTATGGCTTTCGTGACAAAAGATTTAAAGGACAGGCAGAAGCTTTCTGGATTTTACAACGTGAGCCTAAAAGAGTACGCCTGCATCTTTCTTATCAAAACGATGTAGATAATGGCATTAGCCAGGTTGGCGAAGTAAGCCAGGATAATATTTTTTCGCTGGCTATCCGTAAACCTAACATCACCAGAAAATTCGTAAATGTAAAAGATCTAAGGTTTGAGGTTTTTAATGAATTGGGGAAGGGATTTTCTACTGAGTGGTTCGTTTCTCACCGCCAATATTCAACCCTGCTTAATTTACCCGCCGACTCAATTTTTACGGCTAATAAAGGCACGCCACTTACAAATTTTGAAGTAGCTTTAAAACTTCGTTTTGCTTATCTCGAAAGATTTATTGAAACAGACTATAACAGATTTTCTATTGGTACAAAATACCCGGTTGTTGAGCTGATGCTTGCCAAAGGCATTGCCGGTATATTCAACAGTGCTTACAATTACAGCAAGGTTTCTTTAACAGTAAAAGATTTCATGAAGATATCTCCTTACGGAACTCTTTCTTATAAAGTGTACGGAGGAAAAATTTTTGGTGCCATGCCTTTCACCAATTTAGAAAACCATCCGGGTAATGATCTGTATTATTACAACCGCAATGCCTTTAACCTGATGAACCGCTTTCAGTACCTGAGCGATCAATATGCAGGCGCAAATGTTGAACACAATATTGGTTCGGGATTATTCCGTTTTATTCCCATAACCCGTAAATTGAAATGGCGGCAGTTTTGGACCGTAAAAAGCCTGTGGGGTTCTTTAAGCACCGAAAATGATGCAATTAATACTTATGCCACTATTCCATATCAAAAAGTAGGGTTTAAAACACTAAATGATAAAACTTATATTGAAGTAGGTACCGGTATTGATAATATCTTCAAAGTATTCCGGCTCGATTTTGTTTGGCGGCTTTCTCCATCGCCATCTTATGCAGGCTCAGGTTCTAAATTTGGTATATTCGGAAGTTTCCAGATACAGTTTTAGCCTGCTTCCAACTACATTAGTTTATAATTATGCTGGCAGCATATTTTAAATATCTTTGCCAACAAAATTCAGCGCAACTTATGGATAAAAACTTTAATCCAGATAAGCAACATACTTTGGTTAAAGCTGTCAGCATTTCAGGTACTGGCCTGCATTCCGGTATAAATGTAGACATGACACTTAAGCCTGCCAATCCCGGCTTTGGTTACCAGTTTCAGCGTACCGATCTGCCCGATTCGCCCATCATAAAAGCAGATTGCGACCTGGTTACTGATACATCCAGGGGAACAACTTTAGAAAAAGGTGATTGTAAAGTGAGCACTGTTGAGCATATTTTAGCCGCATTGGTTGGTATGGGAGTAGATAATTGCCTGATTGAATTAAACGGTCCCGAGATACCCATTATTGATGGCAGCAGCAAGCCCTTTGCAGAAATCATTGAAAAAACCGGTGTGCTGGAACAGGATGCTGCAAAAGTTTGGTACACCATTGATACCAACATCTCTTATTTTGATGATGTGAAAAAAGTTGAGATGACTGCATTGCCGGCAGTTAATTACCAGATAACAACGCTTATAGATTTTAACAGCCCGGTTTTGGGTACGCAACATGCCAGTTTAAAAGCCATGAAGGATTTTAAAACTGAGATTGCCCCCTGCCGTACTTTTTGTTTTTTACACGAACTGGAAATGCTGCTGGATAATAACCTGGTAAAAGGCGGAGACATCAACAATGCCATTGTGGTGGTTGATAAACCAGTAACCGACGAAGAAATGACCAGGCTTGCAAAAGCCTTTGGCAGAGCCAAGGTAGAAGTAAAAAGTGAAGGTTACCTGAATAACCTGGAACTGCATTTTGCAAACGAACCTGCCCGCCATAAATTATTAGATGTGGTGGGAGACCTTGCCCTGATCGGGTATCCCATTAAAGCACACATTATTGCAAACCGCCCCGGCCACAGCAGCAATGTGGAGTTTGCAAAAAAGATAAAGCAGTACATTAAAAAGAATAAGCACACCAGGGATATTCCGGTTTACGACCCAAACCAGGAACCGGTTTACACCCAGCAGCAAATTGAAAAAACACTGCCACATCGTTTTCCTTTTATAATGGTTGATAAGATCATTGAATTAACAGATACGATGATAGTTGGTGTAAAAAATGTTACGGTAAACGAATATTTTTTTCAGGGACACTTTCCCGGAAACCCGATAATGCCAGGTGTTTTACAGGTTGAGGCGCTTGCCCAAACGGGAGGGCTGCTTTGCATTAATGCGATGCCCGATGGAGAGTATGATACTTATTTTTTAAAAATTGATAATTGCAAATTCAAACAAAAAGTAGTGCCCGGCGATACATTAATTTTAAAAATGGAACTTACAGAACCTATCCGCAGAGGAATATGTGTAATGAAAGGCAGTGTTTATGTAGGTAATAAATTATGTACCGAAGCCGATTTAACCGCTCAATTGGCAAAAAGAAATTAATAATTAATATATTCGCTTAATAGCCTGTAAATGCTAATTTGCTAATTCGATAATTAAACTAAATGATTCATCCGCATACGTACATTCATCCGAATGCCAATCTTGCTACCAACGTAAAGGTTGATCCCTTTAGTGTTATTCACCAGAATGTAGAAATTGGTGAAGGAACCTGGATTGGCAGTAATGTAACAATTATGGAAGGCGCAAGAATTGGTAAGAACTGCCGCATTTTTCCGGGCTCTGTAATTGCCGCCATTCCGCAGGATCTTAAATACGAAGGTGAACATACTACTGTAGAAATTGGAGATAATACAACCATTCGTGAGTTTGTAACAGTAAACCGTGGCAGTAAAGACAGGTGGACAACCAAAGTGGGTAACAATTGCCTGATAATGGCATACAGCCATATTGCACACGATTGTATTGTAGGCAACAACTGCATACTGAGCAATAACACACAAGTTGCGGGCCACGTTATTTTAGGCGATTATGCCATTGTTGGCGGCATGTGTGCCATACACCAGTTTGTACAGGTTGGGCAGCATACATTCATCAGCGGCGGTTCGCTTGTTGGTAAAGATGTTCCCCCTTATATCAAGGCTGGCCGTACACCATTAAGTTACGCAGGCGTAAATTCAGTTGGTTTAAAACGCCGTGGTTTTTCGCTCGACAGGATCAACAAAATACTCGACATCTATCGTATCATTTACAACAAAGGCATGAACACTTCACAAGCGCTTAATTTTATTGAAGAAGAATTACCGGCAACTGATGAGCGTGATGAGATTGTAACATTTATAAGAGAGAGCGGCCGTGGAATTATTAAGCGGTTTACTAAGGGAAGTATGGAAGATGAATAGGGGCCCCTCCTATCCTCCCCCAAGGGGAGGGAAAAGAGGGAGATAGAAGCAAAGATTGTGTTGCTATTTTTTTGAGCCCGGCATCAAACCTTTAATCATCTTCATTGGCGTCGCACTCTTGTACTTTATCTCTTTATTCAACTTTCATCAAAGCTTAGAACAAAAATCAGCCAATAATAATGATACCTGTAGAATTGAACTCCCCACTCGAGTTCCCTCTCCTCGGGAGAGGGGTTGGGGTGAGGCTTTTAAACGTTGGCAAACGATACAATCGTGAGTGGATCTTCCGCCACTGCAGCTATACATTTACTTCCGGAAAAAATTACGCCATCACCGGGCCCAATGGTTCGGGTAAATCAACCCTGCTGCAGGTTATAGCCGGTGCTACCTTACACAACGAAGGAACTATTGAATACACTCTGGATACTGGATACCCGATGCTGGATGCTAACATCAAGCAACCTGCATCAAAAATCAAGTATCAAGAATCCAGTATCCTTTCCTACCAAAACATTTCCATCGCCGCCCCTTATCTGGAACTGATTGAAGAAATGACAGCCAAAGAAATGCTCGACTTCCATTCAAAATTTAAACCTTTAATTCTATCCTTAAGTATTGAAGACATGCTTAAGATTGTTGGATTGGAAAAGGCTGTAAACAAACAACTCCGTTATTTCAGCAGCGGCATGAAACAACGCTTAAAACTTGCGCAGGCATTCTTCAGCAATACACCCGTTCTTTTACTCGACGAACCAACTACCAATTTAGATGCAGATGGCATTGCCTTATACCAAAGCCTCATCAGCAATTACACAAAAGATAAACTGGTAATTGTAAGTAGTAATGTAAAAGAAGAATATGGTTTTTGTGAGGAGATGATTGAGATTGGAAAGTATAAATAACCTTCAAACGACTACCCCGTTTTTTAATAATGTGCATGGGAAAACTGGGAGGGCAGCAAATAAAGCATACAACTTAACGTTGCTATTAATATTTTGAATGAAGATATGCGTGACGCTGAGAAGGATATTTAAATAAAAAATAGTGAGTCAAAAAAGGCTGAAATCCGCTACAGGCCAGTAGAATCAAGTGATTGAATTTTTACTGAAACTTCCAAGAGTTTTCCATAACAAAGTTTTAAATAAATGGTGGGAAAGTTCTGAAACCCTTTACCCGTTTGCATCTTCCAAATTATCCACCGTTTTTGTCCACAATGTTAATATTTATAAGTTTGTTTTTAGCAATGTTAATTCGATATTAGCAGTCTTCACAAAGGCCAAAGCGAACCAAGGGTCTTACAGGCAAAGCAGCAATCCAGCTACGCTACCTGTAAAAATCCTAAGTCCGCTTTTCGTGAGGGAGCAATTGGTCTCGTTTTAGGTTTGCCAGTATTCCAAGCTGGACACTGAAAAAACGGGGCCTTTTGCTTTCCTGTGAATTAAAAATAAGGAAGTTGTTTCAAAACTACCAAGACTATGTGTAACTAATTTTATACACCATTTTGCCCATTTTTGTTAATATCGCAACGGAGCTTTTACTGGCTTGATTTTCATTATAAAAACAGTGTAATTATAATGTAATAGGTGATTCTCCTTGCCAGGCATCTTTGATCCTGCTGTGGGGGTCGGGGATCCATGCTGCTTATTTAGGAAATTTTATCTCTCACTCGCTAACAGCAAATTCAAATCAGTAAATTCCAGATCAGTAAATTTTTATGCTACTTCATGCTCCAATACATTTGGCTGAGGCATTTTAATAGAAGCATTTAATATTTCTAACCCTACAATAGACCCATCAGCGGCATAATCCAATATTACACCGGGTTTGTCTTCATCACTCTCCTTAATTGGCAAATTACTGAGCTTGATGTATAAAATATCTACTTCCTTATCATATTTTACTTTCATAGTATTTTTCAAGTTTAGAAGTTCTGTAAACTGTAATAACCAGTGGAGGCTGCTTTATTGTATTAACGAAAACCCTCACCAAATATTCTCCTTCGTCTTCAAAGTTAACAATTGCCTGGTGAACTATCACTTCTTCTTCAATTATAAGATTCTCTATATTATTTATGACAGCCAATACCACATGCATTGGAATACCTCTTTCCTCAATTTTCTCAAGTGCATGCTTAGAAAAAATATAATTTGCCATATTCTATCTTTTACTCGCTATCAGCAAATTCAAATCAGTAAATTTCAAATCAAACCTTTCGCTCAAATAAAAATTGGTAAGGCTTCCTTTGTATAAATAAATACCGCTGCGGATGTTTATTTTATGCCACACAATATGGTCAATGCCACCATCATCGCCGGTCTCCAGCATCAGTGGCATTAATACATTGCTGATGGCCTGGGAGGCCGTACGGGCAAAGCCGCTTGGTATATTGGGTACACAATAATGTATCACATCGTACTTTGTAAAAACAGGGTTTTCATGGCTGGTCACCTTACTCGTTTCAAAACAACCGCCATGGTCAATACTCACATCAACAATAACACTGCCCGGCCGCATATTGCTTACGGTTTCTTCTGTAACAACAATGGGGGTTCTGCCAGCTGCACCACTTAAAGCCCCTACAGCAACATCGCAGGTTTTTAATTGCTTGGCTAAAATTTTAGGCTCAAGCACAGATGTCCACATGCGTACCCCAATATTATTTTGCAAACGCTTTAAGCGATAAATGCTGTTATCAAAAATCTTTACGCTGGCACCCATGGCTAAAGCTGTACGGGCTGCATATTCACCCACAATACCTGCACCAATTATTATAACTTTTGTAGGTGGTATCCCGCTGATGCCTCCTACCAAAACTCCTTTACCGTTATTTGTTTTACTAAGATATTGTCCGGCAATCAGCATCACCGCACTGCCGGCAATCTCACTCATACTTCGTACAATGGGATTGTGTCCACTATCGTCTTTTAAATTTTCAAAACTGAGTGCCGTAATTTTCTTATCCATCATTTTCTGCAAAATTTCCCTTTTCATCACCGCCATGTGAATAGGCGAAATAATAAACTGGTTTGGCTTCAGCAGTTCACATTCGCTGTCACTTACCGGCGCACTTTTTACAATTATATCACATTCAAAAACTTCTTTTTTATCGTAGGCAATCTTTGCTCCGGCCTCGCTGTAATCAGTATCGGTATAACTTGCTCCGTCACCAGCCTTGGTTTCTACCACCACCTGGTGTCCGTTGGCAATCATTACGCCAACGGCTTCCGGTGTTAAGGCTATACGGTTTTCATTAAAAGAATTTTCTTTTGGAATGCCGATGCACAGCTCAGCGCCTTTAGGTTTTACATCCAGGGTCTCTTCCAGTGTTTCGTAAGTAAATGAAGGGGAGACAAAGGGTTTTGAAGTTGCCATAATGATGCTTTTGAAAGCTTACAAATTACAAATTATATTTCAGCTTTCTGGTATTATCATCAATTGAAGTAATGTATAGGTGCAAAGTTTCGTCAGGAAAAACCCCGGGGGCTTTCTCGGGCCACTCAACCAGGCACCTGTTTCCAGAAAACAAACAATCTTCCACACCAGCATTGATGGCTTCATTTTCATCCTTGATGCGATACAGGTCCATATGGTAAACCGTTTGCCCTTCTTTGCTTTTATATTGATTGATGATGGAAAATGTAGGGCTGGTAACAACGTCAGCAATGTTCATTGCATTGCAAAGTGCATGTATAAAAGTTGTTTTTCCAGCACCCATGTCGCCATGAAAAGCAAACACTTTATAATCACCTGCTTCTGTCAGCAGTTTTTTAGCAACTTCGGCTATCTCGTTCAGTAAAAAATTTACCTCCATGTTGCAAAGATATTTTCCTTCATTAGTAATCGCATCACAATATCAAAGAATAATTTTGCATTATGGAAAAAGTTGACTGGAAAGTAGAAGGAATGACCTGCACCAACTGTGCATTAACCATTAACCGCTATTTTGAAAAAGAAGGATTGAAAGATGTAAAAGTAAATTTCATAGGCGGCGAAGTAAGCTTTGAATTGAATGCTAACAAAACAAAAGAAGAACTTGTCAAAGGAATTGGAGATTTGGGTTATAATGTTGTAAACGAAGAACGAGAAACGAGAAACGAGAAACGTAAATTCTTCTCCAATCATTTACAACGTTTCCTCTTCTGCCTGCCCTTTACACTGGTTTTAATGCTGCACATGCTTCCATGGCATATTCACTTTCTGATGAACCCCTGGATACAGCTGGCAATCTGCATTCCGGTTTATTTGGTTGGCATGGGTTATTTTGGCGTGAGTGCAGTTAAAAGTTTGCGCCACGGCATTCCCAATATGAATGTACTAATTGCCATTGGCGCCACTGCAGCTTTTGTGTACAGCCTTATTGGCAGCATCGCCAACTTGGGTATGGATTATATTTTTTATGAAACCGCAGCCACCATCATCACCCTGGTATTTTTGGGCGAATGGATAGAACATAAATCTGTTGCAGGCACACAAAAAGAATTAAACAAACTGGCCGCACAACAAAAAGTAATGGCCAATATGATTGCTTTTGATGAGGAACATAAGGAATTGATTTTTCCGGTAGAGAATACAACCCTGCATGTTGGCGATCTCATATTAATAAAAACCGGCGAACAGGTTCCTATTGATTGCAAAATTCTTTGGGGAGATGTGCATGTAAATGAAGCTTTATTAACCGGCGAAAGTAAACCCATCCAAAAAACAAAAAAAGATTCGTTGATTGGTGGAAGCTTAATAACCGATGGCACTGTTAAAGCACAGGTAACTGCTGTAGGAAAAGATACGGTACTAAGTAATATTCTCACACTGGTAAAACAGGCACAGGGCGAAAAGCCTCCCATTCAGCAACTGGCCGATAAGATAAGCGCCATTTTTGTACCATCAGTTTTGGGCATTGCAGTACTTACATTTTTAATTAATTATTTTGCTTTTGATGTAAGCGGCACCAATTCATTGATGAGAAGTATTGCTGTGCTGGTAATCAGTTGTCCCTGTGCCATGGGCCTTGCAACGCCTGCTGCCATTGCCGTTGGACTGGGGCGTGCTGCTAAGAATGGTATTCTTTTCCGCAATGCAAAAAGCCTGGAGTTGTTTAAAAGCATTACAACAGTTGTGTTTGATAAAACAGGCACACTTACTAAAGGACAAATGATAATAAGCAATTGGCAAAGCTCCATTGATGAAAATTTATTTAAGCAAATTATTTTTTCCCTGGAGAAATATTCCAACCATCCTATTGCAAAAGCAATAACTGCCAGTTGGAAAATAAACAACCCTCTTAGCTGGAAAAAAATTGAAGAGATAAAAGGCCTGGGCATGAAAGCTGAAGATGCAACTGGTAATATTTATCAATTAGGTTCTTATAAAATTGCTGCTGCACTTACAGAAGATTCATCTCATACCGCTTATTTATTACAGAATGATAAACTGGTTGGCTGGTTTGATATGGAAGATGAAATAAGAACAGAAGCAAAGGATGTGATCAGTTACCTGCATTCAAAAAACATACAAACCATTTTATTAAGTGGCGATAGTTTGGAACGCACCAAAAAAATTGCTGATGCTTTAGGCATTGATAAAGTGTATGCCGAAAAAACACCCGAAGAAAAACTGCAGATCATCGGGGAGCTGAACAGCCAAACACCTGTTGCCATGGTTGGCGATGGTGTAAATGATGCTCCTGCGCTTGCCAAAGCAACCATTGGTATTTCTATGAGCGATGCAACGCAACTTGCAGTGCAAAGTGCCCAGGTAGTTTTAATGAATAAAGGCATTCAACATTTGCCCCTGGCTTTGGGCTTAGGTAAACATACTTTCATCACAATTAAAGGAAACCTCTTCTGGGCATTTATTTACAATATTGTTGCCATACCCATTGCCGCAGTTGGTTTATTACAACCCGGCCTTGCTGCACTGGCCATGGGTTTCAGCGATGTGGTGCTGGCTATAAATTCTATCTGGTTGAAATACAAGAAAGTGGTTTAAAAACCTACTTGCCCAGTTTTCATATTAATACAGGATGCAACAGGTTGTTTGAAGGGATTGGTTATGTAAGGAATTGATTTAACAAACAACAATTTGTTTTTAGCGTTTGTCACTAAATCAATTGCGATTCCTACGGCTAATCCGCTGGCAAGGCCTCCCATCATGCTTAAAAGAACAAGATTCCTGTTTCGTCTGTTCGAATTTTTTATAAAATTGGAAATAATAAAACCAGTACCCTGCTTTTCGATTGGAATCAGGGATTCTTCATGATATTTATAAATTTCACCATCCTTGCAAATACCCCAAATATTTATGGTATCGGCATTATTATCCTGGTGCCTGGAAATAAATTTTATACGCTTCTTGTTTACTAATACCGGCTCATAATTTGCAATTGAAGGTTTGTTCTCCAAAAATTCCTCAAAGTTTGCGTAAGCTCCTTCATTATATAAGGTTTCATTTAATATTGGCAAATTCAGATCATGATAAGGTTGGGCGATGATCTGATTAATGGTCATTTCTTCGGCAGCCAGGCCGGTCGTGTTTTTTGCAACCACCAATGTTCTTTTTACCAATATCCGAAAAGCATTTTCAATATCTTCTCCATGCCATTTTGAAACATCCGAACTCATTTCGGTAACAAAAACCGTGTCCAGATTACAGGCTTTCTTATACAGTTCCCCGTTACCCGATATATAAGCATCCATATTAAAACCACCATAAGAATACTCCATAAGCCCGGTTTTTTCTCCCATCCTGATATCTTTAAGAACCAATAGTATTTTTAAGCCCTCTTTTTTAAATTCATGTTTGTACATCCTGTAAATATGATCCTGTAAAAAAGTAGTTAATGGCTTTGTTATTTTTAACGTTACCACATAATTATCCATTCCTTTAAGTGCATACCCCATCCTTACACTGTCTCTTACCATCTGAATAATCCTGATATCAGAAACTATAATTGATTTTTTAGGAAAATCTGCAATCGGGAATCTTGCCAGTTTAATGTTTATCGATTCTTCTGGCTCAATGGCTTGTTTTGCAGGACTTTGAGATTTTACCCAAAATGTAGAAAGCAGCAAAAAGATGATTAGCATTGATTTCATAATGCCAGGATTGATTCTATAAACTGGAAATTATTTGTTAGCGTATTAGTTATGCAAATTACTTCAAAAGGGGTTAATTTCAAGCCACAATTCATATAATTGACCATTCACGAAATCTTAAAACTTTACTGGGGATATGATAGTTTTCGTCCGCTGCAGGAAGATATTATCAATGCGGTGCTGGACGGAAAAGATACGCTGGCATTGTTGCCTACCGGCGGAGGTAAATCCATATGTTTCCAGATGCCGGCAATGGCAAAAGATGGTTTGTGTTTGGTGGTTAGTCCGCTGATTGCGTTGATGAAAGACCAGGTAGAAAGTTTAAAACAAAAAGGCATTCCTTCGCTGGCCATTTATTCAGGCATGAGTTTTTTAGAAATAAAAAGAACATTGCAGAATGCCGCTTATGGTAATTATAAATTCCTGTATGTTTCTCCAGAGCGTTTAGAAACCAATTTATTTTTAGAAATGCTGCCAGCCATGAATATCAATTTACTGGCTCTAGATGAAGCGCATTGCATTTCGCAATGGGGATACGATTTCAGACCACCCTACATGCGGATAGCTGCCTTGCGGGAATTATTGCCGGGTGTTCCGGTATTGGCACTTACGGCTTCTGCTACCAAAGTGGTGCAGGATGATATTTGTGATAAGTTACTTTTTGGCAAAACACAGCAACGTTTTCAGCAATCTTTTGAACGGCTTAATCTTTCTTATTCTGTTTTTAATGTAGCATCCAAACAAAATAAATTACTGGAGATACTAAAAAATGTACCCGGCACTGCCATCGTGTATTGCAAAAGCCGCAAACATACCAGGGAGATGGCCGACCTGCTGAGGCTGCACCAGATTAATGCAGATTATTATCACGCCGGCTTAAGCAATGAAGAACGAAATACAAAACAGGATAACTGGATCACCAATAAAACAAGGGTGATTGTAAGCACCAATGCATTTGGTATGGGCATAGATAAACCTGATGTAAGGGTTGTAGTTCATTACGATGTACCTGATTGTCTGGAAAATTATTACCAGGAAGCTGGGCGTGCCGGCAGGGATGGAAAAAGGGCTTATGCAGTTTTGTTGTACAACAATAAAGAAATTGAAAACCTGCAGCAACAATCAGCCATCCGTTTTCCTAAAGAAGAAGAAATAAAACAGGTCTATGTAAGCATGATGAATCATCTGCAGGTTCCGGCAGGGTCTGGTGAAGGCATCAGTTACGATTTTGATATTGCTATTTTTTCCGCAGCTTTTAAAATAAACATACTTACTGCTACTTATGCCATTAAAGCATTGGAGCAGGAAGACATCATCAGTTTTAATGAAGTTTTTTTTAAGCCCTCAACAGTTGTGTTTACCACCAACCGGGAGGAGCTTACTGATTTTGAAAAACAAAATCCTGCACTGGAACCATTGCTAAAAGGTTTGTTACGTTCTTATGAAGGCATTTTTGATTTTCCGGCAACGGTTTATGAAAGCAAGCTGGCAAAATTTGTACAGGTTGAAACAGATGCCCTGAAAAAGGATTTGAAAAAACTGAATGAATACGGTATCATTAGTTACTCGGCTCAAAAAGACAAACCACAGATAACGCTTTTACAAAACAGAATGTACAATGATAATTACATGATAAATACCAGCGATTATCTGAAGCGTAAACAAAATTTTGATGAACGTGTACATGCGATGATTGGCTACATAAAAAAATCAAGTGGCTGCCGCAGTCAGCATATAGCAGCTTATTTTACCCCTGTAAAAATTAATGCCTGCGGTATTTGCGATAATTGTATAAATGAAAAAGTCGTCCACATTTCAACAGAAGAATTTAATATCATTACCAGCCACATTATTAATTACACAAAAGACACAACTATTTCTGTTGAAAATATTCTGCTAAGCCTTAAACAAGTAAAAAAAGAAAAGATTTGGCAGGTGCTTAATTACCTGCTGGCCGAGGGAAAACTAAGATCTGACAAGGATGGTAAAATCTCTTTTCAGGCAAAAACTTCAGGTGTATAAAATAAAAAAGGGACCAAGATAGAAATCTAGTCCCGCTTTAAAATCCAATATCCTATGAAAAACCGAAACGAAGATAATGTGGTTTTCACTATTATACAACATTTTCCTAAAGTATTTTTAAAGTATTTTTAAGAGAGCAAATGTGTAAAAAATACAACATGGTAAATATTTTAACCTTTTTATCTATCTGATTATCAATTTTTTAAGATTTATTACTTACCGATTTAACACTTTAATACCCTCAGATTTTGTATTAAAAAACCCCTTCCCTAGTGTAAGGTAATTGGTTCTAACATTAGTTAGATTAGTTTGTAATTAAAGGGGGAAGAATGGGAACCTAAGTTCGGAATTTGACAAACTGATGACAAACAAGGTTATCGGCAAAAGACTTCTTGTAAAAATTATAAATGTCATGACTGCCAATGGCATTGCGATGCAGGAAATTATCTGCAGTTTTCTCAAAGTGTAAAACACAAGATGCCGGTTTAATAAATTGCTTTATTCAATTGGAGAGAAACATCACAAAGTGTTCCTTTTTCTATTTAAATATTTTACAACAAAATAAATAATACAAGCCAGAACAACGGCACAAACTATTGTCCTGGCCAATAAAAAAGGATCAACGGACATCAGTTTTATTAACAAATAAATTAAAATTCAATTTAAAACCAACTCTTACTTTTCGAACTCCTGCTTCTTCCACCCAAACCCAAAGCACCCAATAAAGTACGCACAATGGTATTGCCTGCCGTACGCACCATACTTTTTACAATGGTATTGTCTGCTACTTTTTCTAATGTTGATTTTTCTTCTTTAGTTGATTTTTTAGATGATGTTGTTTCTTCCGTTTCTTCCTGTGCCGATCTTTCTGCAGCTTCTTCAAGCTTGGCAGTTAATATTTCATAGGCACTTTCACTGTCAATAGTTTTGTTGTACTTGGCTACCATTTTAGATTTAATGTTGATGGCATCAATCTCTTCCTCCGTTAACACATCCATACGGCTGCGTGGCGCACAAAGCATGGTGTGTGCCAGCGGTGTGGGAATACCTTTTTCATTTAGCATGGTAATAAATGCTTCGCCAATTCCCATTTGGGTAATCAGGTCTTCGGTTTTGTAAAACTCTGTTTCGGGGTAATTTTCTGCTGTTTGTTTTATTACTTTTCTGTCTGCAGCGGTAAAGGCACGCAATGCATGCTGTACTTTTAAACCAAGCTGGCTCAGCACACTCGCCGGCACATCCATAGGATTTTGTGTACAAAAGAAAATACCAATGCCTTTTGATCGAATCAGTTTTACAATCGTTTCAATCTGTTGCAGCAATGCATCGCTGGCCTCATTAAAAATCAAATGCGCCTCATCAATAAACATCACAAGTTTCGGTTTGTCCATATCACCTTCTTCGGGGCAGCTGGCATACAATTCGGCCAGCATCTGCAGCATAAAAGTTGAGAAGAGTTTAGGTTTATCCTGCAGATCAGTAACACGCAAAACGCTTATAATTCCCCGGCCGTCATCTGCAATACGCATCAGGTCATCTACTTCAAAACTTCTTTCGCCAAAAAAAATATCGGCACCCTGTTGCTGCAGTTCAATCACCTTGCGTAAGATGGTACCGGTTGATGAGGTAGAAATTTTTCCGTACTCCTTTTCAATTTCGGCCTTACCTTCATCGCCAATGTATTGAAGTACTTTAATAAAATCTTTTAAGTTCAGCAATGGTAGTTTTGTATCATCGCAATATTTAAATATCATTGCTACCACACCACCCTGTGTATCGTTCAGATCTAAAATCTTACTCAACAATATTGGTCCAAACTCACTAACCGTAGCTCTAAGATGTACTCCCTTCTGCCCCGTCAATGTCATCAACTCTACCGGAAATAAAGATGGTTTATACTCTATGCTTAGTTTTTGATAACGATCTTTTATCTTATCGTTTGTTGCGCCCATGGCAGCAATGCCGCTCAAATCGCCTTTAATGTCCATCATCATCACCGGCACACTGTTATCGCTTAAAAATTCGCTGATAACCTGCAAGGTTTTTGTTTTACCGGTACCGGTTGCTCCAGCAATAAGTCCGTGACGGTTTAAGGTTTTAAGCGGTAGGTAAATACTGGCTTCTGGCACAAGTTCCCCATCCAACATAGCGGCGCCAATTTTTACAGCTTCGCCTTTAAAAGTGTACCCGTTTTTTATCGCTTCTATAAATGCTTCTTTATTTGCCATTGAAAATTGTTTTATGAAAGGTACAACCTGTAATTTAAATGTTGATGAAGATTTTTGAAACATCGGTTGTAAATTTGAGTTGATGAAAACGGCCTTATTATCTTTTTTTATTGTTGGTGTTACATTAATCAGCACCAGTTCTTTTTTTGAAAAAGAGAATGCAGATATTAAAACCAAAGCCGGTCTTGGTAAAAAATTATTTTCCGAAAAAATACTTTCAAAAGATTCTTCGGTAAGCTGTGCCAGTTGCCACATACCAAAATTTGCATTTGCAGATACCGTTGCCTTTAGTGTTGGCATTGAAGGCAAACTAACCAACCGCAATACCCCATCAGTATTAAACATGAAAAACCGCCCTTATTATTTTTGGGATGGCAGGGCTACCACTTTGGAAGAACAATCTTTAATGCCCATACAAAACGTTGATGAAATGGGATTGCCCATTGATGAAGCGGTAAAAAGATTAAACCAATCAAAAGAATATAAACAGTTATTTCAAAAAATATTTGCACAAAAGCCAACTGCAAAAAACCTGGCTGCCGCTTTTTCTGCTTATGAAAAAACATTGGAAACCGTTGACAGTAAATTTGACGATTGGAGCAACAACCTTAAAAATTTAACTGCACCCGAAGAAAGAGGCAGGCAATTATTTGTAGGCGATAAAGCCAAATGTTTTGATTGCCACCGCATGGAAGATTTTACAACCGATGAATTTAAAAACATTGGTTTGTACAATGGCAAAGAGCTGAATGATGCAGGCTTATTCAATATTACCAATACATTAACCGACCTGGGGAAATTTAAAACACCCGGCCTTCGCAATATTGCCGTTACAGCACCTTACATGCATAATGGCATGTTTAAAACGCTGGAAGAAGTAGTGGAATACTATAACACTCCTCAAAAATTTGTAACCAACTCCATCAATATTGATGATGCGCTAAAAACACCATTAGGTCTTACAGAAAAAGAAAAAAAGGATTTAGTTAGCTTTCTGAAGACGCTTACAGACAAAAAATACATCAAAAAATAACTTCTGTGTTTCTGTGCTTCTGTGGCACCAATTGACCTTTAACAAAAAATTAGGCACTATATTCGCTATATAAGCTTTGATTTAATTTTATTTGCTGATAAACCTAAAAAACATGGACCCAATTAAACCACAAATTCTGCTTTGCGAAGATGATACAAACCTTGGCATGGTATTGAAGAATTACCTGGAATTGAATGACTATAATGTAACCCTGGAAAGAGACGGAAAGCTTGGACTGGCGGCATTTCAACGTGAAAAATTTGACCTTTGCCTGCTGGATGTAATGATGCCCAATATGGACGGATTTACACTGGCAGAAGAAATACGTGATGTAAATCCGGATGTACCTTTGTTCTTTTTAAGTGCAAAAACCATGAAAGATGATATCATTCAGGGTTATAAACTGGGCGCCGATGATTACATCACCAAGCCATTTGACAGTGAAGTATTGCTGCTTAAAATAAAAGCCATTTTAAAACGCAATGAAGAATTACATCGTGAAGAAGTGAATGCAGAATACGACCTGGGCAAATACCATTTTAATCCTCGCCTGCGGGAATTAATAATTGATGGTAAAACACAAACACTTTCTCCAAAAGAAAATGAATTACTGAAAATGCTGAGTGAATACAAAAATGATTTGCTTAGCCGTGAAATTGCCCTGAAAAAAATATGGGGAAGCGATACTTACTTCAATGGCCGCAGTATGGATGTGTACATTGCCAAACTGCGTAAGTATTTAAAAGAAGATCCTGCGCTTGAAATTGTGAACATTCATGGTAATGGCTTTAGGCTGGTTGTAACAGAATAATTTTTTTTCTGCATAAAATTAAAATGCCGTCCCGACTAAGTTGGAACGGCATTTTTTATAAGTCTTACACATTTACTTAGTATCTGTAAATAACAAATTATCATTACCGCCAAAGGCCGATTTTTTACCAAGGTGCTCATAAGCTTTTGCAGTAGCTTCTCTCCCTCTTGCAGTGCGTTGTAAAAAACCTTCCTGTATTAAAAATGGTTCGTACACTTCTTCCAGCGTACCTACTTCTTCGCCAACGGCAGTTGCAATGGTGGTGATGCCTACAGGCCCGCCTTTAAATTTATCAATGATGGTGTGTAGTATGCGGTTGTCCATTTCATCCAAACCATGCTTATCTACATTCAATGCTTTTAATGCATGTTCGGTAATACTCAAATCAATTACACCATTGCCAATTACTTGTGCAAAATCACGTACCCTGCGTAACAAGCCATTGGCAATACGTGGTGTACCACGGCTACGGCCACTAATTTCTGTAGCAGCATCGCTGGTAATTTTAGTGCCCAGTATTTTTGATGAACGCAGAATAATATTTTTCAGCGTAACTGCATCATAATATTCCAGTCTCGATTTTATACCAAATCTTGAAAGCAGCGGAGCAGTAAGTAAACCACTTCTTGTGGTAGCACCAATTAAAGTAAACGGATTCAGATTTATCTGTACACTTCTTGCATTGGGGCCACTGTCAATCATAATATCAATCCTAAAATCTTCCATGGCTGCATACAAATATTCTTCAACCACAGTACTCAGCCGGTGTATCTCATCTATAAACAAAACATCATTGGGTTCCAGGTTTGTAAGTAAGCCTGCCAGGTCGCCGGCTTTTTCAATAACCGGGCCGCTGGTTTCACGAATACTTACGCCCAGTTCGTTAGCTACAATACGTGATAAAGTTGTTTTTCCCAATCCCGGCGGGCCATGAAAAAGAATATGATCTAAAGCTTCGCCACGCATTTTGGCCGCTTTGATGAAAATGGTAATGTTATCAATAATCTGGCCCTGTCCCGAAAAATCATCAATCGCCGATGGCCGGATAGTATTTTCAAATTCTTTTTCCGCAGAATTTAAAAATTCAGATTCGCTATTTAAATTGGGATTGGCCATGAACAATTTTATTTGAATGCTGTAAAACTAATCATAAATCACTAAATACTTTTTTATGAAAATCGTAATATATGATGCTTTTGGATGGCAAGCCCGGGATATGAGTAAATACTGAAGCTGCTTAAAAAACAGCATAAGTACCCATCCGCAGTGATATTGTCATAATTACAAGACAATAGCAACCCCCCATACCAACATTTCACCATTAATCAAAACAGCAATTAAATTCACTATATTGAGTGGTAATATTGTAGTATGGGTAAAATGAATACGAGATATTGGCTTTGCCAGATAACCGGCTGGGGTGTTTGGGGGCTAATTTTATTGTACTTTAATTTTGTTGTATTTGGCGACAGGTTTAAAGAACAGGGCGGCCAAAAGGAATACTTGATAAGCCTGGCCATATTGCTGGTATCTGGCATATTAACCACACACCTGCTGCGTTTTATCATTAAAAAAACAAACTGGTTAAAATTTTCTTTTAACCGCATTTTTTACATGTTCATTATATCGGTTGGTGCAACCGGTACATTGCTTTATTACGGCAGTAATTATATTGAAGCCCGTTCAGGATATTCTTACGATACCTACGCCAATAATCAGAAACTGGAGAAGGCCGTTAAAATGGAAAAGCAGTTTGGTATGGATTCGCTTGCTTACTTCAAAATAAATACGTTCAGCAAAGACACTTCTATTCAAAAAGGAATTTCAGAAATAAAAAAATCAACGGGCTGGGTTAAAAACAAAAAGGGCGAATGGGTGTATGAAAACAAGTCGGACTTGGTTGGCATTTACTATACCCTGATGCTAATCGCCATCTGGATGCTCATCTATATTGTTTATCATTATGTAGAAAAAAACAGGAACGACCAGCTTGATCGCCTGAAGCTGGAAACAACCGTAAAAGAACTGGAATTAAAAACCATCAAATCGCATATCAACCCACATTTTATTTTTAATTCGCTCAACAGCATTCGTGCATTGGTTGATGAAAACCCCAAGCGGGCCCGCAGGGCCATTACCGAGTTAAGCAATATCCTGCGCAGCAGTATGCAGGCCGAAAAATCGGAAACGGTAACGCTTGAAAGAGAGCTGGATATTGTAAAAGATTATTTAGCACTTGAGCAAATGCGTTTTGAAGAAAGATTGAAAATAGAATTTGATATTGATGAAGATACTTTACAGCAGCAGGTGCCACCCATGATGCTGCAAACATTGGTTGAAAATGCTATTAAACATGGTATCAGCAAACAAATTCAGGGCGGTACGGTAAAAGTAATATCAGATTTTAAAGGTGATTATCATGAACTGGTAGTACAGAATACGGGACAATTGAACGAATTGGTAAATGCGGAAGGCAATAATGATAGTTTTATCGGTCAGGGCTTTGGTCTTTCCAGTACCACTAACCGGTTAAATTTATTATACGGTGATAAAGCCCGGTTTGAAAT
>JAYUZB010000038.1:0-2821 GCA_043752185.1 Chitinophagaceae bacterium
GTGCTTTTGCCAGATGTACCGCCTACTGCAATCGTTCTTTTACTTCTTGCAATCAGCGCAAGCAATTCAGATCGTTTAATGATTGGGATATTCAGTTGCTTTGCTTTCTGCACTTCAAATACAGTGTCCTCTATAGCTGTGGAAACAACCACCAGTTCGGTTTCAGCAGTAATACCATCACCGTTCTGCAAAAAACATTGTATGCCTTCGGCTTCCAGTTTTGTTTTGGTATCATTAAGCTCGCCTTCTTTAAAATAGCGATCGCTTCCGCTTACTTTTTTATCAATGCCGGCCAGGTATTGTGCAATGGCGCTCATGCCAACTCCGGCTACGCCGATGAAGAAAACATTTTTAAAATCTTGAATTCCTGTTATCATAGTGCAGGACTTTGTTTTGTATGCAATGTATTATAAGCGATCCATCCACTCACCATCATTAAAACCGCACCCAGTAAGAAAGGCGCACCTGGTAAATGAAAGGGTGCATCTTTATGCGTAAAATAATAAAATAAATTGTTCATCAACAGCGGACCAATGATTGCAGCTGCACTCATTAAGCTGGTAATAGCCCCTTGCAGTTCGCCCTGCTGATTGGGTGGCACATGGCCAGCCATAATTGATTGTATAGCCGGCATGGTAATACCGCCCAGGCAATAAGGAATTAATATCACAAACATCATCCAGCTTTGTGTGGCTATGCCAAACAATAACAGACCAAATGCATACAGGCCCAATCCGGTAAAAATACTTTTCTCATTTCCCAATTTTGGATTGATATAGCGAATCAAACCTCCCTGCACAACAGCCACCATGATGCCCACAGCGCCCAATGAAAGGCCAACCATTTTTTCATCCCAGTCAAAACGGTACATTCCAAAATAACTCCAGGTGCTCATTACAGAATGTGCAGCAATGTAGATAAGTAAAATTGAAAATGCCAGGCCGGTAATAGCCGGATATTTTTTCAGGTGCAATAAAGAGCCAACCGGATTAGCACGTTTCCAATCGAAAGCCCTGCGGTTTTCTTTGCTCAATGACTCGGGCAAAACAAAATAACCGTATGCCCAGTTTACAAGCGCCAATATTGCTGCTGCATAAAAAGGAATGCGTGGCCCAAGGTTACCCAACAGCCCGCCAATTACCGGCCCAATAATAAACCCCAGGCCAAATGCAGCGCCAATCATTCCAAAATTCTTTGCTCGGTTTTCTTTGGTACTAACATCCGAAATATATGCGGCACCGGTTGTAAAGCTTGCGCCGGTAATGCCTGCAATTATTCTGCCCACAAATAACCAACCATAGGTAGGCGCCAGGGCCAGAAATAAATAATCGATACCAAAACCAAATAAGGAAAATAACAGCACAGGCCTGCGGCCATACTTATCGCTGAGATTACCTAAAATAGGTGCACATAAAAACTGTACAAATGCGTAGGCAAACATGAGCAGGCTGCCGTATTTAGAAGCTGTGCTGATATCAACTTGCTTTAATTCAGAAATTAATCTGGGCATTACCGGAATAATGATACCAAAGCCAATTACATCAATTAAGAGCGTTATAAAAATAAACCCGACAGCTGCGTTTCGTTTTGAAGCCATTATTAAAATTAAAACTTTACAAATGCAAATCTTACTTTTTAAATTTTTCTATTTTAAAAGGATGGGCTTCGGTTGTAAGCACAACTTTTTTAAAATCCAAAGTTGTTTCGGGGGCAAAGATGAGGTATGCATATTTTAATGTTTCGCCAAAGAAGAAGCTTTCCATTGAATTTGTTTTTTCAAATGTCTGTACATTTTTTAATGATGCAAATCCCACATCATTTTTACAATGATCAATAATACTTTCTACCATTACTTTTCCCTGCCATAAATATTTAAGTTCGCCGGTAAGGCGGTACATGTAAAAGGCGCTTTCCAGGTTTTCGGGCCGTAAAATATAATAGGCACTGATGATGGTATCGGCTATAAAATTAAATTCTTCGGGTTCAATGTTAAAGCGTGTCCACATATAGTAATTGGCTTCCTGAATTTGGCGCCCCGTTTCCACATCGCCTGAAAAGGCACACAAGCCTGCATAAAAGGCTTCCAATGCACCGTAAGTTGTACCAATTATTTTACCGGTGTTCATATCAACCTGGTGCATAAACCAACCTTTATCTGTTTTGCTGATAAGGTGTTTTTTTATAGCCGCATTGTGTACATCAAAAGCAGTTTTAAAATCTTTATCACCAAACAGTAACCAGCTTTTGTATAAATACTCGTAATAAGAATCTATATATGCGCCGATATGGCTTCTGCTGTTTACCCATTTACCTGTTTGTACATTTATCTGCTCTCCTACCAGGTCTAATGTACTTCTGTTATTATACACGTACATCATTCCCTTTTTTGCTGCACGGTAATATTTATTATCGCCTGTAATTTTTGATAGTTTACCAAACTCCATCATCAAAGTTCCAATCTCGGCAGGGTTATTAATACCATCTCTGGTTTTGCCGGTTTGCAAATGCACAAAGCGGTAAGGCATTCCGGTTTTTGATTTAAAAGCAGGCATCAGTCGATCACCAAGATTTTTGGCGAGTGTAAGAAATTTTTTATTGCCATCCAGTTCATAAGCAGTTATTAAACCGCCAAGCAGCCGGATGGTTATTTCAAAAACCTGCACATCGTTATCAATATTAAAATCGAGTTTGGTTAAGATGAGGTCTTTGGCTTCTTTGGCTTCCGTTTTCAATCCCAATAAAGTAAACGTATCAAATGCATCAACGGGAGTCATCAGCATAGATTTTTTGTACCATGTTTTTGATGTTTTTGTAAGTGGTT
>JAYUZB010000039.1:0-2821 GCA_043752185.1 Chitinophagaceae bacterium
TGTTTGAACCTGCCGGAGAACTGCGTCTCACTTTTGATAATCATGAAAACTACAGCAACTATTATCGTGAACTGGATATTGCAAAGGCTGTTGCCAAAACAATATACACCGTCAATAATATTACCTATACAAGAGAAGTACTGGCATCTTTTCCCGACCGTGTAATTGTGATGCAGCTTACCGCAAGCAAACCAAATAGTATTTCTTTTACAGCGTCTTATTCAACACCGCTGCCGGATGTTGTTGTGAAAACAAATGCAGCTAATCAACTGACTTTTTCAGGAACTACTGTTGATCATGAAGGCGTAAAAGGCATGGTAAAATATAATGGCATCGCTCAACTAAAAACAGCAGGTGGTATTGTTTCATCAACCGATACCTCCATCACCGTAAAAAATGCGGATGCTGTAACGATCTATATTTCCATAGCCACTAATTTTATCAATTACCACAACCTCACTGGAAATGAAAATGAGCAGGCATCAAATTATTTAAACAAAGCAAAAACAAAATCATTCAGTAATATTTTAAAAGCACATGCAACTGCGTACCAAAAATATTTTAACCGGGTACAGCTCGATCTTGGTTCAACAGAAGCATCCAAACTGCCAACCGATGAACGATTAAAAAATTTCAACACAGCAAACGATCCGCAACTAGTAACACTCTATTATCAATATGGTCGTTACCTTTTAATATCCTCTTCTCAACCCGGTGGTCAGCCTGCCAACTTGCAAGGAATATGGAATAATAAAAGCCGGCCGCCATGGGACAGTAAATACACCATTAATATTAATGCTGAAATGAACTACTGGCCTGCTGAAAAAACAAATCTTGCAGAGTTGCATGAACCATTTTTAAAAATGGTGGGAGAATTGGCTGTTACCGGCCAGCAAACTGCAAAAGATATGTATGGCGCAAGAGGATGGGTAGCTCATCATAATACAGATATCTGGCGTACCACAGGGGCAGTTGATGGTGCCTTTTGGGGAAGCTGGCAAAATGGTGGCGGCTGGCTCAGTCAACATTTGTGGGAACATTATTTATATAACGGCGATAAAAAATTTCTTGCCTCAGTTTATCCGGCACTTAAAGGTGCTGCATTATTTTATCTTGATTTTTTAATGGAGCATCCTGTGTATCACTATATGGTTATTGCTCCTGACATGTCGCCCGAGAATGCACCAAAAACACATGATGGTTCATCAATAGATGCAGGCGTAACCATGACCAACCAGATTGTGTTTGATGTATTTTCTGCCGTTATCAATGCAGCGAACATTTTAAATAAAGACAATGCTTTTGCAGATACGTTAAAACAAATGAGGAGTCGTCTTGCTCCTATGCATATCGGGCAATATGGTCAACTGCAGGAATGGCTGGATGATATCGATGACCCGAAAGACAATCATCGTCATATCTCTCATCTGTATGGCTTGTTTCCTTCTAATCAAATTTCTCCCTATCGTACTCCACAATTATACAGTGCTGCAAAAAATACACTTATTCAACGTGGCGATGTATCAACAGGCTGGAGCATGGGATGGAAAGTAAACTGGTGGGCAAAAATGGTTGATGGTAATCATGCCTACAAATTAATTCAAAGCCAGCTTACTCCTGTAGGCACTAATCCTGGTGGTGGCGGCACTTACAATAATTTATTTGATGCACATCCACCATTTCAGATTGATGGAAATTTTGGTTGCACTTCGGGCATTACCGAAATGCTCATGCAAAGTGAAGATGGTGAAATAAACCTGTTGCCTGCACTACCTGATGTGTGGAATAAAGCTGGAAGTATTACCGGCCTGCGTGCAAGAGGTGGCTTTGAAATTATAAATATCCAATGGGAAGATGGAAAGCTAAAACAGGCTTCCATCAAATCTACTTTGGGAGGAAACCTTAGGTTAAGAGTTCCCAACGAAATAAAAATAAGTAATGGCAGCAATTTAAAGATTGCAGTTGGTGAAAATGATAACTCGTTTTACCAGGTGGATAAAACAGCAGCACCGGTAATATCACCAAAGGCAACAATTAATCCGCCTGATTTAAAGAAGACCTGGTTGTACGATATATCAACCCAGAAGGGCAAAGTGTACGATTTTGTTTTAGTCGGAAATGTAAATTGAGAAAATGATTAGAGTTATAAAAAAAATAGGTGCAGTATTGGCTGTCATTACTTTGCCAGCCTCCTTTACCGGGTTTATTGCTTTGGCGCAGCAACAAGCACATAACCCTATCATTTTTGCCGATGTTCCCGATGCATCAATGATACGGGTGGGTAATACTTACTACATGAGTAGTACCACCATGCACATGAGCCCCGGTGTTCCCATTATGAAATCAAAAGATCTTATCAACTGGCAACTGGTAAACTATGCTTACGATACCCTGGCGAATATTGATGAGTTGAATCTTACTAACGGCAAAAGCACTTATGGCAGAGGTTCTTGGGCCAGTTGCCTTCGTTATCATAATGGTACCTATTATGTTTCCACATTTGCACAACCAACCGGCAGAACGCATATTTATACAACACAAAATATTGAAAAAGGCCCCTGGAAAGCTTTATCCTTCAAACCATCTTATCATGATCATACCATATTTTTTGATGATGATGGCCATGTTTACCTGATTTATGGCGTAGGAAAACTTCGGCTACTGGAACTGAATGAAGACCTTTCGGGTGTAAAGCCTGGCACTACCGAACAAGTGATCATTGAAAATGCAAGTGCTCCGGCTGGTTCTAACATTAATCTGCAGGCTGAGGGCTCACAGCTTTTTAAAATAAATGGCAAATATTATTTGTTCAACATCACCT
>JAYUZB010000040.1:0-2811 GCA_043752185.1 Chitinophagaceae bacterium
TCAGTTCCCCCTTCAGGGGGCGGAGGGGGTTTTTTATCTCGAATAATTCGGTGCCTCCTTCGTTATCGCAATATCATGTGCATGGCTTTCTCTCATGCCGGCATTGGTTATTTTTACAAAAGTTGCATTCTGTAATTCCTTGATATTTTTTGCACCGCAATAGCCCATACCTGCCCGTAAGCCACCGGTGTATTGGTGTACTACTTCTTTTAAACTTCCTTTAAATGCAACACGGCCTTCAATGCCTTCGGGTACAAACTTTTTAATATCGTCTTCCACATCCTGAAAATATCTATCGCTGCTACCCTGCGCCATAGCACCCAGCGAACCCATGCCGCGGTATTGTTTGAATTTACGGCCTTCGTAAATAATGGTTTCGCCGGGGCTCTCTTCGGTGCCTGCAAAAACATTACCCATCATTACGCAGCTGGCACCGGCGGCAAGCGCTTTTACCATATCACCTGTGTATCTTATTCCACCATCGCTGATGATGCCAACATTTTTATTTTTTAATGCAGCGGCTGCTTCCATTACGGCTGTGATTTGTGGTACACCTGTACCGGCAACAATTCTTGTGGTGCAGATAGAACCCGGCCCTATGCCTACTTTCACCGCATCGGCACCGGCATCGGCCAGGGCTTTTGCACCTGCACCTGTACCCACATTACCGGCAATTACCTGTATGGTTTTAAAATTCTTTTTGATGTTTTTTAATGCATCTATAACGCCTTTGGTATGGCCATGGGCACTGTCTAAACAAATTACATCAACACCAACCAGATGCAGTGCTTCTACACGCTGCATAATATCGCCGGTTATACCAACGCCGGCACCAACCAGTAATCTTCCAAAAGAATCTTTTACAGCATGTGGGTGCGATTTTAATTTTAAAATATCGCTGAAAGTGATGAGGCCGATTAGTTTACCAGCTTTACTAACCACTGGTAATTTTTCAATTTTATTTTTCTTGAAGATTTGCTCTGCTTTTTTTAAGTCGGTTCCTTCGGGAGCAATAATGAGATTGTCTTTGGTCATGATGCTGCTCACTTTGCCCTTGTAATTTGTTTCAAAACGCATATCACGATTGGTGAGTATACCTACTAATTTATGTGCTGCATCCACAATAGGAATACCGCCTATCTTATTTTCTTTCATCAGGCGCAAAGCCTCGCCAATGGTAGCATCGGGGCTAAGGGTAACTGGGTCAAGTATCAAACCGTTTTCACTTCTTTTTACTTTGCGTACCTGGTCGGCCTGCTGGTCAATACTCATGTTCTTATGTAAAATGCCCAGGCCTCCTTCACGTGCCAACGCAATGGCCAGCGATGCTTCAGTAACAGTATCCATTGCCGCACTTAGTAAAGGAACCTGCAGTGTAATGGTTTTTGTAAGTTGAGTACTGATGTTTACCTCACGTGGTAAAATTTGTGAATAGGCGGGGATGAGTAAAACGTCATCAAACGTTAAGCCCTCGCCATAAATTTTTTTTGTCCCGATAGCTATCGGGATGTTTTTAGCTGCGGAGTTATTTATTGTTGCCATAGGCAAAGATAAAGTGCAAAGTTGAAAGTGCAAAGTTGAAAGTGCAAAGTTGAAAGTTTGATCAGGCCAGTTTGTACACTTTTCCTGGCAGGCTTATAATTACATTTTGCATTTCCAGCATCAGTAAAGCCGTAGCAACGGCACTGCTGCTGAGCCCACTTTTAAAATAAAGTTCATCTATCTGAATGCTTTCCTGCTGTTGTAAAATATCCACTACAATTTTTTCATCAGGTGCCAGTTCAATAAATAGTTCCCGTTGTTTTTTTGCAGATGGTTTTGGGGCAGAAGTCCAGTTCATCATTTCCAAAAAATCCTGTGCCGAATTTATAAGAGCAGCTTTGTTATTTTTTATCAGATAATTACAGCCTTCACTTTTTGAATCATTAGTGCGGCCTGGAATTGCAAACACATCTTTATTGTACCCATTACCCAGCTCGGCAGTAATGAGAGAGCCGCCTTTTTTGCTGCTTTCAATTACAATTACTGCATCGCAAATACCTGCAACAATGCGGTTTCGTTTTGGAAAATTCTGTTTATCGGGATTGGTGTTGCTGATAAATTCGGTAAGTAAGCCACCTTTTTCTGTTATTTGTTTTGCCAGTGTTTTATTTTGTGGTGGATAAATCCTGTCGAGCCCATGTGCAAGCACAGCAACGGTTTGCAGGTTATGTTTTAATGCCGCTTTATGTGCAATGGTATCAATACCAAATGCAAGGCCGCTTACTACTAAAACATTTTCTGCCTGTAGGTCTTCAATCATTTTTTCGCAAACGGTTTTACCGTAATCCGAATTATTGCGGGTACCTACAACTGAAATTATTTTGGAAGTATTTAAATTGGCATTACCACGGTAGTAAAGCAGGGCAGGGCTATCATAGCAATTCAATAATCGCTTTGGATAATTTTCGTCAGTAATAAAGAGAGGCTTTATCTTATATTTTTCAATAAATTTTATTTCTTCTTCTGTGCTGCTGAAATCTGTAAATTCTTTTATAGATTTTGCTCTTACGGTTCCAATGCCTTCAATAGTATCCAGTTCTTTTTTCTTTGCTTTAAAAATAGATTGGGCATCGCCATAAATATTCACCAATGCTTTGGCGTGTACATCGCCAATATTTGGAACAAGGGTGAGGGCAATTTGGTATAGCAGGTCATTGTGCATAGGGCAAATAAGATTGAAATGCACAACAATAATAAAGAAAATATTTAATTACCGGTAATAGAAAGTTCGGTTCTGCGGTTTAATGCTTTGCCTGGTTCTGTTGTATT
>JAYUZB010000041.1:0-7214 GCA_043752185.1 Chitinophagaceae bacterium
CGTATTAAACCGCATCATGCGCCGGCTGTAAAGAAAGATGCCACTGTTGAAAAAAATATCGAACGCTTCTTTGAAAAAGGCGGCAGTTTGTACAATGTGTTGAAAAGATAGTTTTATTACGGAGTAGTCTTCTTCTTTATAACCACCTGTTCATTTAATTTATCAAAAAGTTTTTTGTAAAAAGCTGTAAACTCAGGATAACTATCGGCAGTGTAAAATGTTTTTTTAAATTCAAGCGTCATTCTAACATTAAGCAAATTTGTTTCAACCTGTGTCATACGGCTAAAAACAATACCATTGTCTGAGGTTTTCATCGAAATATTTTCAGGTACGCCGTCAAAAACAAATCCGGGAGGAATGGTATAGTTTCCAAAAATGGTGTAGTCCTGGTGTACGCCAAAATCAATGTCCGATATCCTGGAATTGGCAATGAATGGATTTTTTTCAAGGTCAGAAAAAAGGTTTATGCTGAAATACCAGTATTCGCCCGAACTATTTAAAACAGAACTGAATTTTATTTTCTGCTCCAGCGGCAATGAATCTGCATCAACATTATTTATGGCTATGTCTTCAATTTGTAAACCAGGATAAGATGTTATAAAATAATCGTTTTTAAATTTTTGATTACCCTGCATCCATTCCTTAACCTTTTGCGTTCTGGCATAATCATAACAGTTTACCAATCCGTTGCCTTTCATTATTCCGGCTTCATCTATTTCTCCTTGCACTGCAGCCATTACTTTGTACTTGCTTTTTCCGGCAAGTATATCTTTCCATTTTCCGGTTTCACCTTCAACAATAAACCCACCTGTGTTCACTACTTTTTCAGGAACCAATTTATAATTAATTACTTTATCTGTAGCATCCAGTACAAAGGTTTTATCTTTTATTAAAACATAAGCCATTACGGTATTAAACTGGTTAATAAATGGATACAATTGTGTTACCAGACCATGATCTCTGGTACTGAAAAGAATAGGAGTGGCTTTAACGCCTGCATCATTTAGCAGGTTAATCAGCAGCAGATTTATATCGGCAACATTACCGGTTTTTGTTTCCCATGTTTTTACAATACCATTATCTGTGTATACATAATCTTCATCGCCATTCCAGTTAATTGATTTTCGAATTTGGTTGAAAATAAATTTCATTCTTGTTTCATCATCAGAGATTTGTTTTGCTTCTTCAATAAATGATTTGGCAGCTGAAACATTTTTTTCAAGTTGCAGACCAAAATCTTCATCCTTGTTCAACCTGTTTTTAATAACATCCTTCCACTTTAAACTCAGGTCTACAATATGATTATCATTGTAATAAATCTGAGTCATTTGAAATTCAAGCCGCTGCATATAATCTTTAGGCGACCCCATAAAAGGTTCATCTTTTACACCCGGCAGGTTACGCATAATGTAATTGCTCTTTAAAGATTTTGTTTGTAGAAAACCTTCATCCATCGATATTGATTCATCAATTACCTCCTGTTTGTCTTCTATAGGATCAATTACCGAAGGTTGCACCGAGAACCGGAATATTTGCGGAACTTTCAGCTGGTATTCGCTGTAACGCACCGGTATACGGCCCTGAAAATACCAGTTACGTAACCCGTAGGATTCTCTTTCAATGGTGTAGGTGTATTCTATAATGCTACCAACTTTCACCTCTGGAAAAGTAACAATCATCTTTGAATAGTTACCATCAATTTTTTTTGTGTAGATAGAACTTTTTTTAACTTCAGTAGTTACCATTTTTCCACCGACATCCAGGTTATAAGTATTGGCATTGAATTTTAAAATTTTTTCTTCGTTGTTCTGTGTGTAAAAAGGTATTTCAATATCAGCGTGAGAAATTCCTTTTTCTTTTAAAATTTTAATGCGGGTGCGGCGTTCGTAAACGGTTTTAAATGCAGAAAAACCTACAGTACCCCGATCATAAAACATATTTCCGTAGTCAATCAGCACCAGTGCATCAGCACCCTTATCAAATTCACAGTCTTTCATTTCCATATCGGCTTTATCTACCTTACCAAAACCGGGCTGGCCTTTTTGGGCGGTAACCTGCAAAGTATTTATCCATAAAAAAAAGAAAATCAGACTTGTTGTTTTCATATTTTAATATTTAGCTAATATAACAATTTACTGTCAGGGTATCATTGTTATAAAGTAATTTTGTTATCAAATTAATTTTTATGAAACTGTTTTATTTTTTTGTTTTGATGCTTAGCCTTTGTAATGCAACGGCTCAAACAAACAACAGTATATTAAAGACAGATAAAACCGGTAATACGCTGCTGTGGGAGATAAGCGGAAACGGCCTTGCTAAGCCAGGTTATTTATTTGGAACCTTTCACTTGTTGTGCAAAGACGACTTCAATTTTAGTGAGGCATTAAAACAGGCCATTAGCAGAAGCCATGAAATTTACCTGGAACTTGACCTGGATGATCCTGCAACTGTATTGGGTGCATTGATGCTGATGAACATGAAAGACGGTAAGAAACTAAAAGACCTTTATACAGCAGAGCAATACAAAAGAGTTTTAGATTTTTTTAAAGATAGTTTGAAAACACCCATCAGTCTTTTTCAACGAATGAAGCCTGAGTTTTTAATTGCATTGCTGTATCCTAAAATGATGCCTTGCAATTCGGCAAGCAGTGTTGAGGAAGAAATTATGGAACTTACAAAAGATGCCGGTAAAGAAATTAAAGGACTTGAAACAATGGCTTTTCAGGCTTCTGTATTCGACAGTATTCCTTATGAAGAACAGGCGGCCGAATTATTAAATACAATTGACAGTTTGCAAAAAGCGAAAGCAGATTTTACCCTGATGCTGAATGCATATAAAAGCCAAAGGCTTGATGAAATAGAAAAAATTATAAACACTCCCGAATTTGGTGTAGCAGAAAACCAGGATATTTTATTAGACAACCGGAATAAAAACTGGGTGGTGCAGCTAAAAACAATCATGAAAGAGAACCCGGTATTTACTGCCGTTGGAGCCGGCCATTTGGTTGGTAAAAATGGATTGATTGCTTTGTTGAGAGCGGAAGGGTTTGTAGTTCGGCCACTGGAAAATAAATAAATAGGAATTGGGATTTGGTAATTAGGAATTGGGAGGATACTGCTTGTGCAAAACCCTAATTCCTATTTAATAACAACTTCCTTTATCGTCTTTTCGCCCAATGCCTCATTAACCCGTTCTATTATTTTTTCTTTTTGATAAAGCAGTTCGTTTTTTAGCGGAGCAACAGTTGTAGTTATAAATAAAGTTGCATTAATGATCTGTATTTTATCCGTGTACTTGGCAACCGTTTTGCCCATTACTTCTTCCCAAACATCTTCAATACGCAATGCCTGTATGCCGCTTTTAAGCCGGCTTTTTTGTAAAAACTGTTTAATGGCATCTTGTAAAGAAATTTCTCCCATGCCACAAAAATAGGTAAAGATTACTGATGCTGGATACTAGATACTTGTTACTGGATAGGAGCCTGACTATTGAAAAGCTTTTAAAATCTGGACGCATCAAGAATCTAGTATCTAGTATCCAGCATCGGCTGTGTTACAATTCAATTATCTGGTAAGCCGTATTCAGTTTTTCAAAAGCTTCCTGCAATCTTTCTTTGTGTGTGTCGGTAATTAAAACCTGCCCGGTATTTTCATTGCAAACCCAGTGGAGAAGCTGTTGCATACGGTTGTCATCTAATTTTTCAAAAACATCATCCAGCAACAGGAGCGGAGCAAAGCCTTTATTTTCCTTTAGCAATTCAAACTCGGCCAGCTTTAGTGCAAACAATAAACTTTTTCGTTGTCCCTGCGATGCGGTTGTTTTAAAAACCTGCCCGTTCAGCTGAAAAGCAATATCATCTTTATGAATACCGGCATTACTGCGCTGTGCAGCAAAATCTTTTTGCCGGTAGTTGTTCAGCAAATCATAAAAACTGCTGTCGTGCAACTTGGTATCGTACTGTAGTGTAATAACTTCATCATTATCTGCAATGCGGCTGTAAAATTGTTGCACAAGCGGTATTAAAGCTTCGGAAAACACTTTTCGTTTTGCAAAAATAAAATTGCCGGGTACCATTAATTGTTCGTCCAGTACTTCTAGTAATTGCCAGTCGGTTTTTCCCTGCTCTGCAAAACTCTTCAGTAAACTGTTTCGTTGTTGCAGCACTTTATTATAAACCATCAGTTGTTGCAGGTAACTGGCATCCATCTGGCTTAAAACCGTATCCATAAACCTGCGCCTTTCTTCACTGCCATCTGTTATCAAACTAATATCATCCGGCGCAATCATCACCGCCGGAAATTTGCCAATATGCGCCGAAAGTTTTGTGTAAGGCACACCATTAAGCAAAACTTCCTTCTTACCACCATTCCTGAAAATGCAAACTATTTCATCTGGATTTTTTTTTGCTTCGCTCATCTCTCCCGAATTTCCTCCTCCTTTGGAGGAGATAGAGGAGGCTTGAGTTTGGGCTTTGGCCTCAATTCTAAACCCATCGCTATCAAACTGCATATTCAACCCATCAACCTTTGTAAAATAACTTTTGGTAAAACAGCAGTAGTAAGCAGCATCCAGCAGGTTGGTCTTGCCTTTGCCATTAAGGCCGCAAATACCTGTAACCCTTTGCGTAAAATCAAAAGTGGCGAATTGATAATTTTTAAACTGCGTAAGGGATATTTTGCTGAGAAAAAACATGGTACGCAAGATACAAAGGTATATGCCTTTTACAGTGCAGGGAATTAAGTATATTTAGTTTGTGCAAATGATACGATGCATTACCAAACCTTTTAACCATTTTTTTCGTTTACTTATTGATGAGAAGAGTTTTTGCCATAGCCTGTTTTTTGCTGATGAGCACAACAACTGTTTTATCACAGTCTGTTAAGCTGGATTGGGCAAACAGTATGGCCGGTAACTCTTACGATGCCTGCAAGGCAATTGCGCTGGATGATGCAGGTAATGTGTATGCAACCGGCTACTTTTCTACCACGGTTGATTTTGATGCAGGCCCTAGCGTTTTTAACCTAACAGCTATTAATGCCGAAGATGCATACCTGGCAAAATATGATCCGGCTGGAAAATTAATATGGGCTAAAACCATCGGCGATTTCAGGTATCAGGCCGGCAATGCATTAACACTGGATGCCAGCGGTAATATTTATTTAACAGGTATTTTTTTTGGTACAACCGATTTTGACCCCGGCCCCGGAGTCACCAATTTAGTTTCTGCCGGCAATGAAGATATTTTTGTTTGTAAATATGATAATGCCGGAAATTTTACCTGGGCTAAAAAGTTTGGCGGCCCAACTAACGATTTTTGCAACACTATTAAATCAGATGCAGCCGGTAATATTTACATAAACGGCTACTTCGAAAACACTGCCGATTTTAATCCTGGCCCCGGCGTTTATAACCTGGTATCGGCAGGTGCAACAGATATTTTTGTTTGCAAATTAAACAGCAATGGAAATTTAGAATGGGCGCAACGCATTGGTGGGCCTTCGTCTGATGTGGCTTTTGCTATTGACCTGGATGCACAGAATAATGTGTATAGCACCGGGTTTTATTTTGCAACTGTAGATTTTGATCCGGGCTCAGGCGTTTTTAATTTAACATCAACAGCTTTGGGCGATGGTTACATTTTAAAACTAAGTAACAATGGTGGTTTTATGAATGCGGCCAGGTTGGGTGGCAATAGCAGGGTACGTTGTAGTAGTCTGAAACTAGATAAAACTGATCATATTTATGTTGCCGGTCATTTTGATGGAGAGGCTGATTTTGATCCGGGTGGCGGATTGGTTTTATTAAATTCACCGGCGGATGATGATGATATATTTATTGGCAAGTATGATCTGAATTTAAACATGGTATGGGTAAAACAGATTGGCGGGCCATCTTACCAAAAAGTATTTGATATTGAAACAGATGCTGCAAATAATATTTATACAACCGGGCATTACAATGGCACAGCTGATTTTGATGCCGGGCCGGCAGAAAAAAAACTGACCGCTTTGGGCGACCCCGATATTTTTGTTTTAAAAATGAATGCCGCAGGTGAATTTGTGTGGGTAGCGCAGGCAACAGGTCCTTTTTATGGAAGTGGGTATTCAATCAAAATTGATAAAGACAACAATGTGTATGTTGGTGGTACATTTGAAGGAACAAAAGATTTTGACCCCGGGCCTGATGAACTAAAATGCACATCGGCAGGAAGAAGTGAAATGTTTATTCAAAAACTGCGGCAATGTGCTAATGCTGCAGTTACACAAACTTTAAATGTAACTACCTGCACTTCTTATAAACTAAATAATAAAACTTACAATGCTACCGGCACATACATACACTTGGTTTTAAATACCATGGGCTGCGATAGTATCATCATCACTTTAAATCTTACCATCTCCCGTATCATAAAAAATGTAACCGCAAATATTTGCCAGGGCGAATTTTATATGGCCGGTGGATTACAACAAACCAAAACAGGGGTTTATTATGATACGCTGAAAACTGCTGCAGGCTGCGATTCTGTAATAGTTACTTATTTAACTGTTCGTGAAAAACCAAAGCCAACACTTGGTACAGATAGAAATATTTGCGAAGGGCAAAGCATTATACTCAATCCCGGAAACTTTGAAACCTATCTCTGGCAGGATTTATCTACTACACAGCAATATACAGTAACGCAACCCGGCACTTATCTGGTTACAGTTACCAATGCATTCAATTGCAAAGCATCGGCCCGGGTTATTGTGAGAGCAATTGCAAAGCTGCCTGCAAATTTTTTACCTGCTAATCAGGAACTTTGCAGCGATAATGTTATAAAAATAAATGTGCTTGGCTTTAAAAATTATTTGTGGAGTACAGGTGCATCTACCCAAAATATTGATATTCGCACCGGAGGCAATTATTATTTAACAGTAACCAGTTTTGATAATTGTGTTGGTACAGACAGTTTAACCATCCGTGAAATTACCTGCATACCCATTGGTATACCCAATGCCTTCAGCCCAAACAGCGATGGTAAGAATGATCTTTTCAAACCAACAATAAATACCGAAATTCAGGATTATCAATTGTACATTTACAACCGGTTAGGCCAGCTTATATTTCAAACCAACAATCATACAGCAGGGTGGGATGGAAGGTTCAAAGGCCAGCAGCAATCATCTGACAATTATATTTACCAGGTGAGTTTCCGTAGCAGGGAAGGGAAGCG
>JAYUZB010000042.1:0-7207 GCA_043752185.1 Chitinophagaceae bacterium
CTGCAGGCAATATTATTTTTAAACCCAAAGAAGAACCCTGGGAAAATCACCACCGGGAGGAGCATTTTTATGACGTATTTAAAAACGAACCCGGTAAAACTATAAAATGGGATGAGCCCTTACCCAAAACAACCATCAGACTAAACTATCCCTTTATTATTGACCGGTCAGGAATATTATGGTCGGGTTCTGTAGGATGGGGTTTGGGCAAATACAATACAGTGAGCAGCAAATTCAAAACACAGGCAGGTGGCAAAACTATCCGCCTGATTATCCCTGTACCAGGTAAAGGTATCTATACAGTGAGTTATAGTTATAACTGGATGAACGTAAAAGAAGACGGAACGATTACAGATGTTTTTAAAAAAGATCCATCACTAAGCCAGGTAGATAATTTTATCATTGCTTCTACAGGCGATTACTGGTTTAAATGCGATGAGAAAGGATATTTTAAATACAGTCCTGCTTCCAATACATTAACAGCATGGCCCGGCATTAATGCAAACCAGGCATTTGGTAAAAAACAACCTTTTATTGAAGACCGTAAAGCAAACCTTTGGTTTCCGGGCCAGGACGGAGCTATCACCTTATTGAATACAAAAACCGAAAAGCTGGATAGCTTTACAATAAATAAAGATGGTTCTAAAATTATTTGTACCGCTTTGTTAGAAGATAAACAGGGTGCTTTTTGGATAGGTACAGAAAAAGGTTTTGCCAAAGTCATTTTAAATTATAACCAAATTGCTAACTCACCCGTAAAATGGTTTTATAATAATAACAACAACCGCAATTCGCTTAATTATAACCATGTGTCTTGTTTTTTAGATGACCCTAATGAACCAAATAAATATTTATGGATAGCAACAAAAGGAGGTGGTTTAAACAGGCTTGACAAAATCACCGGCGATTTTTTTCACCTTACCCCAAAAGATGGCTTGCCCGATGATGTAGTGTACGGCATATTACCCGATGAAGATGGGAATATTTGGGGCAGCACCAATAAGGGTATTTTTTGCCTCAGCACAGCAAAAAATAACAGCAACAGCAAATGGATTTTTCACAATTTTACCAAGGCAAATGGTTTGCAGGATGATGAATTTAATACCGGCGCTTATGCCAAATTACCCAATGGTCATCTTGCTTTTGGCGGAGTAAAAGGGATTAATATTTTTAATCCCAAAGAAATACTGGTGCCGGGTTTTATACCCAATGTTTTTATTACAGATATACTCATCAATAATCAATCCATAGTACCGGGTGATAAAACTGCCGTTCTGCAAAATACCATTGAGCAATCAAAAAATATTACACTTACGCATTTACAGGATATTTTAACGCTGGAATTTACATCACTTGATCTTACTGCATCTGCTCAAAATAAATACCGCTACCAACTGGTGGGGGTAGATAAGGAATGGGTAGAAAGTGGTACCCGCCGCACAGCTACTTATTTACATTTACCTGCAGGAAAATATATTTTTAAAGTGCAGGGCAGCAACAGCCTGGGCATTTGGAGCGATAAAATTGCTGAACTGCAAATTACTGTGTTACCGCCCTGGTGGCTCAGTTGGTGGGCTTATCTGGTTTACATATTATTGCTGGGCCTGGGCATCAGGTCTTATTTTAAATTCAGTGTAAACCGGGCCAAGCTAAAATCGCAATTAAATTTTGAACAGCTGGAAGCTAAAAGGGTAAAGGAATTAGATTCGGTAAAAACACAGCTTTACACCAACATCACCCACGAATTCCGCACCCCGTTAACCGTTATACTGGGTATGGCGCAGCAGGTTAAAAGTAATCCTCCGAAGCATTTGGATAATGGGATTGATATGATCATCCGCAACGGGCAAAGCCTGTTGAACCTGGTAAATGAAATGCTTGATTTGTCGAAACTGGAAACAGGTAAAATGCAACTGCAATTAGTAAATGGGGATGTGATAAATTTTTTAAGATACATCGTTGAGTCTTTTCATTCGCTGGCCGAAAGCCAGAAAAAGCAATTACATTTTTTGGTACAAATGGATTCGTTATACATGGCATACGATCCGGAAAAGATCAGGCAGATTGTAGCCAACTTATTATCTAACGCTTTAAAGTTTACACCCGAAAAAGGAAATATTTACATTACTGTAAGTGAAAACAACCTGTTGACTGAGGATGAGAAATCAACATTAATAATTAAAGTAAAAGATACAGGTATTGGTATACCCGAAAGCCAGTTACTGCACATCTTCGACAGGTTTTACCAACTTGATAACAGCCATACCCGTAAAACAGAAGGCACAGGTATTGGGCTTGCACTTACCAAAGAACTGGTTAAATTAATGGAAGGCGAAATTACTGTAAAAAGCCCGCCAACAGGCGCTAACAAAGGAAGTGAATTTACCGTGCTACTGCCTTTAAAAAAATTACCTGCTACAACAGAGAATATTATTTACCCGGATATAAAAGAAGTGCGGCCGCAAAAAATAATCCTCCCGATAGCTATCGGGACTATCGGGACCACCGCAAATGGTATAGACATAGATGAAGAAAAACAGGCGAAACAAAAACCCCTGATCTTATTGGTAGAAGATAATGCAGATGTTGTGGCATACACTGCATCCTGCCTGCCCGATTACCGGCTTGCTGTTGGACAGGATGGGAGAGAGGGTTTTGAAATTGCTTCTGAAATAATTCCCGACCTGATTATTACCGATGTGATGATGCCTTTTGTAGATGGGTTTGAATTGTGCAGGCAATTGCGCAGCGATGAACATACCAGTCATATTCCCATCATCATGCTTACTGCCAAAGCCGATATAGAAAGCAAAATGGAAGGATTGGGAAAAGGTGCAGATGCATATCTTGAAAAACCATTCAACCGTGAAGAGTTATTGATACGCATAAAAAAATTACTGGAGCTCAGAAAAAATCTGCAACAGTTTTATCTTAAAAAAGCAGGACTTAATAATAATAATGCTGCAATAGAAATTTCTTTGCAGGCTGACGAACAGATCAGCGAAAATAAAATAGAAGATGAGTTTGTAAAAAGAGTAAGAGAAGCTGTTGAAACACATCTGGCAGATACCGGCTTCACAGTGGAGCAACTGTGTAAAATGGTATTTATGAGTCATTCTCAATTGCACCGCAAGTTGGATGCGTTAACCGGTTGCTCTCCCAATAAATTTATCCGCATCATCCGTTTAAATAAAGCTAAAGAACTGCTGAAGCATCCTGCCAGCAGTATTGCATCTATCGCCATGGATTGTGGCTACAACGACCCGGGTTATTTTGCGAGGGTATTTAAACAAGAGTATGGCGTAACACCGCAGGATTGGCGTGTGGCTAACCCAAAATTTTAATTGAGCTGATATTATTTTTTAATTAATTCAATTAATGCAACCGCTGAATCAAGTAACAGTTTTAATGCTTTTATCTGGCTTAACCTGTTGCCTTTTGTAACCAGTATTTTCATGTTCAGATCGTTTATGTCAAACTTATCAGCTGAAACAAGTGATGGATTGAAATCTAATTTCTTAATGGTTAAATCTTCTTTACTCGTGTACATTTTATTAAATACTAAAGCATCAAAAACCCTGCTCATAGACCTGCGATAATCAATTGTTTGAGATTCTTCCAGATCCTGTAATCTTAATTCGTCACGAAGCAGGTTAATATAGCTTTGAATACTGTCAACTACATTACTTTTTTTAACGAGTCTAAATCCACCTGCATTTTGCAGTTGTGTTGTGGTGCCATCGTTAGGATAGAAGTAAGTTCTGAAACCAAGTGATCTTCCAAAAAAGTACAGCCTTGCACCGGAGTTTTGAAAATCTTTCTTTTCAAAGATTTCAAATATTGAATCTGCTATTGCAATTCTTTCTAATTTGGCTTTTAGAGCATTGTTAATTCCCAGGGTATCATTTTTTAAATCCCTTACCAGAGATACCATATAGTCCTTCTCCCGATGGCGTTCAATGGTTTGCTCCAGTTGGTACTCTGCCAAAAATCCGCAGAACACAGCCAGGAACAACATTAAAAATTCCCAGAAATAAGTTTTCCAGTTTTTCTTACCGTGTGTAGGGTGGGTGTGGTGATGTACTTCCATTTCTTCAGTTTGTAGTTTGGGGTCCTCATTCGCTAATATTTCGGAGGGTAAATTTGTTATTGGTGGTTCGACAACAGTATTTTTTTCGTCAACAGAAGGTATGCCTGCTGGAATATTTTCCGCCGGTTGTTCGGGTTTTATATTTTTATTTTCTTCCATTTTTTATTTAAGATGATATTCTTTTTCTAAAACTTTTATTGCCTTCACAACTTCTCTTAATAAAACAACCTGCCCTACCTTCATTACATATTGAACATAAAAGCCGTATTTCTTAAGCTTTTCAACATATGATCTGATGCCTTCTTTATTTTCCACATTAATCGTTGCTGATTCGGGTATGTCTGACAATTGTAATTCAACAGAAGCATTAGAAAAATTCTTAAATGCAGTGGTTGCGATCTGGTCTGTTACTACTCGGTCTGCAAATACCCATGCAGACAGGTCAATATCATTTTGTAAATTCTCTAAAAAAGATTTAGTCTGGGTATTTAATATTTTATATTGAGTTTCCAATTGGCTGATAGCATTTATTGCATTCTTATTTCTGATAAGATGAAAGCCTACGCTGTGCAATTGTGATAAAGTACGTTCCGTTGGGTGGAAATTGTAAGTCCATCCGGTAGCTACCATGAACGCCTGGTAAACTAACCTGTCTTTACTTTTTACATCTGGCATCTGTAATAAATTTACTGTTGAATCCAGCCATTGTAAATGATAGGGAATTAGTGTCCCGATACTTAAAGCTAAAAATGCAGAATCCTTCTTAAGGTCTTCAACCATTGATTTCATATACCTCTTTTCACGCTGTTGTTCTATAGTGTGTTCAAGTTTATACTCGGCAAAGAACCCACAGAACACAGCAAGGAACAACATTAAAAATTCCCAGAAATAAGATTTCCAGTTTTTTTTTCCGTGAGCGGGGTGGGTGTGGTGATGTACTTCCATGTTTTCAGTTTGTAGTTTGGGGTCCTCCTTCGCTAATATTTCGGAGGATAAATTTGTTGCCCCTATTGTCATCGGGATTTCGTTCTGCTCAATTTGTGGTTCGTTAATAGTTTTTGTTTCATCAGTAGCGGGTATGTCTGCCGGAATATTTTCTGCCGGTTGTTCAGGTTTTATGTTTTTATTTTCTTCCATAATTTATTTCAGGCTTTTGTTAAATGCAGTTTCCAACTCGGTAGCAGTTGTGTTCAATAACGATTCATTTACCTGGCATAATAATGTATCCGTTTTTGTTGGGTCTGCCCGTCCGGTAACTCCATTTGCTTTCAGCGATTCAATAAATGCTGCTGCCGTCATGCCATTTATTTTTATTCTGAAAATGTTACTCCCCATAGCAACACGCTGCACCTGAAAACGGCTATTATTTTTTATACGGCTGATAAACTCTTCAGCAATTTTAGCTGCATTTGCAAAGCGTTCTTCAAATCCTTCAGCATAATAACTTGCCACTGCCGTAAATGTCCAGGATTGGTGCAATCCCGATCCAAACATCCGGCGCTGATGATACAAGGGCTCAATAAATGCTTTATCGCCGGCCAGTATGGCGCCCGATGCTGCATTAAAATATTTGTAAAGAGAAATATATACGGTATCAAATAATGAAGCATAGTCTTTTACTGAAACCCCTGTATAAGCTGTTGCCAAAAATATTCTTGCACCATCTAAATGCGTTTTAATGCCGTTGGATTTGGCATAAGTACATATCTTTTTCATTTCGGCATAATCAAACAGTTCCCCCGATTTTCTTCTTACCGGCGATTCAATAGAAATAACTCCTACTTTAGTTGCAACCCGTCCGGTAGAAGTTTTTTTTACAATTGCTTCCACTTCTTGCAAACTAAAATCAGCCTTGCCTGCTCCCAAAGGAATTAAATTAAGATTGCTCAACAGCTGGCAGGCATCACCTGTATCATTATATACATGACTTTCTTCCTGCACCAGTACCCTGTTATTGGTTTGGGCAAGGTTGCGTATGGCAAGCTGGTTGGCCAATGTGCCGGTAGGCATAAAAATGGCAGCTTCTTTTCCTAATAATGCAGCCATTTTTTTCTCCAGATCTTCCACACATCCGCCCAGTGAAAAGTTATCTGCAGCCAGCATATTATTTGCCGTTAGCTCATCAATAACTGTGCATAAACAGCCGGCGAAAGATCAATCCCATCACCGATTAAAGAAACAGGTACTTTTAGGTCGGGTGTTTTCTTTACTGCTGCTGAAGCTATTAATGATACCGCAGGTAAAAGAGCTGCTGTTGATGACAGTTTCAAAAAATTTCTGCGTTTCATCTTTATTTTTTTAGTTGAGTTGATATTTATTTTTTAAATAAGAGATCAGATCTTTCGCAGTTTTTTTCATGTTTTCGAGCAATAATATTTTTGATCGCCTTGACCCATTCATCTGCAACGTATGAAAGCCCAGTTCTTTCAGCAGTTCTGCATCATAGTTTCTAAGTTGGGGGTTATTATTACTTCTTAAAATTTCCCCACTGTTATCTTCCTGTTTTCTTAAAATTCCGGGGTCTAAAATTTTTGCTGCTACCTGTTTATAATTATCAAACTCATGGTTATAATTATCTTCCAGCAGACGTATCTTGGAAAACTGGTTATAATAACTCATAATCTTATTGGAGGCTTCCAGGTTACTGATAAGGCGGAAGCCGCCTGAATTTTTTAGCTGGTCAAAAGTGCGGCTGTTGTTTGCAAAAGGATCTGCCCTGGGGCCCATCCTTGCCACATAGTAAAGTTGGTCACCATTTTGTTTTGCCAGCGTTGGACTATTCAGTAAATAAATTAACGTATCAAGTTTTGCTATTCCCCCGTGTTCCCAGCTAACCATTGCATCCAGTGTATTTGCATCGTCCATTAAATCTGCACTCAAAGATTTTATATACTGTATTTCCCGGTCTCTTTCAATTTTATGTTCCAATTGGTACTCTGCCAGAAATCCGCAGAACACTGCCAGGAATAACATTAAAAATTCCCAGAAATAAGATTTCCAGTTTTTCTTTCCATGAGTGGGGTGGGTGTGGTGATGTACTTCCATTTCTTGTTCAGTTGACGGTTGATCGTTGATAGTTGAAAGCGGTTCGTTTGTTGAAGTTTCTTCTATTTCCGG
>JAYUZB010000043.1:0-2784 GCA_043752185.1 Chitinophagaceae bacterium
ACCACCACCAGCGAGGCCCTGGGCACACCGGCAATACCTTTGCTGGTAACTAAAAATACCAGCAGCATAATTATCTGCTGACTCACATCGCCCGTTATAGATGTAATATTAAATGCCTGGGCGATAAACATACTGGCAAAAGTCATATACATCATACTTCCATCTAAATTAAAAGAATAACCCAGCGGCAAAACAAAACTTACAATTTTATTATTGCAGCCAAAGCGTTCCATCTCTTCTACCAGTTTTGGGTAAACAGCCTCGCTGCTGGCCGTGCTGAATGCAATTGACATAGGCACTGATATCCTGCGCAGCAAAACACGTAACCGGTGTTTTAAAAACAGATATCCAACAAATAATAATAGTATCCAGAGAATAACAAGGCCCAGGTAAAATTCGCCCACATAATATCCAAAAGTTACCAATATGCCCAAACCGTTTTTTGCAATAGCTGCAGCCATGGCACCAAACACGCCCAGCGGTGCCAGGTACATTACATAAGTAACCATTTTAAGTACCACATGCGCTAAAGAATCCAACGCATTAACAATAGGCTCGCCTTTTTTGCCAATGGCAGTAAGTGCCACACCAAAAAAAACAGAGAACACTACCAGTTGCAAAATTTCGTTGGTCGCCATTGCTTCCACTACACTGCGTGGCACCACATGCTCTACAAATTTTTGTAAAGAAAACCCTTTCGATTTTTCAAGCAGGTCGTTAACAGCAGCCATATCGGTATTGGTAATATCTACTCCAACACCCGGTTTAAAAATATTAACCAATATCAAACCAAGCCCCAGCGAAATTAAAGATGCAGTAATAAACCAAAGCATGGCTTTTCCGCCAACACGGCCTACGGTTTTCATATCGCCCAGTTTGGCAATACCCACCACCAATGTAGCAAACACAATGGGTGCAATAATCATTTGTACCATCCTCAAAAAGATGGTGGTAAGCAATTTTGCATTATCCGAAAATGTTTTGATGGTAGCTGCCTCATAATTTTCATGCACATAATAACCAGCCACAATACCCAGTACCATGGCAATTAATATGTATAAGGTAAGCTTGCTTTTTTTTGTTGGCTGATGGGGTATTTCCATAATAATCAATTAATACTGCAATATAATATTAAAAAGCTGTTATAGGCAAGCGACCAACAAAAAGTATTACTGGTTGTTTATTTAAGAATTTATTGCTTATTTTTCAGTTTCATTAAATTAAACAAAACCATACTGACATGAGTTTATTCGTAAGAAAACCAATGGAAGCTTTAATGAACGAAGCTTCCGAAACAGGCAGTCATACACTAAAAAGAACCCTTGGTGCCGGCGGTTTAATTGCACTGGGAATTGGTGCTATCATTGGCGCCGGTTTATTTTCAATCACCGGTATGGCAGCGGCCAATCATGCCGGGCCAGCCATTACTTTATCTTTTGTTGTAGCAGCCTTAGGTTGTTTGTTTGCAGGATTATGTTATGCCGAGTTTGCATCCATGATTCCGGTTGCGGGTAGTGCTTACACGTATTCGTATGCCACCATGGGCGAATTTATTGCCTGGATCATTGGTTGGGATCTTGTATTGGAATATGCAGTTGGTGCTGCTACAGTAGGTATCAGTTGGAGCCGTTATCTGGTAAAATTCCTTGATGGTTTTGGTGTTCACCTGCCCGAAAGCCTTACCGTAGGCCCATGGGACGGAGGTATCATAAACCTGCCCGCAGTTTTCATTATTGTATTAATGAGTTTGTTATTAATGAAAGGCACCAAAGAAAGTGCTATGGTAAACGGAATTATTGTTGGATTAAAAATCACTGTAGTTCTGGTATTTATTTTCCTGGGATGGAAATATATTAATAACGATAATTACACACCATATATACCCGACAACAACGGTAAATTTGGCGACTTTGGTTTTAGCGGTATTATTCGGGCTGCAGCTATTGTGTTCTTTGCTTATATAGGTTTTGATGCAGTAAGTACGGCGGCGCAGGAAGCTAAAAATCCAAAACGTGATATGCCTTGGGGTATACTGGGTTCGCTGGCCATTTGTACTGTGCTTTATATTTTATTTGCACACGTTATGACCGGTGTTACCAGCTATACCAGCTTTGCAGGTAAAGATGGTATTGCTCCCGTTGCCATAGCTATCGATCACATGGGCACAACCGATGCTGCCGGTGTAGTAACACCCGATTATCCCTGGCTTAACCGTGCCATTGTTGTTGCCATACTTGCAGGTTATGCTTCAGTTATTTTGGTGATGCTAATGGGACAAAGCCGTGTTTTCTTCAGTATGAGTAAAGATGGTTTAATACCTAAAATTTTCTCAGCCGTAAATCCTAAAACACAAACCCCTGCAAAAAGCAATTTATTGTTCATGGTTTTTGTAAGCCTTTTTGCTGCCTTTGTACCTGCACGTGTTGTGGGCGAAATGACCAGTATAGGAACCCTGTTTGCATTTATATTAGTATGCATTGGTGTTTGGGTAATGCGTAAAAAAATGCCCGAACTACCCCGGGCATTCAAAACACCACTAGTGCCGTTGGTTCCAATCTTAGGTATTGTGGTTTGTTTATTCATGATGGTTTTTCTGCCAATGGACACCTGGATACGTTTACTGGTTTGGATGCTTATCGGTATGGATATTTACCTGGTGTATGGTGCCAAACACAGTCACCTGGGTAATGGTACCGATAACAGAAAAGGTATGAAGATTGCCAGAATAACAAGCCTGGTGCTTTGTCTCTTACTGATTGTTGCAGGTTTCTTACATCAATATAC
>JAYUZB010000044.1:0-16865 GCA_043752185.1 Chitinophagaceae bacterium
AGATGAAAAAGAAGGTTTGCCCAAAGATGAAGAAGCGTGGCAGGAATGGAAAAAATATTTACCGGAAAGCCATATTTTACCAGGAAATAAAAAAGATAATTTTTGGGAAATGGGTGATACCGGCCCCTGCGGCCCATGCACAGAAATTCATGCTGACTGCCGCACTGCAGATGAAAAAATGGCTGTGGCAGGATCATTATTGGTTAACAATGATCATCCACAGGTGATAGAAATATGGAACAATGTATTCATTCAGTTTAACCGAAAAAAAGATGGCAGCCTGGAAGAATTACCTGCCAGGCATGTGGATACCGGAATGGGATTTGAAAGGTTGGTGAGAGTAATACAGCAAAAATCTTCTAATTACGATACGGATGTTTTTACAGGAACAATTGCAGCAATAGAAAAAATTACCAGCAAGAAATATGATTACAGTGATAGCAAAGAAGCTGTTGCATTCAGGGTAATTTCCGATCATATCCGTGCCATCAGTTTTACTATTGCAGACGGACAGCTTCCTTCAAACACAGGTGCTGGCTATGTTATACGCCGCATATTACGCAGGGCGGTTCGTTATTATTATTCTTATTTGGATTATAAGCAACCGCTGTTGCACCAATTGTTACCGGTTATTGCAAAGCAGTTTGAAAATGTTTTTCCGGAACTAACGCAGCAATTAGATTTTGTAGGAAAGGTTGTTAAGGAAGAGGAAGAAGCGTTTTTAAGAACCTTGTCCAGCGGCTTAAAAAATATTGATGATGTAATGAAGCAATCTCAGCAAACAAAAATAATCAGTGGTGCTGCTGCTTTTGAATTACTTGATACGTATGGTTTTCCAATTGACCTCACAAGACTAATTGCATTTGAAAATAATTTGGTGGTAGATGAAGCAGGTTTTGAAGTTGAAATGCAGCAGCAAAAAAATCGCAGTCGGGCAGCTACTGCCATGGATACAGAAGATTGGGTTATCGTAAATGATATTCCATCATCAAAATTTATTGGCTACGATAGTTTAGAAACAAAAGCAAAGGTTGTTAAGTATCGTAAAGTAACCGGTAAAGGAAAAGAACTGTATCAAATTATTTTAGATCAAACTCCTTTTTATGCCGAAAGCGGCGGGCAAGTCGGAGACTCTGGCACACTCACAATTCACGGTTCACCACTCACGATCACAGATACCAAGAAAGAGAATGATCTCATCATACATTTTGCTGAATCTGTATTGGAAGATATAAGTGGTGAAGTAATTGCAACAGTAGATGCAACAAGAAGAAAAGATATTACCCTGCACCACAGTGTTACACACCTGATGCATGCAGCTTTACGCAATGTATTGGGCAAGCACGTAGCACAAAAAGGCAGCCTGGTAAATGAAGACCATCTCCGCTTCGACTTTAGTCATTTTGCAAAAGTTACCGATGAAGAAATTGCTGCGGTTGAAAAATTAGTGAATGAAAAGATAAGAGAGAACATTCCGGTTGTAATAAAATCAATGAATAAGGATGAAGCGGTGGCTCTTGGTGCCATGGCTTTGTTTGGCGAAAAATATGGTGATGTAGTGAGAGTTGTAATTATGGATGAACCCTACTCCATTGAATTGTGTGGTGGCACTCATGTGGGCAGCACCGGCGAATTGGGTTTGTTTAAAATAAAAAGCGAAGGCGCTGTGGCAGCAGGTGTAAGAAGAATAGAAGCGGTTTGCGGTAAAGCTGCAGAAGAATTAGTGAATACCACATTCGTGGAAATGGGTGTAATCAGTGGCTTATTGAAAAATCCAAAGGAGATCAGTAAGTCCATTGAAAATCTGCAAAGCGAAAATGCTTCTTTAAAAAAACATATTGAAGCATTAGAAGCAAGGCAACTGGTTATCATCCGTAACGAACTGCTTAAAAAAGATGAGATCATCAACAACGTAACTTTTGTTGGTGATATTATTGAAGTAAGCAGTGCCGATGCGTTGAAGAAGCTTTGTTTCGATCTTAAAAATAAACTGCACGACCATGTGGCTGTGCTTTGCGCAAATATTGATGGTAAGTCTTTTGTTGCCATCGGCATCAGCGATACGGTTGTGGCAGCCAAAAATTTAGATGCCGGCAAAATAATAAAAGAGCATGTGGCTCCATTAATAAAAGGTGGCGGCGGCGGACAAAAAAACCTGGCAACAGCCGGCGGACAGGAGGTAAGTAATTTGAGAGCGGTGATTGAAAAGGTAAAATCATTATTGTAATCTACTTCGATGAAAATAATTTTTGAAACACCCAGCCTCATCCTTCGCCAGTTTACCGAAGCCGATGCACCATTAATTTTAGCACTCAACAGCGATCCTGAAATTGTAAAGTATGTACACGAGCCAACATTAAAAACGGTAGAGCAGGCCGAAAATATCTTGCAGGATATCATCTTACCTCAATACAAAAATAACCTGGGCCGCTGGGCCATACATGTAAAGGAAGGAATGGATTTTATTGGCTGGTGTGGTTTAAAATACCGGCCCGAAATTGATGAAATTGACTTGGGTTACCGACTGATGCAAAAAGCATGGGGCATGGGGTTTGCTACCGAAGCTGCACAACATAGCCTGGACCATGGTTTTACAAAACTGAATTTAAAACTCATCACCGGCAGGGCGCATATAGAAAACATAGCTTCCACAAAAGTGCTGGAAAAAATAGGAATGGATTTTATTGGCGAAGGCATGGTAGATGATTGCCCGGTAAGAACTTACACTAAATTGAATCCCAACTTTGTGTAATTCGTTTAATTCGCTCAAGCCGTGTTTAAAAAATGTTAAAGCAACGAAAATAATCTGCGAAATATTTCGTAATACAGAAAAAGTCCTTAATTTTGTACTACTAAACATTTCGTACATAAAATATCAAGTCATGAAAAAAATTGTGTTTACCACTGCTGCCATTTGCTTTGCAGCATTTACAACCACCCTCATCGCCCAGGATGATAAAGGCGATAAAGGAGCCAAGGGTGAAAAAGATAAAAAAGAAACCCAGGAGATCATCATCCGCAAAAAAGGTGAAAAAGACACCAGGATTACCTTAGAAATTAAAGGAGATGCCATTACCATCAATGGCAAACCGTTATCCGAATTTAAAGATGATGAGATAACCGTTAACAGAAGAAATATTATCATCAGAGATGGAAAAGGTGGTACCAGGTTCAAAATGGCACCCGGAGATCTTGAAGGATTTAGCTGGAGCAGCGATGATAAAGGCGAATCAAGCGCTTTTTTAGGAGTTACAACCAAATCTGAAAATGATGACAAGAAAGATTCTAAATTGAATGGAGCCGAAATTACCAACATAACCAAAGAAAGTGCTGCCGAGAAAGCCGGACTGAAAAACGGTGATATAATTACAAAGATCAACGATAAGAAAGTTGAAGATCCAGAATCATTATCTGATGTAGTAACTTCTTTTAAACCAAAAGAAGAAGTTACAGTTTATTATAAGCGTGACGGTAAAGATGGCTCAGTAAAAGCCACTTTGGGCGAACGTAAAGAATCAAAGACAATGGCTTATTCTTTTAACGGTCCCGATGGCATGACAAGATCTTTCAGTATGCCCCGTATACAAACAGTACCGGGAATTGAACTGGGCGATATGAAACCAAGGGTATGGGCTCCGGGTTCGGACAATAATTATGAATTATTTAGAGATACTTACCCTCGCCAACAAAAACTGGGTTTAAAAATTCAGGATACCGAAGCAGGAAATGGTGTGAAGATTCTGGATGTAGATAAAGATTCTCCGGCCGAAAAAGCAGGACTGAAAAAAGATGATTTGGTTACAGAAATAGGCGGTAAAAAAGTTTCTAATACTGACGAGGTACGTGAAGCTTTACACGATATCATGGAAAAATTTGCTTACAATATTAAAGCAAGCCGCAATGGTAATGCCATGAGTTTTGATATTAAGATTCCTAAAAAATTAAAGACTGCTAATTTATAGTAGCATCTTTCCAGATGATAATATAGATTAGATGCTACTATGCCGATAGTAAAGAATATTGACGAAATAATAGCATAATCGGCATAAGCCATGAATAAGCATGAGCAAGCGTCCTGAAATTTTCAGGACGCTTTTTTATTAATCCTCAGTAGTTTTTTAACCCACAATAGTATATTGCTCGCAGCAAACTGCAAACTGGTCATAGCCCACTGCTCATTGCCAACTGCCAACTGCACCTTACCTTTGCCCCCGTGAACAAAAATGAAAAATACCAGGTAGTAATAGGGTTGGAAGTACATACCCAATTGCTTACTCAAAGTAAATTATTTTGTGGCGATAGCGCTGCCTTTAGTACCGATCCCAATACACATATCAGTCCTATTACACTGGCACACCCTGGCACATTACCCAAGATGAATGTGAAGGCTATTGAGTATGCTATTAAATTAGGGCTTGCATTGCACTGCCAAATTGAACAGTACAATTACTTTGCCCGTAAAAATTATTTTTATCCCGATCTGCCAAAAGGCTACCAGGTGTCTCAACATACAACGCCTATTTGCAAAAATGGTTTTGTGCCAATAAGAGTTGCAGAAGCTGAAAGAAATATCCGCCTAAACCGTATTCATATAGAAGAAGATGCAGGCAAAAGTTTGCACGATGTAGATGAAAACTACACCGCCATTGATTTTAACCGTGCAGGTGTGCCGCTGCTTGAAATTGTAAGCGAACCCGATATGCACAGTAGTGATGAAGCATTTGCCTACATAACCGAATTGCGCAAACTGGTTACCTGGCTGGGCATTTGCGATGGCAATATGGAAGAAGGTAGTATGCGTTGCGATGCCAATATTTCTATACGCCTCAAAGGCGATACCAAACTGGGCACCAGGGTTGAAGTAAAAAACCTAAACAGCATACGCAATGTAAAAAGAGCCATTGATGTGGAAATAGAGCGCTTGATAGGCCTGGTTGAAAACAATGAAACCATTATACAGGAAACAAGAAGTTATGACGCAGATAACAACAGCACTTTTTCTTTACGATCAAAAGAAGATGCTGATGATTACCGCTATTTTCCCGAGCCCGACCTGGCTCCTTTTCACATAACAGATGATTATCTGGTGCAAATAAAAAACGAATTACCAGTTTTAGCCGGGGCAATAAAGCAACGATATATAACTGAATTTAAACTTTCTGATTATGATGCCACGGTACTTTGCGATGATAAAGCGCAGGCCGCATATTTTGAAGCAGTAATAAAACATACTGATAACTACAAGGCTGTTGCCAACTGGATGCTTGGCCCGGTTAAAAGTTATTTAAACGACAGCAATATTGCTTACGATGCTTTTACTTTGCCCGCAGAAAAGCTGGCGGCATTAATTGGCCTGGTCGAAAACGGTAAATTGAATTTTGGTATTGCTTCATCCAAAGTATTACTGGCTTTATTATTGCAGCCTGAAAAAGAACCATTGCAAATTGCAACAGAACTAAATGTGTTACAGGAAAGTGACAGCAGCTCTATTGAACAGTGGGTTGATGAAGCTATTGCTGCTATGCCCGATAAAGTGAAACAGTATAAGTCGGGTAAAAAAGGCCTGATTGGTTTATTTGCCGGCGAAATAAAAAAACGCAGCAAGGGCAAAGCCGATATGCAAATTGTAAATGAAATCTTAGAAAAAAAATTAAATACCCCATAATGAAAAAAATATTTGCCGCAGCGGCTGTAGCTGTTATTTTATTTTCGTGTAATGATAAAGCCGATAAAGGTTCTTTTACCCTTTCAGGCGAAATAAAAGCTTCTCCCGATCAAAAGATTTTCCTGGAAGAATTATACTTCAGCGCAAAACAACCCGAAGTACTTGACACAGGAGAAATAAAAGGCGGGAAATTTTCGCTTTCCGCCATTGCGCCTGAAGAAGGCTTGTACCGTATTCGTACAGAAGAAGGTGCCAATGCCCTTTTTATAAATGAAGATGGTAAAATAAATTACACAGGTGTTTCAATCAGCCAGGAGCCATTGAGTGGTACATTCAGCGGTCCTGCCAACAGCTCTTTAAAAAAACTTATGCAGCACATGGATAGCATCAGTTTGCTCATTGCAAATAAAAGCAGGTTGCTTGACGAATTTACTAAAGCCAACGTAAAAGAAACCGACAGTATTTTTGTTGCCATCTCCGAAGATCTTATTTCTTTGAAACTCAATTTTACCAAATATAGTTTTGCTTATGCAGATAGTGCTAAAAGCCCCATCGTATCATTATTTGCTGCTACCATGGCTCCTGTTGAACTTGCTGATTTTGAAAACCCTTTAACCAAACTGGTTAAGCGTTTTCCAAAACACAAAGGTATTGCAGAGGCACTTGCCTATATAAAATCCCAGGCAGTACAACCTCAAACACAAACACAGCCAGTTGCAAAGCCTGCAATTGGTGGTATGGCTCCAGATATTACAATGAACGATGTAAACGACAAGCCTTTTTCATTAAGCCAGTTGCGTGGTAAATATGTATTAATAGATTTTTGGGCAAGCTGGTGTGGCCCTTGCCGTGGAGAAAATCCAAATGTGGTAGCTGCCTACAATCAATTTAAAAATAAAAATTTTACTGTGTTGGGTGTGTCGCTTGATGAAAACAAACAGGCATGGATTGATGCAATAAAAGAAGATAAATTAACCTGGCAGCATATAAGCGATTTAAAAAAATGGAGCAGTGCTGCAGTTCCGCTGTATGGTTTGGATGGAATTCCTTATAATGTTTTAATTGACCCACAGGGAAAAATTATTGCCACAGATTTAAGAGAAAATGCATTGCAAATTAAACTGGCAGAAGTATTGAAATAAATTTTCTTCCACGTTTCTTAAAATAAAAACTCCCCCAATAAAATCAGGGGAGTTTTTAGTATAGTAAATTCTTTATTTAATTATCTATCATCAATTTATTTAAAGACATTTCGGTAGCTGAAATAGGCCAGATATAACCCTGGTCTGTTGGTGCCTTTGCAGGAACAGCTCCTTTTGAAGGGATGGTTTGCAATAAACGCATAAGGTCATTGTTGCGGAGTCCTTCGCCCAGAAATTCGATTCTTCTTTCTAATAAAATAGCAGTAATAAGTGCTGCCTGTGTTGCCGGGGCAAGTGTTACACTTGCATCAGAACGTTGGCGCACTGCATTTAACAGAGCTATTGACTTTACCATATCGCCTGCACCATTTCTCCTTGCCAATGCTTCTGCTAAATTCAGCAGTACTTCAGAGTAACGCATAACCGGCGCCCAATCAAGAAAAGGTGATGCTTGTTGGTATTTGAAAACAAATCTTTTGCCATTTCCTGGAAGAACATTTGTAAAAATAAGGTTTCTTCTTGCATCAGTATTAGGCCAGCCCACCACATCTCCAATAATACCGGCAGGGTTTAAAGAATATTCTGCAGTACCCGGATTAGTTAGGTTTCTTACAAAATAAAACCCAAGCTGGTTTTGCGTACCAGGATTATCGCCAACAGCGGGGCTGAATGGAAACGACATGATTGATTCTGTTGTATTATAATTTGGTGCAGTGAATACAGTAACAATATTGGGCTGCAAAGCATGTAACACTCCTGATGTTGCGCTAAATGGTGCCGTAAGTTGAGGCGCAAGCTTGGTTCCTTCGGTTATTACATTGGCATTATCGCCCATAGATAAATACACCCTTGTTTTTAATGCAATAGCTGTATTGCGGTGTGCACGGGTTGTATTTTCTGCAGCAGCAGTAACAGTATAAGATGTTGGTAAATTTATTTCTGCAAAATTAAGGTCAGTAATAATTTGTGCATATATCTGGGCAACACTACTCCTTGCCAGATCAGAAAATCCAGATCCTTTTATTCCCGTTAAGCGTAATGGCAAACCAGGTTTGTTGCCGGCTCCATCTGCAAAAGGCCTGGCATAATATTGCAACAGGCTGTAATAAGCAAGTGCCCTCATATACCTGGCTTCGCCCAGATAGCTATTCATTAATGCTGGATTATTTAATACCGATGGGCCTTTTGCGGTAACTCCCTCAATGGTGATGTTACAGAGGTTAATTGCATAATAAGCATCTCTCCAAAGGTTTATTACAGAGTTGGTTGAAGTTCCGGGTGCATTCAAAGCCCATACATCTGCACCCGTAACAATATTTCCCGTTTCATTTAAAAAATCTTCGCCCCTTATATCGCCATAAACTATATAACGACCACCATAAAATGCCCCAGCTTTAGTAGCTAAATACAAGCTGCGTACATTACCCAATATTCGTTCAGGTGTATCAAACGCTGTGGCATCGCTTACAGTTGTTAGCGGAACAGCAGTGAGGTATTCTTTTTTACACGATATACCTGTTATTAAAACCAGGCTTAGGGTTAGTATATATTTCATTTGTTTTTTCATTCTGAACAATTTTTTATTTATGAATTACTGTTTATCAGAAACCGATATTTAATCCAACGGTAAGCGTTCTTCCGTTTGCAAGTGTATTCCTGTCAACACCCTGACCAGTTGATGATCCATTTCCGTTTGAAGATACTTCAGGATCAGGTCCGGGATATTTGGTGAATATCCACAGGTTTTGGCCGCCTACCCAGAATCTTGCATTGGTTATTTTTACTTTCTTAAGGCCATCAACCGGGAAATTGTAACCGAATGTTACATTTTTTACTTTGATAAAATCGCCTTTAAACACATTAAAGCTCATTGGTAAACCCGATCCATTAGATATATTGTCATTATAAACAGGTTTAGGTATATCGGTAACATCTCCAAATTTTCTCCAGCCATCCAGTACCCTTACAGAATTGTTCCAGAAACGCTGGTCGAACATACCGGCATGGGTGCCAAAATACAAAGAGAATCCAGCCTGGTAAGTAAGCAATATATCCAGATCAAAATTCTTGTACCTGAATGTATTGTTGAAACCACCGATAACTCTTGGTGTAGGGTTAGCATACATTACAGCATCTGCAGGCTGGCTTATAGTAGTTGCTGCTCCTGCCTGGTTATTATACCTTGTGCCATCTGTATTTTGCCAGGTAAATTCTCCTGCAGGTAAAGTTCCAAAGCGGTACAATACGGCATTTCCCACCTTATTATATAATATTCTTCTACCTGTTGCAGGGTCGGCACCGCCGCTACGTACTACCCAAAGGTAACCAGCCGGATAACCTACTGCAGTACGGTTAACTGTTTCAAGACCCCCGGTGCCTGTAAGTACTTCGGTAAGCCCCGGAGCTAATTCGGTTACTTCGTTCCTGTTGTTAGTATAGTTAAAATTGGTTGTCCAGGTAAAGTTTTTGGTATTTACTATAGCACCGGAAAGTGTAATTTCTATACCCTTGTTGTACATTTTACCAACATTTTGAGGAACAGTAGTTGGTAACCCGGCAGAAGGAGCCTGGGGTACATTTAAAATTAAACCGCTGATATCATTTTTGTAATAAGTGACTTCTAAATTCATCCTCTCCTTAAAAAATCCGATATTGGCTCCAAAATTAAGTTGTTTACTTGTTTCCCATTTAAGGTTAGGGTTACCGGCAATACTGAAAGATAAGGCTGGGTTGCCGCCATACACACCTGGGCCAAATTGCGAATAGGTAATATAGTCGTTAATACCTGATGTATTACCCACTTTACCGTAGCTGCCTTTCAATTTAAGGCTTGAGAAAACTTTGCGGATTCCGTTACCCCAGAATTTTTCCTGGTCTACCTGCCAACCGCCTGAAAAACCATAAAACAGTTCTCTTTGATTTTGAAAAGCCGAATATTCATCCTGACGAACATTAGCGCTCACAAAGTATTTTTTCTTGTAATCATAATTAAAACGCCCAAACGCAGATTGAAGGTAATTTTCACCGATTCCAAGCCCGCTACTTACATCGGTTGTAAAACCACCCTGTAGTACTGTGTACACCGGATCGTTAATAGTCCGGCGGGTTAAACCAAACTGATTGGTTGTTCTTCGGTCCTGCTCAAGCCCACCCAGTATGCTAAAACTGTGTTTATCTTTAAATGTTTTGTCAATCTGCAATGTATTGCTGAATGTCCATCTTTTAAATTTGCTTAAAGTGGCAAAAGCATCCCCGGCGAAGGTAACGCCATCACCATGACGGGCATCACGGAAAATGTCATTATCAACCAGGATATAATCAATAGCATATTGTGATCTGTATGTGAGCCAGCTAAAAGGCTTTACCTGTGCATAGATATTAGACTGGATATGGTTGGTTTCGCTGTTTGAACGGTTCTTATCAAATATATATGCTGGATTGTAAAAACCAACCTGATTGGTGCTAAGGGCATTGCCCTGCTGCCCGATAAAATTTCCCCCGGTACTTAAATTATAAGTGCCGTTGTTATTGTATGGGCTTACATTGGGGGCATTTACAAGCGCCAGCCGACCAAACCCGCCAGTTGAAAATGCATCACCCAATGAACCGGTTGCAGAAGAAACCCGGTTCTGTTCATTGGAATAAGATATTTTACCTCCCAGGCTAAAGTATTTACTCACCTTCGAATCTACATTCACCAGTATATTTTTACGGGTAAAATCATTAGCTTTTAGTATTCCCTCTTGATTTGTGTAACCTGCCGAAAAATAATATGTTGTATTATCGCTTCCTCCCGATACATTCAGGTTATGATCCTGATTAAAACCCTGGCGGTAAATTACATCTGCCCAATTTGTATTGATAGGATTTCCATCAGGGCCAGGTGTAAGATTAAATCTTATATATGGGGGAGTTCCAGGATTTGTGGTATTAACACCAAGGGAAGTTGATGCCACATAATTTTTGTAATCAGTATATTGCTGTGCATTTAAAACCTCGGGTACACCATATACACTGGTAAAGCCCATGGATGCATTGTAATTTATTTTTGTTTTGCCCGGCTTGCCTTTTTTCGTGGTGATAAACACCACACCATTGGCGGCACGGCTGCCATAAATGGCTGTAGCAGCAGCATCTTTTGATATATCCATACTTTCAATATCGGCCGGGTTGATGCTGGCTAAAGCATTGCCGGCAGCATTTGAGCCGGATAAATCTCCAGTTGTTACCGGAGTTCCATCAACAACGATCAATGGTGATGAACCCAGAGAAATCGAGTTGGTGCCTCGTATGCGGAAAACCGGGGGCGCATTCAATACACCGCTTGGTACAGTGATCTGTACACCTGCAGAACGGCCGGCCAATGCCTGTTCAAAACTTTGAACTGGTTTTTCTGCAATAACGGTCCCCTTAATGTTGGTAAGGCTTCCTGTAAATTCTCTACGTTTTTGCGTACCATAACCAACTACAACCACTTCTTCCAGCCTGGAATCGGTAGATCTTAAAACAATATTTATTGTATTGTTGTTTCCAATTGACTTTGTTTGAGCTACAAAATTTACGTAAGAAAAATTCAGATTTCTTACAGCAGTTGGGATGGAGATACTGTACGTACCATCTTTTTCTGTTTGTGTACCTTGTTTCCCGTTGGGAGATGTAATGGAAACTCCTTCTACGGGAGCTCCTTTTTCATCAGTAACCTTACCAGTTATTGTTCGGTTCTGAGCAGCTGCGTTTAGTACGAATACAAATACAGCTGATAAGATTAATGTCAATTTTCTCATTTGCATAATAGTTTATAGCGACAAATATAATTCAGATTCCGTGTAAATATCAAATACTTTGACAATTTTATTGGCCTTTAAGCTGCTTTTCTTTTGATGAAAGCATTTTAAGGCGTAGCATTTATCAAAACAAATGATATTGAATAGATTAAAAATAATTAAAGCTTTTTTATTTTTGCCTTTTTAGGTGCAAATAAAAGCAATAAAACAGGTAGTAAAACCAGGTTGGTTAATGTGGCAATTAATAAGGTTGCAGATGTTAGCCAGCCAAGTGCTTTGGTACCTCCAAAACCACTGGCACAAAAAATAATAAAGCCGGCAATTAAAACCAAGGCAGTGTACACAATGCTTAATCCGGTATTTTTTATGGTGGCACTTACTGTTTGCGGCACGCTGTAATTGTAAGCCGGCAGCTCCTGTTTATAATTTACCAAAAACCTAATGGTTATATCCACAGCAATGCCCAATGCTACGCTAAAAACCAATACAGTAGATGGTTTTAAGGGAACACCTACCCAGCCCATGATACCTGCTGTTATCACCAATGGAATAAGATTTGGAATGAGTGAGCACAATAAAATGCGTACCGATTTAAACAGATAAAGCATGCACAAAGCTATCAGCAAAAAGGCCCAGAAGATGCTATCCTTTAAACCATTTACTATAAAGCGGCTACCTTCTAAAAAGGTAATGCTGGTACCTGTAAGATGTACTTTATAGATGGCCGTATCAAAAATTTCATTTGCTTTTTGCTGAATAGTATCCAGCAATGGCGGCAATTTTTGAGTTCCAATATCAGCCATACTCATGCTGATACGCAGGTATTGCTCGCTGGAATCTACAAAAGAACCCATTAATTTGGCCGTGGCCGAGTCCGATGCAGTCATTTCTTTGTTTTTGCGCCTGGCATTCAGTTGCACTAATTTTTTATGCAAATCATATAATGGATTACCAAAAGCAGGTAATGTGAAAGAAGAATCGCCTGTTCCTTCGCTGGCTGCCTGGTAAAAAAACTTGATGCCATCTATTACTGAAAGTGGTTTGGATACATTTTTTTGGTTAACCAGAAAAGAATCCTGAAAAAAAGCAATTGTATGCACATCAACTTTAGGGCTAATGATCCCTTTGGGTTTTTTGGTATCAATCACAATCTCCAGCGGCATTACGCCGCCAAAATGTTTTTCAAAGAATTTAATATCGGTGTAAATTTTATCTGTTTTAGGCAAATCGTCAACAATAAAAGACACACTCTTTAATTTAAAAATACCAACCACTGCAAAAATTAAAACGGCTGTTGTTATACCGTAGATTATTTTTTTATGATGAAATACCCATTTTTCAGTCTGCAATAAAAAAGTAGTGATCCACCTGTTATTCAAATATTTTGTTTGTGATGGTTTTGGGGCAGGCAAATAACTTAATGCTGCCGGCAATAAAATAAATGAAACAAAAAAAATGATCATGATGCTGATGCCGGCTACGATACCAAACTCCCATAAAATGGCACTGCGTGTTAATGCAAAAACGGCAAAGCCAATTGCAGCTGTAAGGTTACAAAACAAAGTAACTACCCCCATCTTGCTAACCATATCTACAAGCGATTTTTCTTTATCGCCCGATTGTATGTAAGAAGTGTGATACTTATTGATAAAGTAAATACAATTGGGTACACCAATTACCACAACCAAACAAGGTATGAGTGCGGTTAACAGCGTAACCTGGTAGCCACATAAATACAGTACACCCACGCTCCACACTACGCCCAAAACTACTACCAGTAAAGAAAGCAGCGTGGTGCTGAAAGACCGGAAGAAAAGCGCCAGTATAAGTGTGCTTAATAAAAGAGAACCGAATAAAAAGTATTTCATTTCATTCTGTATCCTGTCGGCTACTACTGTTCTTATCAGCGGCAAACCACTCAGGTGAACTTCTGATCCTGTTTTTTCTTCAAACTTTTTTACAGTATTTATTACATCGTTAATTACCTGTGTACGCCCTTTTGAATTAAGTACATCTTTATTAATTCGCACTCCCATCAGGTATGCATTCGACTCCGGGTTATAAAGCCGTTGTTTGTAAAAAGGCAGGTTAAAAAATTGAGCGGCAACAGAGTCAAGTTCTTGCTGCGTTTGAATAAAATCGGGAAATATTTTTTGCGCAGCCAGTTTTCCTGTCGCTGTATCAGTTGCAAGTTTTATTGCAGATGGAATGCTTACAATATCTTCTACATGCTTTATTTTTTTTAATTGCTGCTGAAGTTCTTTGTAAGCATTAAAGTATGTAAGGGTAAATAAACTGTCGGTTTGTATACCTGTAACCAGCATGTTTCCATCATCGCCAAATTTTTGCTTAAAAGAAACGTATTCCAGGTATTTGGCATTATCGGTGGGTATGGCTTTCGAAAATTCGTAACTCATTGTAACCTTGCTGGCATAAAAACCCATAACAGCGGTTATCAATAATAAAAGAATCAATAAAGGCCCTCTGAATTTAAGCACTAATTTTCCCAGTCGTTGCCACATATATAATGGATAATTGATTAATGGATAACCGGACTCCCGTCAGGCAGGTTGATAATTATGCAAAGAAAATCTATTTGTGCTAATTGAACGAAAAGCTGGTAAGATTTGCCCCTAACCCCTAAAGGGGAATCAGATTTTTTAAAGTTAAAGCTTAAAAAGATTTGCTGACCCATGTTTACTATTTTTGAAAATTGTATAAAGAAATATTCCATACCCCCCTTTAGGGGATGGGGGCATTATGACACACAAAACCAAAGGCATAGTATTACGTAGCATTAAATATGGCGAAACCAGCCTGGTGGTTACCATATTTACCGAAATGTTCGGCATACAAACCTATATGGTAAACGGAGTGCGTACTTCAAAAAAATCGGCTTCAAAAGCAAATCACTTTCAGCCAACAGCTATTTTAGACCTGGTTGTTTACCACAGCGAAAACAAATCTATGCAACGCATAAAAGAGTTTTCCTGGGCTTGCCTGTATTCAAAACTGTTAAGCGATGTTATAAAAAACAGCATTGGTTCCTTTATGGCTGAGTTGCTGCATAAATGTTTAAAGCAACCCGAACCCAATACCGATCTTTTTTCTTTTTGTGAGGAATCTTTTTTAGCATTGGATAAGGCAGATAAAACTATTACAGCAAATTTTGCGCTGTTTTTTACCTTGCACCTTACACATTTTTTTGGTTTTAGAATGATAGATAATTTTAACAGCGAAGATTCGGTGCTGGATTTACAGGAAGGTATTTTTATCGATCATCAACCCACACACCCCAATTTTATTGAAGGTAAGAATGCTGAACTAACCGCACAATTACTGAAAGTAATGCAACCTAAAGAGCTGGAACAATTTAACCTGAACGGAGAAATAAGAAGATTATTATTATTAAGATACCTGGAATATTATGCCTTACACATACCCGACTTTGGGCAGATGAAAACACTCCTGGTGCTGCACGAAGTGTTGTAAGGGCCTGAAGGCTGAAAGCCGTAGGGGCCATAAAAATGAACCCTTACAAGATTCGTTTTATTTTTGAATCTGTATTCACTTGCAAGCCCCCAATTTCATCAATCAATAGTACGCCAGGTTGTTTTCCTTTTTCAAAACTACCCAGGCTGCTATCCATTTGCAATGCTTTGGCGCCATTGCTGGTGGCCCATTTCAGCAGAATAGCCAGATCAATATTTCTAAAATTTTGTTGCAGTGTTTTTATTTCGGCCCAAATACTCAACTCCTCATTTGATGCAAGGCTGTCGGTTCCCAAAACAATATTATCAGTATGCTGCATAAGCATATTTACATCTGGCAACGTGTTGCTGATGTATAGATTTGCGTTGGGGCAAAGGCAGAGGAAAGTCTGGAGTCGTGAGTCGTGAGTCTTGAGTCTTATAAATTCCAGGTCTTCTGCTGAAGTAGTTACATTATGCACTAAAATGATTGATTGTTCTTTGGTGAAATGTGGTAACCATGTTTGTAAACTTGTTTTGCCTGAAGGTTTAAAAAATGAAATATCAATACCCATTTGTTTGTATAGCCGTAAAAAATCTCCTGTGCCTTTTTCAAAAAATTCGTTTTCGGCTTCAGTTTCCTGGTTGTGTATGGTAAGTAAATTATTATTGGGTAAATCGTTTATCATGCTAAACATGCCGGGCGATACGGAGTAAGGTGCATGAGGGCTGATACTGGATGCTGGATGCTTGATGCTGGATACTGGATACTGGATTCCGGAGCGATATTGGTGAAGAATTTCTAATGACTTATCAAACCGCTCTTCTGCCAGTGCCGGCACAAAACCACTGGCTTCAATAAAATTATGATACTGTAATCTCCCCTTGGTTTTTTGCGGAATGCTGAGTGTGTTGTTACAAATATCGCCCACAGCAACAATGCCATTTTGCAGCATTTCATCTTCGGCATTTTCAATGGCATCAAATATTTCCTGTTCGGCAAAGTGCCTTTCGGTAACTACTTTTAAAACAAAATCAACCAGGCCGGTATGTTTGGGTATATGGCCCTTCATGTGCGAAAGCTCCAGGTGGCAATGGGCATTAATAAAGCCCGGGCAAAGAATGCCGTTTAGTTTTTCAACATCGTCTCCACTTTCTTTTTCATCAACAATATCAACAATTACACCTGCTGTGTCTGTTATTAATACCTGTTGCTGAAGGAAATGGTAGCCATTAAAGATTTTATCTGCTGAAAATTTTCTGTACAAAATGATTGGTTGATATATTGTAAATTTGCCGCCCTGTCAATGGTATTACGAGGACGTAAGACCATTGACAGGGACAAAACATAATTAAAGTTCAGCAAAGGTATGTAGTACAAGTGAGTGACACAACGATGCCGCCACCTATTCAAATGCCTGAAACAAAATTAATAACAAAACACAATTGTCTCCGCCATCGGCGGACTTGGGGCCTATGTTAGATAAATTAGATGCTATAAAAGGAAGATTCGACAACCTGGGGGTTGCACTTACCAATCCGGAGATTGTGAGCGACAACAAAAAATACACCGCTACCAGTAAAGAATACCGCAGCCTGGAGAAAATTGTAAACGTCCGCAATGCCTATGTTAAACTGCTTGATGATATTGAGTTTAATAAAGAAGTGCTGAACGGCGATGATGAGGAAATGCGCAATCTTGCCAAAATGGAATTACCCGAACTGGAGATAACAAAAGAGCTGATGGAGAAACAGCTTAGGAATATGCTGATACCAAAAGACCCGTATGATGAAAAGAATGCCA
>JAYUZB010000045.1:0-7193 GCA_043752185.1 Chitinophagaceae bacterium
AAAAACAAAAGATAGTCTGAAACTGGAAGCCTGGTACATTGCTGCCAATAGCAGTAAAGGAACTGTTTTGCTTTTCCACGGGCATGGCGGCAATAAATCTGGTGTAATAAAAGAGGCCGAATCTTTTAATAAAATAGGCTACAATACTTTGCTGGTAGACTTTAGGGCGCATGGCAACAGCGAAGGAAATACCTGCACCATTGGTTATAACGAAACAGAAGATATAAAGCTGGCTTACGATTATATAAAAAATAAAGGCGAAAAAAATATTGTGCTCTGGGGCATATCCATGGGCGCATCTACCATTACCAAAGCTGTTAAAGATTATCAACTGGAGCCTCAAAAGGTAATTTTAGAAATGCCCTTTGGTACCATTAAAGATGCCGTAAAGGGCCGTTTAAAAATTATGGGGCTGCCGGCAGAACCTGTTGGTACCTTACTTACATTTTGGGGAGGAACCGAACATGGCTTTTGGGCTTTTGGTATGAAACCGCAGGAATTTGCATCAGCCATCAAATGCCCGGTTTTGCTGCAATGGGGTAAAAACGATCCCAGGGTTTCTCAATCCGAAGAAGAAATTTTATTTAAAAATATTTCCAATACAAATAAAAAGTTTGTGGTTTACGAAACTGCCGGACATGAAAGTCTTTGTAAAAAAGAAACTGCAAAATGGAAAGCTGAAGTAGCTGCGTTTTTACGATGATTGATCCAAAAAAAATATCTATACTTGATTATACCTATGATCTTCTGGCAGAAAGGATTGCCCTGCACCCTTTGGCAGAAAGAGATGCATCAAAATTATTGGTTTATAAAAACGGTACTATTCAGGAAGACATCTATAAAAATATTGCTGAATACTTACCGGCAGAAAGCCTGCTCATCTTCAATAACACCAAAGTTATAAAAGCCCGTATCCATTTTCAAAAAACCAGTGGCGGTGTAATTGAAATTTTTTGCCTGGAGCCTTTTGAAGCCATCAATGAGTACAGCCATGTGATGAGTAAAAAAGGTTCATCTACCTGGAAGTGTATGATTGGAGGAGTGAGTAAATGGAAAGAAGACTCGTTAGTTATGAGTTATGAGTTAGGAGTTAGGAGTTTTGAGTTAAATGCGGTTTTATTGGAAAAATTATCAGATGCCTATTTAGTTCAATTTTCATGGACACCGGCAGATTTAAGTTTTGCTGAAGTTTTAGAGCAATGCGGTGATATTCCACTGCCGCCATACATAAAAAGGAAAACTGAAGAAGCAGACACAGAACGTTATCAAACTATTTATGCAAAAGATGAAGGATCGGTGGCTGCACCAACAGCGGGTTTACATTTTACGCCAGATATCTTTACAAAACTTGCAGCAAAAAATATTCTTACAGATTTTGTTACACTGCATGTTGGCGCCGGTACTTTTAAACCTGTAAAAGCTGCCACCATGCAGGAACATGAAATGCATGCCGAGTGGATTGATGTAAGTACAGCAATGATTGAAAGCCTGATTGTGCAGATAGACAAAACTGTTGTTGCAGTTGGTACTACATCTTTAAGAACACTGGAAAGTTTATATTGGATTGGCGTAAAAACAAACTTGAACCCGGCAATTGAACAACTACACATCAATCAATGGGAGGTTTATGAAGAACCTTTGATAAATACATCTTTATCTGCCAAAGAAGCATTGTTGGCTTTATTAAAATGGATGAAAGAAAATAACCGTGATCGTTTATTTACGCAATCGCAAATATTGATTGCGCCGGGTTATCATTTTAAAATAGCCAAAGCCATTGTAACCAATTTTCATCAGCCTCAATCAACATTGCTTTTGCTGGTTGCAGCAGCAATTGGAATTAATTGGAAAAAAAATTATGATTACGCCATGCAACATGATTTTCGTTTTTTAAGTTATGGAGATGGAAGCCTTTTATTTATTGATCAATAATATTTACTGCCGTTAAACCAGTGTGTATTAATTTTATAAAATAACCATACAGTTTTATGACCCTTAAGAAAATTATAAGAACCATTTTTGATAATACCGGCATCTATATTGGCAAACGGCCAACCTACAAAGGCAAGGCAAATTTTAATGTGGATGGCTTTCATTATGGTTTTGTTTTTCCTTCTGCCAATTATGCGCCCTGGCAGGGAGATAATGCTTTTATGAACATTTATACCCAGATTAAAAGTAATACCCTGGTTGATATTTACCGTTGTTACGAACTGTGGCAACTGATAAAAAAGGTACATTCATTAAACCCACAAGCCGCTGTTTTGGAAGTAGGAGTTTGGCGTGGAGGCACTGCAGGCATTATGGCACAGCAATTAGCTAATATAAGAAGTACAGCCACATTATACCTGGCAGATACATTTACCGGTGTTGCCAAAGCAGGTGCCAACGACAGTTTTTATACTGGTGGCGAACACAGCGATACCAGCCAGCAAATTGTAGAAGATGTTTTAAAAAACAAAAGTCAATATCAGCATTATAAAATTTTAAAAGGAATTTTTCCGGAAGACACGGCCCACGAAATTAAAGCTGATGAGCAGTTTGGTCTTTGCCATATTGATGTGGATGTGTACACTTCGGCAAAAGATATACTGGAATGGGTTTGGAAAAAATTAATACCTGGTGGTGTGGTGGTTTTTGATGATTATGGTTTTCATACCTGTACCGGTGTAACAAAACTGGTTGATGAATACCGTGCCCATGCCGACAGACAGATCATCCACAACCTGAATGGTCATGCTATAATGATAAAGTTGAAATAGTTTAATTTTTACTGGCGGATGGTTACCAGTGTGCCAACTGGTATATAACTGTACAGGTCTTTCATCTCGGTATATTTTACTGAAACACAGCCATCGGTCCAGTTATAAAAATTATCAACTGTCCACTCTTCCTCTGGCCTTGTGGCGTGTATCGCTATTCCATTACCAATCTTGGCACTTTTGGGTAGCAGGCCTTTAGCTTTTCTTTCCTTAAACCTTTGAAAACTGGTAGGATTTGGATAATCCAGCAACAGCTCGGGACCCCATTTTTTATGAATTTTTTTCAGGATCACTTTAAAGCTTCCATCAGGTGTACGTTTGTCTCCTTCCCTCATTTTATCACTCAAATCTTTACTGCCAAAAACAATGGGGTATGTTGCATACCAGCCTTCATCATCATACACATACAATTCGTATTCACTTTTATCAACAATAATGTAATAGGGATTTCGAACACTGTCTTTCACAACAGTCTTAGCCAGCTGCTTTGCTGGCTTTTTTGTCACATGTCTTTTGCGGGGTACTGAAACAAATGATACCATTGCCAAACCTGACGCTATTATACTGACCTGGAAAAAGCGGGTAAAATTCATTTAATAAAAATAATTTCTTATTTATTTGCAAACCTTGTGCCGCATATAAATATTTAAGCCACGTGGTAAAGATTAACAAAAAATAAAGAATGTAGAAAACAAACAGCTTCCGGCATTACCGGAAGCTGTTATATAAACCCGCCCCCTCACCCATATTGGTAATCCTCTATGGGTTTAGGGTTGGGAGAGAGAGTGCATTTACCAATAACTAAACCTAAACCCAACATTAAACGGCCTTATATCCAGGCTTTTTTCGTACATCGATTTTGGACTGTAAGAACCATACAGCATTACCGGCCCCAGGCCCAATTCGGCTACATAAGAAAATTTAAAACGCTCCAGTCCATAATCTCCCCTGTTTTTTAGTTTACCTCTTTCATTGCTTACCTGTTTATTACGCTGGCTGTATAAATACCCGGCACTTACACCCAGGCTTATGCTGAACCTGTTTTTTCTTTCATCAGCATTTGTTACAAAATTCAGCATCACGGGTATGGTAGCATAATCTGCAGCCAGTTTGTTTTTCGAAAATGAAATGGAATCTCTGAATATGAACGGAGCATTGGTTTGTGTATTGGCTGTGTATGGCACCAGGCCGTTTTCGTTATAATTTACGGCAGATTTATAGCGGTAATTATTCAGCTCAACTCCCAGGCCATATTTAAGATGCAGATGATGCTTTACCAGATTAAGCCTTTGCATAAAAACCCAGATATTTACATTAATGCTTTTACCGGCTTTCAGTTGAAAATCATTTTTGTCTAAAGCCGGATAACCGGGCCTGTTTACCAGGTAACTACCTGCATTGGCATAATTTGTATTATCGCTGTAGTTAGCAAATCCAAGGTCAACAATTCCCCAGTTGGTGCTTACATTTCGTTTTTTCTTTTTAGTCTTATCGCTGCTTATTTTTACGGATGCATCACCGCTTTTTTTTCCTTTTTTTACAATGATCATTCCACCTATCCGTATGGTGTCTTTATCTCCGTCTTTTGTTTCCGGCACTTCCTGGGCCGTTAAGTTTAAGCAAATAGCTGCTGTGGCTAAAAGTAGAATTAGCTTTTTCATCTGTTTCAATTTTAAGTGATTATTTTAATGCAATTTCAAAGCCGGCAATTATAATTCCTTCGCCGGTTTTAACGTTTGTGTTACGCTCCAGCACTCTTTTTGCCTTACGTAAAAAACCTCCAAGTGTTGTTCTTTTTTGTTTGTCGTCATCTACGTTCAGATAACGGTTGTTGTTTTCATCAGCATTAGTCTTATTTGTATTTACCACCTGCATGGCTGTAATATTATTCGGATCCGTTTTGCTGTTGTTTAAATTTTCAATAACAGTTTTGTTTTCTCTTGCAGCTATTTTTACAACAGCATCATTGTTTCCGGAAACCCTGTTGCTGTTTGAAGGTAATACGTTTTGCACGGTTACTTCGTTACTGCCATTGCTGTTAATATTTTGCAAAGCAGGTTTTGGCAGATTATTCGCTGATTTTTTATTGCTGCTGTTTTGTACTGTTGTATTTTCTTTTGGAGTAACTGCATTTTTATTGCTGATTTTTTCATCAGCAGATTTTATATTTTCTGTAACCCGGTCATCAATATTTTTCGTAGTTGTTGAGGTAATATTTTCTGTTACTGATTTTGCATCAGGCTGATCTGTTACTGTTGTATTGCCAGAATTGGTATTATTTTTTATTACTGCTGGATTTGAGTTTTTACTATTCGAAAATTCGTCCGTATCGGTTTTTGTTGTGCTGTTATTTTTGTATACCGAAACTCCTGTCCAAATACCAAAACCCAGCAGTACAGCCGCAGCAGCAACACGCCACCATGTAAAGGCCAAAACCCTTGCTGGCTCTTTTCTGTATAAAGATTGTTTATCAGCAAAAACAACCGCCATATCCGGTTGCAGTTTTGTCTGCTGTAAAATTACCCACTCTGTTTGTGCAGATTTATCAGTTGCCAAAACTGCTTCAATCGTTTTTTTATCAGCCCCGTTTAATTCTTCATCGGCATACAACAAAAGATTTTCCTGCAGGGCAGTAATTTCTTCTTCCATGTACAGCCAATCTTTTTTATCCAAAACAATATCATCTGCTTTTACCACAGTTTGTTGTAATAAAATAAGTTCCGTCTGCAGATCCGGATTTTCCTGCACAAATACTTCCACAGCTTTCCTTTCCGCTGCAGATAATTCCTTATCTACATACAGTAAAAAAAACGTTTCGTAATTATATCTGTTTATGTTCATTTCTCGGCCCCACCTAAATCCTCCCCGAAAGGGAGGACTTTGAGCAGTCTTTATAATTTATGTATTTCAAAAATTGCATTCACTCTAAATAATTATACTCCCAGTTCCCCCTTCAGGGGGCGGAGGGGGTTTCCTATATCACATTTTCCGGACTCACGATATACTCCCTCAGCTGCAACCTCGCCCGGTGTAAATAAACTTTTACCTGGCTTTCATTAAGCCCGGTTATTTGTCCAATCTCTTCGTAACTGTAACCCTCATAATCTTTCAATAAAACCAGGCTGCGCTGTTTTTCAGTCAGCTTATACAATGCCTCGTTTAAAATTCTTTTTGCATCATGCTTTTGTGAAGTTTCTCCCCTTGCATTCTCCGAAAAATCTTCCCGCAGCACTATTCGTTTGTTTTTCCTTACATGGTCAATCATTTGATTGTATGCAATGGTAAACAGGTAGCTTTTACTGCGGTCATGTTCTACCTTCTCCCTGTTAATCCAAAGTTTTTCAAATGCACCCTGCACCACATCCTTAGCGTCCTCATTATGCCTCAGATTTTTGAGGATAAATCGGTACACATTGTCTGCATACAGGTTTACGCATTCATTATATTCTCTCTCCGTCATACAGGTGTTAAGTAGTTAAAGTTAGTTCAGGTTGGCTGTTTTGTTTGTAATACGAAGGTGGGTAATAAAATGTTACAAGGAAAAGGAAAAAGTTAAAATTATGGGCCCGGCTCTGAACCTGCCTTCAGCTTCATTGGCGTCGCACTCTTGTACTTTATAACTTTATTGAACCTTTATCTAAGCGAAAGATAGAACACGGATGACACGGATCTTACTGATTTACACCGAAAAATCCGCCCTCATCCGTTCAATCTGCGTCATCAGCGTTCCATTTTACCCTAAATTTGCCCTAATCAACTTTAAGTATATGAATGAGAAATTTGTGAGCCGCATAGCCGCCGAACTTACCGAAATTGAAACTGCCGGCCTTTCCAAAAAAGAACGCATTATCAGCAGCGAACAGGGCGCCGAGATCATTGTAAACGGCAAGACCGTACTTAACTTTTGCGCCAATAATTACCTGGGGCTTTCCTCTCACCCCAAAGTACTGGCAGCCGCCAAAAAATATATCGACCTGCGTGGTTATGGTATGAGCAGTGTTCGTTTTATTTGCGGCACACAGGATATACATAAAGAATTGGAAAAAAAGCTGGCCGACTTTTTAGGCACAGAAGATACCATTTTATACGCAGCAGCTTTTGACGCAAATGGTGGTGTTTTTGAACCCTTGTTTAATGAGCAAGATGCAATAATTAGTGATGCCTTAAACCATGCAAGTATTATTGATGGTGTACGTTTATGCAAAGCCCAACGTTTTAGATATGAGCATAATAACATGGCAGATTTAGAAGTCAAATTAATAGAAACAAAAGATTTGCGTAGTAGAATTATTGTTACTGATGGTAGCTTTAGCATGGATGGCACGATTGCACAATTAGATAAAATTTGTGACCTAGCAGATAAGTATGATGCTATTGTAATGATTGACGAATGTCACTCATCAGGCTTCTTAGGTAAAACAGGGCGTGGCA
>JAYUZB010000046.1:0-2761 GCA_043752185.1 Chitinophagaceae bacterium
GATACCTCCGCTTTTTTATTTAACCTTTTAAGTTTTTAATCTAATGAACCACACCATTTATAAAATAAATCGTTATCTACTCCTTGTTTGCCTGCTAACTTTTAATACCCTTGCCAAGGCCCAAAACAGCGTAAAAGAGCCTGTTACTTTGGAAGAAAAAATAAATGTCCTGCTGCAGAAAATGACCCTGGAAGAAAAAGTAGGGCAGATGAATCAGTACAATGGATTTTGGGAGGTAACTGGCCCAGCACCTAAAGATGGAGATGCTAAAAAGAAGTACGATCACCTGCGCAAAGGCATGGTAGGTGCAGTTTTAAATGTAAAAGGCACCGACAATGTGCGTAAACTGCAGGAAATTGCCGTTAAAGAAACCCGCCTGGGTATTCCGCTTTTATTTGGTTACGATGTAATACACGGACACAAAACTCTTTTCCCCATACCACTTGGCGAAGCTGCAAGCTGGGATTTGGAAGCCATCGAAAAATCGGCCCGTACTGCCGCCATTGAAGCATCGGCCGCAGGCATAAACTGGACCTTTGCACCCATGGTAGATATCACCCGTGATGCCCGCTGGGGAAGGGTTATGGAAGGGGCGGGGGAAGATACTTATCTTGGAACAAAAATAGGTCTGGCCCGTATCAAAGGTTTCCAAGGCGATGACCTGGCTGCCAATAATACCATTATTGCATGTGCCAAGCATTTTGCCGGCTATGGCTTTGCCGAAGCAGGCAGAGATTATAATACGGTAGATGTAGGCACATCAACCCTTTACAATATAATACTGCCGCCCTTTAAAGCAGCGGTAGATGCTGGTGTACAAACCGTAATGAACTCTTTTAATACATTAAATGGCGTACCGGCAACCGCAAATAAATTTCTTCAAAGAGATATTTTAAAAGATGCCTGGAAATTTAATGGCTTTGTGGTATCTGACTGGGGATCGGGATTTGAAATGATTGACCACGGCTATGCTGCAAACCTAAAGCAGGTAGCCGAAATGAGTGCCAATGCCGGCAGTGATATGGATATGGAATCTTACGCCTATGTGGCATATCTGAAAGAATTGGTAGAAACCGGAAAAGTTGACATTAAAATGGTGGATGATGCAGTAAAAAGAATATTACGGGTAAAATTTAAGCTGGGTTTGTTTGATGATCCCTACCGGTACTGTGATGCCGCCCGGGAAAAAGAACTTATTTACAACCCGGTACATGCGGTGGCAGCGCTGGATGTGGCCAAAAAATCAATAGTGTTATTAAAGAACACATATGTAAAGGGTAGTGGCCGGCCCTTGTTGCCATTGGCTAAAAACCAGCAGAAAATTGCAGTTATTGGTGCGCTGGCCGATGATAAAAATAGTCCACTGGGTAGCTGGCGCATTGGCAGCGATGATAATACCGCCGTTTCGGTAATGGAGGGGCTAAAAAAATACAGCAACAATCTTACATATGCCAAAGGAGCTGATGTGGTAATTGGCAAAACCGATTTTATAAATGAAGTAAAAATTAACGAAACTGATAAATCAGAGTTTAAAAAAGCTATTCAATTAGCCAAGAGTTCAGAGCTGGTAATCATGGTGTTGGGTGAACATGGATTTCAGAGCGGGGAAGGCCGTAGCCGTACTAAATTAGATTTGCCCGGTGTACAGCAGCAGCTTTTAGAAGCCGTATATGCCGTAAACAAAAACATTGTACTGGTACTGATGAATGGCAGGCCATTGGCCATTACCTGGGCCGATGAGCACATACCAACTATTGTAGAAGCCTGGCAACTGGGCAGCCAAACTGGTAATGCCATTGCACAGGTATTATATGGCGATTACAACCCATCCGGCAAACTGCCAATGACTTTTCCACGCAGTGTAGGACAGGTTCCTATTTATTACAACCCTTACAATACCGGCCGGCCAGGCCCCAAACCCGAAGTTTTCTGGAGCCATTATACCGACGAAAGCAACAAACCACTGTACCCGTTTGGCTTTGGCTTAAGCTATACCAGCTTTGCATACAGTAACCTGGTAATAAATGATGCCAACCCAGCCGCTATTAAAGTAACAGCCACAGTAACCAACAGCGGCAAATTAGCTGGTGAGGAAGTAGCCCAGTTATATATTCGTGATAAAGTGGCAAGCGTGGTAAGACCAGTTAAAGAATTAAAGGGTTTCAGTAAATTTAGCCTGAAGGCTGGTGAGGCCAGCCAGATAGAGTTTATATTAACTGCAGCCGAACTGGGCTTTTTTAACAACGATGGCAAGTTTATAATTGAGCCTGGCGATTTTGATGTAATGATTGGCGGAAATTCGGTTGAAGGGATCATTGGAAGATTTACACTTAAATAATTGCACGCAGGGTACGCCGGGTAGCAGAGAAAACAGAGAAACCTGTGCGAACTCTGCATCTTTTCGACCTCTGCATGAAACACATAAAAAAAGGGACCAAAGTAGAAACTTAGTCCCGTTAATCCAATATCCTATGAAAAACCAATGCAAAAGTTGCAGGTCTAATAGAAATGTAAAATTGCAATAAAATAAAACATCAATTGTTATACAATTAATAGTAAAACATACATAATCCTGTGATAATTTATTCGGTTATATATATGTTTCGCATTTCTGCATTTCTTACCCAAAAATAAGACCAGCGAACAAACTCTTAATCTAAAGTATTGTTGCATTTTAAATTAGCGCTTGAGCAATCTCATCAATATTTGTTTGTAGAGGTATAGTTACCAAACTCCGGGGTGCTTAGGTAGGGTATTCAAA
>JAYUZB010000047.1:0-7098 GCA_043752185.1 Chitinophagaceae bacterium
AAAAAGACTGTATAATATTTTTTGGTGCTTTATTGTAATATAGTATGTATCAAAACTATAAAAAAAGCCCTGATTTCTCAAGGCTATGTATCGGGGAGCAGATTTGAACTTCCTTCCGCCGTGGCGGATATGAATTCGATGTGTTAATGAGGTAATGTTTGTGGTAGCTGAATGAAGTATACTAACTATAAAACTAAAGAAGCTCCTTAAAAAGGAGCTTTCTAGTAGTATCGGGGAGCAGACTTGAACTGCCGACCTTCGGGTTATGAATCCGATGCTCTAACCAGCTGAGCTACCCCGACGTTTTATTCCGGCCTTTATCATCAAGAATCCAGTTAACGGGGTGCAAATATAGGCGATTTGAGTAAAAATTTTGCAGCTAAGCATTAAGAAGTTGTTCAATTCTTGCAGAAACCTTTGCAGGGTTGGGCAACATGGCCTGTTCCAACACAATATTCATGGGTACTGCTGGTAAATTCAAGGCTCCTAAAACCTCAACAGGTGCATCCAAATACCGGAAACAACTTTTTGATATTCTACCTGCGAGGGCTTCAGCAAAAGAATTATCCTGTTGTTCTTCGGTAAGTACCAAACATTTTCCATGCTTTTTTACAGTTGCAAAAACCAGGGCTTCATCTAAAGGGAATAAAGTTCGCAGATCAACCACTTCTATTTGTCCGGGAAAGTTTTTTGCCGCTGCTTTTGCCCAGTAAACACCCATGCCATAAGTAATGATGCAACAACTTTCGCCGCTATCTACATAATCTTCATCTGCCTGTAAAACAATATTCCCTTTTCCAAGTGGGATTATATAATCACGGGAAGGCTCTATGCTTTTTGCTTCTTCGGTACCGGGCACTTTACTCCAGTATAAACCTTTATGCTCCAGCATTACAACAGGATTGGGATCGAGAAATGCAGCTTTCAATAATCCTTTCATATCCGCAGCATTACTGGGATAAACTATTTTAATTCCTTTGATGGTAAGTAAGGTGCTTTCAATACAACCGCTGTGGTAAGGGCCACCGCCGCCATAAGCACCAATGGGCACACGTATTAAAGTTTGAATAGGAAATTTACCGCAACTTAAATAACAGCTTTTAGAAATTTCTGTTACCAGTTGGTTCAATCCCGGGTAAATATAATCGGCAAACTGAACTTCTACAATGGGCTTTAAACCAACCGCACACATGCCAACTGTTGAGCCAATAATATACGCTTCCTGTATGGCTGTATTAAAAACACGGTGATCGCCAAACTGCTCGGCCAATGTTGCCGCCTCTCTAAAAACACCACCCAGCCTGCGTCCTACGTCCTGTCCGTACAAAAGTGATTCAGGATAGTCTTCCATAATTTCCCTGATGGCAAACAAAGCCGCATCAACCATCAATACTTTTTCTTTATTTACAGGAGATCTTTCTCCTGCTTCTTCTGTAACAGGCGTTGGTGCAAAAATAAAATCGCTAACAGTTGCCGGATCGGGTTCGGGTGCAGCTACTGCTCCCTGAAAATGATGAGCAACTTCTGCAGCAGTTTCTGTTTCAATGTTAACCAAAGTTTCTTCTCCAACTCCAATCTCCAGTAATTTGTTTCTGAGTTTGGGACCGGGATCATCCAAATAATGTTTTGCCAGGTCTTCTTCTGTTCTGTAAAATTCTTTACGTACTCCGCTTGTATGGTGGCCAAGTAATGGCACTCTTGCATGAACCAAAAACGGATGCCTTTCATTACGCACTTCATCAATCACATTTTTCATTACATCATAACTTTGTAAAAAATCGCTGCCATCAATGCTGATGCGTTTGATTCCTTTAAAACCTTTTACCATTTCATTGGCATTGGTTGTTCGGGCCTCTTCGGATGTTACACTGATGCCCCAACCATTATCCTGCACCAGAAAAATAATAGGCAATTGATGTAATGCTGCAAATTGAAAAGCTTCACTTACTTCGCCCTCTGTAACGGAAGCATCTCCTAATGAACAGATAACAATGGGCAGTTGGCGGTTGGCAGTGGGCAGTTGTTCATTGGCAGGCTCATGTAAGTTTGTAGCAATCTTCTCAAGAAATTTAATGCCCTGTGCAATGCCCGTTGTAGGTATGGCCTGCATACCGGTAGCACTGCTTTGATGAATGATGTTGGGTTTATCATCTCCCTTGTAATTTGGATGCGAATAATATTCCCTGCCACCGGTAAAAATATCATTTCCTTTGGCAAGTAATTGCAGCATTAATTCATAAGGCGAAAAGCCCAATCCCAGCAACATACTCTCATCACGATAATAAGGACTCACAAAATCGCAGGGCAATAAATGAAAAGCAGTTGCCAGCTGAATGGCCTCGTGGCCGCGGCTGGTAGAGTGTACATATTTGCAGATGGGCCGGTTGTCTTCGTAAGTATCGGCCATGGCTTTGGCCGTACACATTAATTTGTAAGCTCTTAGTAAAATATCGGTATCAATCATTTATATAGCAAAGTGGAATATGAAAAATGAATGCAAAGGTATAAATAAAAGCTGCTGATTCAATTAAGTGGACTTAACCGTTTTACCACATAGTTCATAGGAAACAATAGAGAAAAACATAGGACTATGTGGTTTCTATGTAACTATATTTCTATGTGGTTCAAATTCCGGTAAAACATTTAATGAAATTAAAAGAAAGAGTAAGAAGTGTTATTTTATTTCCACACTAAACAGGCTTTGCTTTTCAACAAACCCTTCCAGCACATCGCCGGTAACGCATTCGCCCACACCAGATGGGGTTCCGGTAAAAATAAGATCGCCGATATTGAGTGAAAAATAATTAGAGATATTTTCAATAATCTTATTAATACTGAAAAGCATTTGAGATGAATTGGCTTCTTGAACTTTCTCCTCATTTTTTAATAAAGAAAAATTAATGCTCTTTCTGTTAAAGTCAGGAGTGAGGGAAATGAATTTGCCTACAACAGCAGAATTATCGAAGGATTTAGCTTTTTCCCAGGGCAACCCTTTCTTTTTTAATTCATCCTGAATATCACGGGCTGTAAAATCAATACCAACTGTAATAGCATCATAGTAATTGGCAGCATGCTTTTCCTGAATGTATTTACCGTTTTTACTTACACGTAAAACAATTTCACATTCATAATGCAGTTCGTTGGTAAATTCGGGATAATAAAACGGGGTGTGACTTTGTAATAAAGCACTCTTGGGTTTCATAAAAATTACAGGCTCATCGGGTATACTGTTACCCAGTTCTTTTGCATGGTCTGCATAATTCCTGCCAACACAAATAATCTTCATTACACGTTTTTTTAGGTATTGCGTTTACAGCACGAATATAGACAAATAGCTAAAAAAAAACAACTATCAATAAGGTGTGACTAAATAATGGCTGTTATGGCTTAATAGAAAGATTATTAAAAGCCGTCATGGTTTGTTCAATGCCGGCAGTAACAAAACTCTCCATCAGGTCCAGGCATTTTTCTATCTTAAGCAATACCACAGGCTCTTCGGCTTTAAGCCATTTGCTTAAAACAAAATCGGCCTGCATACCTTTTGGGTAATTATTGCCTATGCCAAACCGTAATTTCGGGTATTTATCGGTACCTAAAATATTTTGAATGTCTTTTAACCCGTTATGCCCTGCATCTGTACCGCTTGGCCGCAATCTTAGTTTATCCAGAGGTAAAGCCAGATCATCTAAAATGGTAAGCGTATTTTCAAGCGGCACTTTGGTTTTATCCAACCAATATTTAAATGCACGGCCGCTCAGGTTCATAAAAGTTGTTGGGCAAATGCAGGTAATCTGTTTGCCTTTAAATTTTACTTCGGCTACATAAGCCAGCCTGTCTACATTAAAACTGCCGCCATGCTTTAATACAAAGGCATTTACTATATCAAAACCAATATTGTGACGTGTATTTGCATACTCGGCACCAACGTTTCCCAAACCAATAAAAAGAAATTTTGACATGAATTCGTAAGTTGTGAATCGTGAGGCGTGAGTGGTGAGACGTGAGCGATAGAATGCACCAGCTCACGACTGACGACTCACTACTCACGAGTATGAATCGAGCATTTGTTGCAGATCAGCTTCTGTTTTTACCAATACCTCTCTTGCCTTGCTGCCCTGGTTGCCACCAACAATACCGGCAGCTTCAAGCTGGTCCATCAATCGGCCGGCTCTGTTGTAACCCAGTTTCATTCTGCGTTGCAATAAGGATGTACTGCCTACCTGGCTGGCAACAATCAGCCTGGCTGCATCTTCAAATAAAGGATCTTTATCGCCCAGGTCAAAATCTTTTCCCTCCATATCTTTTTCATCAATATACTCTGGCAATAAAAATGGCTGGGGATAGCCACGTTGCGCTGCAATAAAATCAACAATCTTGTCTACTTCGGGGGTATCAACAAAAGCACATTGCAAACGCACGATATCGCCATTGTAGCTGATGAGCATATCGCCTTTACCAATCAACTGCTCGGCACCACCTGCATCTAAAATGGTGCGACTATCAATTTTACTGCTCACTTTAAATGCAATACGTGCCGGAAAATTTGCTTTGATGGTACCGGTAATAATATTTACCGATGGCCTTTGTGTAGCAATAATTAAATGAATACCAACCGCTCTGGCAAGCTGTGCCAGCCTGGCTATGGGCATTTCTACTTCTTTACCGGCAGTCATGATCAGATCGGCAAATTCATCTACTACCAAAACAATGAATGGTAAAAACTGGTGCCCTTTTTCGGGATTGAGTTTGCGGGAAACAAATTTTTCATTGTATTCTTTTATGTTGCGGCAACCAGCTTCTTTCAACAGATCGTAGCGGTTATCCATTTCAATACAAAGTGCATTTAATGTATGCACCACTTTCTTTGTATCGGTGATGATGGCATCTTCTTCGCCGGGTAGCTTTGCCAGGAAATGATTTTCAATAGTTTTATAAATACTTAGCTCCACTTTTTTAGGATCAACCAAAACAAATTTTAATTGCGATGGATGTTTTTTATACAGCAGCGAAACTAAGATGGCATTTAACCCAACAGATTTACCCTGGCCGGTAGCACCTGCCATTAACAGATGCGGCATACTGGCCAGATCTACAATAAAATTTTCGTTGTCAATTTTTTTACCAATAGCTATGGGTAAAGAGAAACTGTTGTTTTGAAATTTTTCAGAAGACAGCAATGTTTTCATGCTCACAAGACTCTTCTTTGCATTGGGCACTTCAATACCAATGGTTCCTTTGCCGGGTATGGGTGCAATGATGCGGATGCCAAGTGCAGCAAGGCTGAGGGCAATATCATCTTCCAGGTTTTTTATTCTGGATATTCTTACGCCTGCAGCCGGAATGATCTCGTACAAAGTAACTGTAGGGCCAACCGTTGCATAAATTTTTTGTATCTCAATATCATAATTCCTCAGAGTGCTGATGATCTGGTTTTTATTATTTTCCAGTTCATTGGCATCCTGTACAATTTTATCGCTGCCATGATTGGCCAGCAGATCCAGTGTAGGATATTTATAATCCCTTAAATCAAGGATGGGATCGTAAGGTTTGCTGGCTGCTACTTTTGCGGCAGTTAGCGGCTCAGTTTCTTCCACTTTTTCGGGAACCGATTTAATTTCCAATGGTAAATCACTTTCTATCTGTTTTGAAACTACAGGTTCAACAATTGGAAGAATTATTTTCTCGTCTTCATCAACCGGTTCAATTACTGCCGCATCTTCTTTCTCAATTATATTCAACTCGTGGTTGAGTGCTGTATTCTCCTGGTCAGGAATATTTAAAATTCCCCCTGCTGCTTTTACCGAATTTCCTTTGGATAATTTTGTATTTTCATCCCACTCCACTTTTTCGGATAATATTTCTTCTTCCGAAATAACTGCTTCATCAACATCGCCTGCAGTTTTTTTAGCAGGCAATTTAAATACCGGGTTAAAACGCCAGATCACATAAGACAGCACCGCAACAGCCAATACTGCAATGGTTCCAATTTGCCCAATCGTTTGGTACATCCAGTCTCTCATTAAATCGCCGGCTGCACCACCCCATGGAAAAGGATTACCCTGAAAAATGGCCGAACTGGCTACACTGATAATTGGCAAACCAACAATGAGGTATTTTATATTTCGTAAAACTGAAAAAACTTTCTTGCCAAAAAAAAGATTAATGCCCAAAACAAAAAATGTGGTGCAAATAAGATAGGAAGCCACTCCAAAACCATGGCGTATAAATATTTCGGAAATGAATGCGCCAAAAGTACCCAGCAGGTTTTGCACTTTTATATCGTTAGCCAGCAACATGCGGTAACTAAACTTGTCCTGATCTTCGCCCCAGGTAAATAAATAAGAAGTAAAAGCTATGAAAAAGAGAAAGGCCAGCAGCAGTAAAATACTGCCTGCAATTTTATGTGTCCGCTCATCTTTAAGTAATTGCTTTACTTCTACGGTTTCATCTTTTTCCTGCTTCAATTGGTCAGGATCCGGTGCTTTGGGTTTTGCCGTTTTCAGTTTGTTTGCCATTGGCAACAAAGATATAGAAAACCATTACTTCAAATGCATTGAAAAAAATGCTTTCGAAATATAAGCTTTCGCAGAATTTGCGTAGGTTTGAGAAAATAGCTGCCGTTTGAAACGTATCATTTTCCTGTTCATAATTTTATTGCCTGGATACTTTTGCAAAGGCCAGGTTGCTGCGGTTTCTGACACGATATTTATTGCCGATATCAAAAATGAAAAAAGCCTGCTTGCCAAAACACTGTTTTATTTCGATAGCAGCTGTGCTTTATCAGTTTCGGAAGTAATGCAAAAGCCTTTTTACAAGTTTAATAACAGATATCCGATAATAAGAGTTAAGCCGGAAAGAATCAGCTTTACTTTATACCTGAAAATTTTGCTTAAAAATAATACTGCCAAAGAAATATCAGCTTACTTAGATCCGGGCATGTATTTTACCGAATACAATATTTATAAAATTGAACAGGAAACCATAAATATTCAGAATAGTGGCAATGCCTCCAATTATAAAAAAATTACGCTCGGGGCTGGTAGTACCAATTACTTCTTATTAAAGATAAAGCCGTTAAAAACTGCTCATGGCAGTATA
>JAYUZB010000048.1:0-7077 GCA_043752185.1 Chitinophagaceae bacterium
AGTAGCAACAAGATCCTTTGTTAAGGTTTCTTTATCCTGCTTTAAAACAACATTGTCGTTTGTAAGCAATTGATTATCCTGTTTTAACTGGGCAATATCGGCCTCCATTGTAGTAATCTTTTCATTCAAAGATGCAATCAATGTTTTCGCCCTGCCCAATTCTGCAGCAGTAGCATTTTTCTTATTTAAAATGCTGCGTATCTCTGATTTTACTTTGGCAATTTCATTATTTCTTTCTGTTAACTTACCTTCCAGGCCGGTGTTTACAGTACTCATAGAGTCTAGCCTGGCAAGCGATGCATCAAAATTTGCCTGCACATCACTTTTTTCATCAGCTACTTTTGCAAGGGTTGTTTCCTGTTGCTGAATAGTTTTTGAACTATCATTTTTTGCATAAATTAAATAACCTGATACGGCTATAAGACCTGCAGCTAAAACGCCTATAACAGCATTTTTGTAGTTTTTACCCTTTGTTACCTGTGCAGGCGGTGGTGTGGGGAAGTTTGTTTCTGACATAGTATTTAGATTTTAAAGTTTAAAAAAATTGAATTTTTATTTTTCCGTTTCCGGAAGACTAAAACAGAAAACCCAAAACCATGCCATAATGTTTTTTTGTTTAAAACTTTAAGCCTGCACCGCTGAAACAATTTTCAATACCTATATGTTATTTACTCAGTTTTTAAAGGTAGATTACATATATTTTCCCTAATTTTTAGTTTCAATTTTAACAAACCTTAAAGCAGATTATTTACATGCAGGAATTTGATACCATTATAATTGGCTCTGGTGCAGGCGGGTTATCTGCAGCACTTTGCCTGGCACGTACAGGGCAAAAAGTAGCTGTTATTGAACAGCATTATGTACCGGGTGGCTGGTGCCATAGTTTTTATATTGATGGCCATCGCTATAGTCCCGGTGTACATTATATAGGAGGCATGGATAAAGGAGAATCTACCTGTAATTTGTACGAAGGGCTGGGCATAGCCAACGAGCTGGTTTTTTTTAGAATGAATAAAAATGCTTACGAGCATTGCTGGATTGGCGATGAGCGTATTGATATGCCTGCTGGGATAGACAACTTAGTTGATTCATTATCTAAAAGATTTCCGAAAGAAAAAAAAGGGATAAAAAAATATCTCAAACTTGTTAAAACAGTAAGTAAGGAATTATTCCTAATACCCAAAATGAATGGCTTTTGGGATAATGTTACCATTCCTTACCGCACCCGGCATTTGGGCAAATACGGTTTGTTTAGCTTAAAGCGGGTAATAGGCTGGCATATAAAAGACCCGTTGTTAAAATCTGTACTCAACATACAATGTGGCGATCATGGCCTGCCGCCTTCCAAAGCAAGTTTTCCATTTCATTGTGCATTGATGGATCATTATTTTAACGGAGGCTTTTACCCAATGGGCGGCGGTGCAGCCATTGTAAAAGCCATGACCAATGCTATAAAAAAATATGGCGGCGAAATTAAAACCGGCAAGGCCGTTAAAAAAATTTTAGTTGAAGGAGAAATAAAATTAAAAACTATTGGGGTTGAATTACAAAACGGAGAAATCATCCGGGCAAAACGGGTTATATCCAATGCCGACCCAGCAGCAACCTATAAAATGGTTGGCCACCAAAACCTGAGTCCTAAATTGCTTAAAAAACTGGAAGCTACCCGTTATTCTGTTACATCGCTCATGTTTTTTATTTCGGTAGATATGGATGTACGTGAAGCCGGGCTTGACTCTGGTAACATCTGGTTTATGCCCGGCGAAGACATGGATGCAATTTTTGAGGGCCTTACCAAAATATCTATTCTGGAAACAGATGAATTTGATTCGCTTTTCATCAGCTGCTCTTCATTAAAAGATCCGTTGAGTTTTAATGGCCGTCATCATACCCTTGAAGTGGTTACTTTTATTGACTATGATGCTTTTAAAGCTTTATATACTAACCCCGATGAAACGCATGAAAGGTATCAGCAAATAAAAGAAAGACTTAGTGAAAAACTGATGAATACTTTTAAAAGAATTTTACCGGCCATTCATAAAAATATTGTTCATCTGGAAGTGGGTACGCCCATAACCAACGAATATTATATCAATACAACAAAAGGTAATGTTTACGGTACCGAAAAAGGTTTTATGCAAACAGGCCCCTTCTCTTACAAAGCAAAAACCGAAATTGAAAACCTGTATATGTGCGGTGCCAGCATTATGAGCCATGGCGTGGCAGGCGCCAGTTACTCAGGCGTAAAAACAGCTGCAGAAATTTTGGGTTGCCGGGAAGAAGACCTGATTCAAAAAGACGAATCGCAGGCGCTGCGTATTTATGATGCCGAAGACAGCAGCCAGTGGCCCGACTGGATACACCAGCGGATGGCCGATAAGAAAAAGCGCCTGGAAAGTAAGCTGAGTAATGTGGTTTGAAATATAACAAACGACCTTTACATTGCGCCTTAACCTATAAGCTGACAGCTTTTTAAACTGAGATGTTAACGCCTGTCTATTTTAATAACAGAATTGATAAGTATTCTTAAATTGCAAATTACAAGCTATGCAGACATCGATGTATAGCTTAATTTTTTAAAAAATATGCAATGCAGGCCATAAAGAATAAAATACAGCTGAAAAGATTAATACTGCCCGCTTTATTGTTATGCTCGCTTTTTGCTGCTGGCAACAGGGGGAGCGATGACGATGATAAAAACATTATCATCGAATATAAAAAACAAAGCTTTTTATTTAAGCAGGATAAAGGCGATAACCCCGTATTGATAAAAGAAAATTACACAACCGATTTACGCAGCAGAAGAAGAAGCGGAAATATTTTGTATACAGAAATGTATAACGACCATGAAACGATTGATGCAGTAGATGTGAGCGTAAGAAACAAACCTTTTCGTGGGGTGGATATAAAATATGATTACTATTCCATCAAGGATATTTTTTATTCCGATGCCAGGGTTTGTTATTTTAAAATACCATTTGATGAAGTGGGGGTACCGGCAAAAGTAACTTTAAGTAAAACACATAACGACCCCCGGTATTTTACAAAAGTATATTTTACCGAAGAGTATTTTGTACAAAATAAAGTGGTAGAGTTTATTATACCACGCTGGATGAAATGCGAATTAAAGGAATACAATTTTGGCAGTAACGAAATTAAAAAAGAAACCAGTTACGATAGCAAACTGGATGCAGATATTTATACCTACACCATGAGGAACCTGCCGGCATTTGAATCTGAATCTTTCGACCAGGGGGTTGCTTACAATTATCCGCATGTACTGGTGCTTTGCAAAGAAGCCAATACCAACAAAGGCAAACAAACTTATTTTAACACAATTGAAGACCAGTACAAATGGTGCTACAATATTGTAAAAGATATAAAAGATGATGACGCAGCGTTAAAAGCAAAAGCTGATGAAATTACCAATGGCATAAGCGGTGAAGCAAATAAAGTAAAAACAGTGCTTAACTGGGTACACCAAAATATACGCTACATTGCTTATGAAAATGGCATTGCAGCATTTAAACCTGCTAAAGCCACAGAGGTAATGACTAAAAAATATGGCGATTGCAAAGGCATGGCCAATTTATTAAAAGGCCTGCTTAAAAACCTGGGACTTGATGTAAGGCTCTGCTGGATAGGAACCAATCATATCCCTTACGACATGAGCACACCCTCGCTGAGTGTACACAACCACATGATAGCAGCCTGGCTTACCAATGGTAAAACCTATTTTTTGGATGGCACCGAAACCAATATTGCATTTAACCAATATGCCGAACGCATTGCAGGCCGCCAGGCAATGATTGAGAACGGCGATAAATATATTTTAACCAATGTGCCCACTGTTAGTGCAGAGCAAAATCCCGACAGGGAGAAAAGAATATTTACCATTGACGGGCAGGATTTGAAAGGCAATGCAGAACATATTTATAAAGGCGAAGCCAGGAGTGATATGATCAATAAGATTGCTGGTATAAAAAAAGATGATGCCGAAAAGGTGTTGATTAATTACCTGTCGGAAAATAACCAGGATTACAATATCAGAAATTTAAAAAAATCAGAAATACCTGGTATTGACAGTATGCTTAAGATCAGCTACGAGGTAACGCATAAGAATGGCGCATCGGTTTTTGGCAACGAAATATATCTGGACCTTGACTTTAGAAAAGAATTTGACGGCTTTACCATCGATACTGCAAAACGCATTCACAATATGCAAATGCCCAATAAAGTATTGATGGATGAAGAAACAGAATTAACCATTCCCGAAGGATATAAAATTGGTACTTTGCCGGCCAACTTATCTTTACAAAACAGCACACTGGACATCAATATTACTTACAAACAGGTAGGCACAAAACTGGTTTACCATAAACTGTTAAAAGTAAAACAGATACTTTTAAAGAAAGAAGAATTCGGCCTTTGGAATAAACAGATACAACAATTAACAGATAAATATAAAGAGCAGGTGGTGCTTATAAAGTAGCATTTAATTTTACTACATTAGTTTGAAAAGCTGTCAGCAAACAAAGGCAGGCTCAAGGCTGACAATCCAATAACGAAAATGATTCAACCTGACACAATACTTTAATTTTACTGCGTAGCTACATTACACTGCTGCAAAAAATATCAACCATAAAAATAAACGTATAATATGAAACGGATTTTTATTGCCTTCTTTACAATCCTGTGTGTGTTGCCTGCGCTGGCGCAAAACAACGAATATATCGAAATGGCAAAAGAGGTAGACCAGGAAGTATGGGGCGATAAAGACCCGATGTTTACCAACAATAAACTGCCGGCAGAATATAAAAACCAATCGGCCGTAATACTGGCCCGTAAGCAAACGGTTGAAACCAATACAGAACGCAAAGGCAGATCGCTGTTATATGTTGGTAAAATGCACAGCACCATAAAAAGAACCATCCGGGAGCGGATATTTATTAATGACCAGGTATCGCTGGATGCTTATTCTGAAATAAATTTTAATCAGCTGCAAAGCAAACAAAGTGGTGCCATTACCAAATTGCGTACCTATACTTTTATGGGCATCAGGGTAACTAAAGCAGATGGCAGTTTACAAAAAATTAATGTAGAAGAAGCGGCAGTAAAACTGGATGAAACCAAAGACGAAAAAAAAAATAAAATAGCTGTACCCAACCTCGCCATTGGTGATGTAATTGATTATTACATCACTTACTTTGACCAGGCCCGAACAGACAAAGATGTAGACTACATCACTTTTATTTTGGGCGATGAATATCCTATACTGAACCTGGGTATAAAAATACTGTTGGATAAAAGAGTGGCTGCACAATACCAGGCAATAAACGGAGCTCCCGATTTTAAGATAACCAGTGTAGAAGATGATAACCTGCTGGAGTTAAAAGCCGCCAATCTGGCCAAGTCATCCAATGTAATGTGGACATCGCAGGGAAGGCAAGTGCCCATTGTAAGAATTAAATATGCTTTTGCGGATATTATGCATGGCCGGGGCGACTTTACCAAACACGGCACTATTGAAAAAGTAACATCACCCGAGGATGTAGAACATCAGTTTATGAACATTATTAAACCGTTTATGGTGCAAACACAGGGAGCGCCCATTGTAAAAACAGCATGGAGAACTTATGCAAAAGAACACAAGATTGATAAAGACAACCTCGATTCGATAGTACCTTTTGTATATCATTATTTTAGGTACCTAAGTTTTGCAACGCTCACCGGCATATATGCTAACAATGCAAAGTATGAGGATTTTTATGATTGCCGGGTAAGCCAAACTGCAATTAAACAATTGGAAGCCGTGTTAAATGTTTTAAAAACAATCAACGCACATTTTGAAGCAGATGCCGAACTTGTTTTGGTAAGCGAAAAAAATGATGTGGCCTATAAAGATGTTTTTTCAATAGCCGATCTTAATTTCATGATCCGTGTTCCAAGGGCCAAAGGAAAATTTTCGTTCTATTATTTTGGCAACAGCTTATTTAATGTTGATGAAATGCCGCCTTCTTTTGAAGAGGAAACCTACAGGTATATTCAACAGAATACCATTTTTCGTGGCGGACGGGATATGAGCCAGGAAAAAGCCGATATGATAAATGGCAAAGCTACTACTGTTAAAACTTCAGCTACAGTTAATAATCAAACAGAAGATATTGTCATTAGTTTTGACAGTGCCAATATGCAATTGCTGCATATTAACCGCAAAGCTAAAACCGGTGGGCATCAGCGCCGGGGCATGCAAAGCGCAACATTAATATTGGAAGATTACCTGGTTGCCGAACGTACCCTGCTGGATAAAGAAACCGATATTGAACTGGAATGGAGAAAGCTGAATGGAAGCTATAGAAAATACTGGTCGGATGCACAGTTCTCAATAACCAAAGCCAGAGAAGAACAGAAGAAAAAATTTGAAACAGAAATTGCCAATGAGTACACAGATAAACCCAAGGAGCTAAAGCAATATAAAGTGCTGCAGAAAGGATTTTCGGGCAGCAATGCATCTATGGCATTTGAAGAAGAGTTCAGCATGGATGGCTGGGTAAAAAAAGCAGGCAATAACTATATTTTGGAAGCCGGAAAATTTGCAGGCAGTCAACTGGAAATTAAGGCAGATCAAAGAGAAAGAAAGCTGGATATCTACATGCCTTATGCCCGCAGTTTTAATAACAACATTACATTAAAAATACCCGAAGGCTATACAATAGAAGGCGCAGAAAAACTGAACAAAAGTGTAAAGAACGAGTGCGGCGGTTTTGAGAGTACTGCAAAAGTTGAAGGTAATAACCTCATCATTACTTATTACAAATACTACAACAACCTGGTTGAGCCTGCTTCAAACTGGGATAAAATACTGGCATTTGTTGATGCCGGTTTTGCATTTACAAAAGAAAAGTTATTGTTGAAGAAGAAGTAAGCTGATTAGTTGTTCTTATATGCTTTCACTGCGGCCCGCCATATTGGGAACAGTAGTTTTAACAGAGCAACACTTATTCCCCTTAATGTTATAATTTTACCCGATTTTAGGGCTAATTTTTATACTTAATCAGAATTAATAATGACCGGTTC
>JAYUZB010000049.1:0-2727 GCA_043752185.1 Chitinophagaceae bacterium
AGATCATCGGCACCCCAGGCATAGTCCTTATAACCTTTCCAGGCGTGCTGTGCAGCCAGTTTTACTTTATTACACATTTCCTGCTTCATTTCTTCCGAAAATTTGGCATCTTTTTGTGCATGCAGGGCAGGTGAAATAAAAAGAATTACAGCAGTAAGTATGTGTTTTTGCTTTAGCATTTTTATATTTTTTATGACTTCTGTAAAGATAACTATATGAAAGGCATAAAAAAAGAGCCCGTAAGAGCTCTTTATAGAAAGTTAGTTAATTAAAAATTACCATCTTCCACCACCACCACCGCTGTTGCGGTTGTTGCCATAACCGCCACGGTTTCCACCGCCGCCGTTACTGCTTCTTTCTTCTCTTTCCTTTGCTACAGAAACAGACATTGCACGTCCTTCAACTTCTTTGTTGTTAAGGCCAAGCATTGCATCTTTTCCTTCATCTTCAGAAGGCATTTCAACAAAACCAAAACCACGTGATCTTCCGGTTTCTCTGTCAGTAATAACTTTAGCAGAAGAGACTTCGCCAAAAGTTGAAAAAAGTTCGTTTAACTCAGCATCGCTGGTGTTAAAGCTCAAATTTGAAACATAAATGTTCATAAAACTTAAAATTAAAATAAAATAAATAAAATACCTGTTCAGTAATGTAGAAAGCAAACTTGAAAGACGAGAAAACTGTTACGGGTAGGAAAACTACTAATAATTGAATCTATCTGTACTGTGTGCTCACAGCGTTAATGTACAATGCAAATGTAGACTTAGTTATTAAGAGTAACTAATAAATTTTTTAGTGATACAGATTTAAGTGCAATTAGTCAACTGATCATAAAAAACCTTCATCACAGGTTTTTAGATTTTAAATATTATCTAAAAAAACTGTGATGAAGGAATAATATCAAAATCAGGCAGTTTTTTTGCTCATACCCATCACCAATCCTACTACTGCACCTACAATTGCACACATAACTGTCATTGCAGCAACATCTGCAGCCATAGCTGTTTTGCTTATAACATTGGTGGTTGCATACATCGTACAATCAACTCCAACAGAAACCAATGCACCAACTATGCCACCAGTTACAAGCCCACCAGCCATTGAGTTTACGTTACTTTTTACAAAAATGTAAGCAAGCAAAAATCCCATTGCAAGGTTACCAATAGCGAGGTAAAGATATTCCATGTCTTCCATCGCCCGGTCAACACCGGTTGCTGTGCCGGGATGTTTTTGCATAAAACTGGTTAGTAGATTACCGTAAATCAAATAACCAAGTCCGAAAAAAAGGATACCACCTACGATACCACCAGTGATTAATTTTTTAATGTCCATAAGTTTTAGTTTTTGGTGAGATGTAATAAAGAACACAAAACAAAATAATACTTAGTTCATCAAAATGCAAGTGGCAATTTAGAAATGCACAACTTTTTGCATCAATTGTTAGTAAATGCCAGGTAAAGTGTAACTAATCTTAATGTGACAGTTTATTTTGTTGAAAAGGATTTATCAATCTCCAGACCGAAGAAGTAACCGGCAACAGCACCCACTGCCGCACCTACCAATAACCACAACATATTGGCTCCGGATGCAAAGTAAGCGATACCTATGCCTAGCAAACAAAAGAATATACCGGCAACAAGCACAGCGCTTTTACTTTTTTGTGCTTTGTTTGTATGAGTAGGAGGATGAAAATCGTGGTGATGTTTTCTTTTTTTAGATTTTGCCATTGCTTTTTTTTGTTAAAGTACGATTTTTTTATGAAGGTTACAGCGCTGTTAATTGTTTCAATTCTTTTGCATATTCATACTGAAGGTCTTCGTGCATTGAAGCAATTGCCTTTGAGATTTTTTTAAGTTGATTCTGAAACATATTTTTTATTACGGAATTTTTTTCAAAAGGTATTCCGGATTTTTTTAGGGTGGTACAAAAAAACAATATAAGCTTTACTTCTGCCTCGGCTGAACCTGTATACCGGATATATTTACTGAGTGTGCGTAAAATTTTTCTCAAACTTTTCTTTACAAAGTAAAGGCTGGAAGTGTTAATCTCTTCAAATTGCTGCAGCATGTCTGTTTTTATATTTTCAATATAGGCATGCTCATCAAAAGATTCGAACAGCAGGTACGTAAGCAGTTCTTTATTTTCTTTCTTGAATTTTGCCAGGCGTACACATAGTTCTACCAACTGTTCTGCAGGGGTATTAATCAATTCCTGTTTTAATTCGTGAATGGTAGCTGCTTTCATTAGGCTAAAATAGGCAGATTTTATCCAGGTTCAGTCATTAAGGAAATGATGCAAACAAAAAAGCCTCCATTATTGAAGGCTTATTGTTGGTTAATCTCATGCTTGAATAAAATGGCAATCAAAAGTATTTGGATCTATTTTTTAATTAACGGAATAAAGGTGTGCAATCTTTTAGGTAGAAAATGTAGCAGAATTTATCTATTGGATGTAGTTATTTAACTACAAGAAAGGCTTTTTTTTGATACGCCGCTGCAGAAATTATTACGAAAGGGATTTTACAACCTTGCCTATCATCAACCCGTTATGATAAACTTCCATTGTATAATTACCTTTGGTTAATGTACCTCCTTTTAAAGAAAAAGCCAGCCGCTTTGCTTCGCCCCGTGAATATGAAAAGCTGAACTTATAGGAATATATTTTTTTCCCTTCCGGTGTATTGAATGTACCCGAATCCCATCCGGAATTTTTTAAAACCTTTCCATCGGG
>JAYUZB010000050.1:0-58621 GCA_043752185.1 Chitinophagaceae bacterium
AAAAACAAACCAGCAATTATTTTAAGTGGTTATTGCAATGCTAATGATGCTTATCACCAAACAGCATCATCACCGGATGGTGTTGGTTCTTATTTAGCCATGAGTGGTGCATTAAAGAAGGCCGGATTACAACCATCAGAAATAGATTACATCAACCTGCATGGAACAGGCACGCAGAATAATGATATTGCAGAAGGAACAGCTATCAAAAGATTGTTCGATCCGCATTTTCCAAAAATGAGTTCAACAAAAACTTTTACCGGGCATACTTTAGGTGCCAGCGGTGGTATAGAGGCCGTATTTTCTGTTTTAGCTTTGCAGCATGGTATTATTTTTCCAAACCTGCGTTTGCAAACGCCCATGGTAGATCTGCCTTTTGTACCTGAAAAAGAATTAATAAAAAATGTGGAAGTGAAACACGTGCTTTCTAATTCATTTGGGTTTGGAGGCAATTGCTCATCTTTGATTTTTTCGAAAGTGGAATGAATTAAAACTTGAATTGGTTTAGAGAGTTTAGAAGGTTTAGGAAGTTTAGATGTACTCTCAGCCCTCTAAACTTGCCTAAACATTCTAAACTTAAAATATATTAACAGCATAAACATGTACATCAGGGCAACAGGAAATATCTCTCCGCAAAAAACCTTTGGCCACCAGCCATTGGTTGATGCTGTTGCATACACCGGTAACCGCCTTGCCTGTGTAGAACCCGATTACAAAGACTTTATTGACCCCAAGCAGATCAGGCGCATGAGCCGCATTATACGTATGGGTGTGGCCGCTGCCATGGAATGTTTGCAGGAAGCAGAACTTAAAGTGCCAGATGCCATTATTACCGGCACAGCTTACGGCTGCCTTGAAGACACCAATTCTTTTTTAAGTAAGATGGTTGAGTTTAATGAAGAACTGCTTACACCAACTTCTTTCATACAATCAACACACAATACCATTGGCGCACAAATAGGGTTGATGCTGCAATGCAATAATTACAACAATGCTTTTGTACACCGGGGTTTTTCTTTTGAAAGTGCTTTGCTTGACGGCATGATGCTGCTGAAAGAAAATGATGCAGCCAATGTGTTGGTTGGTGCCATTGATGAAATAACAAATACCAGCCATACCATTTTAAACAGGTTGGGTTTATATAAACAAGGGCCTATTTCAAATCTGGATATTTATAAAACAATCCCGATAGCTATCGGGACAAAGGGAACGATTGCCGGGGAAGGCGCTACTTTTTTCTTAATCGCCAATGAACCCTCAGCAACTGATTATGCAAAGCTGGATGGCCTGCATACTTTTTACAAACCCGAAGGAATTACTGAAATAGAAAAACAGATTGCTTCTTTTTTAGAGAGACATTCTGTAAGTATAAATGATATTGATCTCATCATCACCGGAAAAAACGGAGATGCAGGCGAAGACAAAATTTACGAGCAGCTTGGGCAAACTGTTTTCAATGAAAAGGATACTATCAATTATAAACACCTGTGTGGAGAGTATCCCACAGCAGCAGCTTTTGCCATGTGGCTGGCGGCTGTTACTATCAAATCAGGAGAAGTGCCTGCTGTATTGAATTACACGGGTTCTGCAGGTATAAAGATCAACAGGGTTTTAATTTATAATCATTACCAGGGCATACATCATTCTTTATCTTTGCTGTCGGCATGTTAAACTTCCGCATCACAAATATTTTTTTTATTGCACTGCTGGCCATTTTAATTGGTGTGCATGTACAATATGGACTGCCAATTTATATCTACCTGCTTTTATTTGTTGTATATTCTTTAATCATTTTTTGGGGTTGTTACTACGTAGGCTCTAATTTTTTTATTAAAATTGTTTGCAAGGCCGAAACTGAAAAAAAAGAAATTGCCATCAGCTTTGATGACGGCCCAGCAGAAAACTATACGCAACAAATCCTTGCGATACTGAATGCTGAAAATGTAAAAGCAACATTTTTTTGTATTGGCAACCGTATTGCCGGTAATGAAACAGTTTTAAAACAAGTACAGGCAGATGGCCATATAATTGGCAACCACAGTTACTCCCATCATTTTTGGTTTGATATGTATGCTGCAAAAAAAATGCAGGAAGACCTGAAACAGATGGATGCAGAAATGGAAAGGGTTACCGGACTAAAGCCAAAATTATTCAGGCCACCGTACGGCGTTACCAATCTTAACTTGGCAAAAGCAATTAAAAATGGCGGCTACACACCGGTTGGCTGGAGTGTAAGATCGATGGATACGGTGATTAAGGATGGAAGGAAGTTACTGGCAAAGATCAATGCAGGGATAAAACCCGGTGCTGTCTTTCTTTTTCATGATACCAGCAAAACCACATTGGATGTTTTACCGGAATTTATACAAGAAGTTAAAAAAAGAGGCTACAACATTATACCGCTTGATAAATTGTTAGCTTTGCAACCCTATGCGTAAATTACTATTTATATTTTCTCTGCTTGCGGTTGCAATGATTGCCGATGCACAATATGCCGGCTATACACCCGTTACCGACCTGGTAAAATTTAAAACAGCATTTGCTGCCGTTGCTTTAAAAACCACATCTATTAAATCTGACTTTGCCCAAGACAAAAACCTGAGTATGCTCTCAGAAAAAATTACATCCAAGGGAAATTTTTGGTTTAAGAAAGATAGCCGTGTGCGGATGGAATATACCCAGCCTTTTAAATACCTGATGATATTGAACAAGGATAAAGTGTATGTGAAGGATGGCTCAAAAGAAAGTAAAGTGTCAACCAAGTCGAATAAAATGTTTCAACAGATCAATAAAATAATGATTGACTGCATGCAGGGAACCATGCTGGACAATACCGATTTTAAAACCCGGGTTTTTGAAAATAAAACAGCGGCACTGGTGGAACTGACCCCGGTGAGCAAGGGAATGAAAGAGATGTTTAAATCCATCAATGTGGTTGTTGATAAAAAAGATTTTTCTGTTACAAGCATTCAAATGCTTGAACTTTCGGGCGATAATACCATTATGCGTTTTACTAATAAAGAATTGAATGCTGCCATTGCGGATAACTTATTTGATATTAAGTAGTTCCCTGCTCCCGATAGCTATCGGGATGTTGGGCTGCTCCCCGGTTCATCAGCAAATGCAATCCGCAAGTGCAGATGTGAATGTGCTGCAAAAATTTAAACCAGCTTTTACTGTTGCATTATACAATACTACAGTTGATGTAATGGGCAATCATTTAAGCGGATTGCTGCTCATTAAAAAAATGCCCGACAGCAGCACACGTATGGTTTTCAGCAACGAAATGGGACTTGGTTTTTTTGATTTTGAATTTGCAGCTGATGGCAGCTTTAAAGTGTATTCCATCATGAAAAAGCTGAACAAAAAATCGGTTATTAAAACACTGCAGCACGATTTTGAACTGGTACTGATGAATAACCTGGATAATTCAAAAGCCACTGTGAAAACCAATGAAGGGCTGACTTATTTTATTTTTCCGCAAAGCAAAGGCTTTAATTATTATATTACAAACCAAACCGGCAATGAACTGGTGCGTATGGAACGGGCATCTAACAAAAAAACAATTGTAGAGGCTGTGATGAAAAATTATATCAATGGCATACCGGACACCATTGGCATATCGCACAAAACATTTGAATTTAACATCGGCTTAAAAAGAATAGAAAGATAATGCTGCTGTGCAGGTGTCTGGCCACTAAGCACAGCTTTTTTGCAATTAGGTCATTTGCAAATCAGTTAACTTTTTATTTTGTGAGTATTTGTAGTGGCCTGACACCTAATAAAAAAAATAGAAAGATAATGCTGCTAAACGATTTTTTTACTATTAATGATACTGTAAAATCCGAAACGGAGATTTGGGCTGAACTGCTCATCAATAGTAATCATAAAATATTTGAAGGGCATTTCCCTAATCAGCCTGTTGTACCTGGGGTATGTATGATGCAGATGATAAAAGAAATCCTGGAACAGGTTATTGATAAAGAAACAAATTTGGTGCAGGCTGCTGATATGAAATTCTTAGCAGTTATTAATCCACTTGAAAATAATCTGATACATGCATCAATAAAATATGCCACCGATGAAACTGGTGCAATCAATATTGTGGCTTCACTTTTTAAAGATGAGCTGGTGTATTTTAAATGTAAGGCTAAGTTCGTTCTTCAGTAATATCTTCGAAGGTTTCATGCGATTCATTCGACACTCCCTTCTCCGGCATCAACCAATTAATCAAATCCAGTGCAGGCCCGGTCATAAAAGTAGTTACCAGCGCCATCAGCACCATCATAGCAAATATTTCAGGTGTAAGAATTCCCAGGTCGTAACCAATATTTAAAACAATCAGTTGCATCAGCCCACGGGTGTTCATCAGCACACCAATAGAAAAACTGTCTTTCCAGCTTTGCCCAACCATACGTGCAGCAAGGGCACTACCACCAAATTTGCCGGCAAGAGCCACTAATAATATCCAGCCAAAAGTGATCCACAAATGTGGCTCGTTTATTAAGCCTATCTGTGTTCTTAAACCCGTCATTACAAAGAAAAGTGGAAGCAATAAAATGATACTTACATCTTCAATCTTATCAATTATAATTTTACGAAAATCGAAACTGGATGGCATGATAACACCGGCCATGAAGGCACCAAACAAAGCATGTATACCAATGACAGAAGTGATGTAAGAAGAAATGATAAGCAGGATAAAGAACAGCGCAATGATGGGTGTTCTTTTCTTTTCCTTGCTTTCATACACAGCACTTAATCTTTCTAAAAATGGCCTAACCATTTTCAGCATGATCAATACATAAACAATGGCCAATGCAATGGTAAAGAAAACACTGAATGAAGAACCTGACTTTACCAACGCAATTACTGCAGCCAAAATACACCAGGCAGTAAGATCATCGGCTGCGGCACAGGTAAGCGCCATAGCACCCAACCGGGATCGGGTGAGACCTTTTTCCTGTAGTATTCTTGCCAGTACAGGAAAGGCGGTAATGCTCATGGAAATACCCATGAACAAAGCAAAAGATAAAAAGGTAATGTTGGCCGGAGCGTACTCATGATAAATATAATACGCAAGCGCCACACCCAATGTGTAAGGTATGATGATGCTGGCATGACTGATGATAACGGCTCCGTAAGCCTGCTTGCCAATAGCTTTCAGATCGAGTTCCATACCAATGATGAACATAAAAAGTATAAGGCCAATCTGGCTAAGGAAACCTAATGTTGATAATGAAGTGGCCGGAAATAAAAAATGACTGATCCCGGGCAAGTAAGCTCCTACAATGGATGGCCCTAAAACAATACCGGCAACAATTTCACCGATAACAGCTGGCTGCCCTATTTTTTTAAATAGAAAACCGAATAATCTTGCAGCAGCTATAATAACAATTATCTGTAAAAGTAATACAGCCAGGGGTTCGGTAAGATCATGACTCAATGAACCGGTGAATACATGAAACTCATTGGCTACTGTTGCTTCCTTAGTGTTTTGTAACTGCGTAGCAGTGAGTTCTGGGGTTTGCAGTGTGTTACCTTTCTGTATTATCCAGTAAATAATAAAGCTTAAACCAGCAACAATAAAAATATAAAAAAGAGTACTCCATTTTTTCTTCATAGCAGAAATTATAAACTGGGTTAAAATTATTTGAAATTATGAAAACTCAACAACAATTTATTACTACTGACGATTCGAAACCAAAATAAAACTATGTTGAAGTCCTTTAAAATTATTGTACAATAAAATATTTCGGTAACTGGTTTTTGATGTTTTCTTTTTAAACATGTGTTCTGGTACCTGCTGCTGCAAAAACTCACAGGCGTACCAAAGGCCCAGGGCAGATGCTGTTGGAAAATCACCAGTCATGTGTTTGTAACGCACAACGGCAGCATCTTCAGCAAGCAGGGTTTCGCAAGCCGTATAAAAGGGTAAAGTACGGTTGTCGCCATTTTCGCCGGAGAGCAAAAGATCTATTGCTGTTCCTGGCTGCAGGTTATTTTGCAAAAATATTTTTAGTTGCGATTGTACCAATTCAATATCTGTACTATGTATGGTAGCAATTGCTGTAAGCTTTGCAATGGAAGCTGCGGCTTCAGCATTTACAACAAACATGGCTGCACCTTCGCCCACTAAATAACCGGGGCTGTCTGCTTCATACAAAATTTTATTGGAGATATCTTCTTCTTTATAAGTACCTGCAAGTGCTTCAATATTGTAGTGAAAAGAAGAGATCTCATCAACCCCGCCAAGCAAATAACTGTTTGATGGGTTTGTGTTGAGTTGCATCACTGTATCAATCACAGCATTTTCAAAAGCAAGGCCGGCGTGTACATGGGTTACGTTGTAACCTTTGTTCCGGGTAATTAAACCTAACTGACCTGCAATTACGTTTCCGGTGCTTTGTACAAAATTTCCGGGCGTAAGCTGCCCTTCTTCATATTGAACAATCTGATTTAAAAATTTTACACACTCTTCCATGCCTGCATTTGCCGACCCCATAATGATTCCGTTTACAGAATCTGTTTCGCTCATTAAAGGCAATGCAGCGCCAACACCCATTCTTATTGATTTGCCCATTCTGCGTAAAATGCCGGGAGGAATTTTTTCGTAAGAAGGCTCAATGGCCAGTAACTTTTTATCTACGGGTTCATTTATCAATTCAATATTAGCCTGCAACAGGTTCTGCTGTACCGATATGCAATATGTTTGATGGATATACATTCTATAATTATTGTGAGGTGTCAGCGTGCCTGCCCCGATTTTTTCGGGGAGATTGTCGAAGGTGGGCTCATTTCAGCAACCCGGGTTCGACAAGCTCACCCTGACAACTTTTATTATTTGTAAAAATTTTCTATTCAACTTTAGAAAATATTAAAGATGAACAACTACCACCAAAACCAAATGAATTACTCATAACGTGACTGATCGGCATTTTTTTATAAGCCAACACCGGTGTTAAACCTGTTGATAGAATTGCATTTTTAAAATGCAGGTTTGCATACACTTCCTGGTGCATTAAACTTAAAATGCTGTATACAGCTTCAATAGCACCCGATGCACCCAGCGTGTGGCCTATGTTTCCTTTGGATGATGCAAAAGCCGGGGGCTTATCAAACAAACGCATCATAGCCCTGCTTTCTACTTCATCATTGTTTTCGGTGCCGGTTCCATGTGCATTAATAAAACCAATTTTATTTGCCGAAAGGTTTGCAACTTGTAATGCGCCCTGCATAGAAAGAAACGGGCCATCACCTTCATCTGATAATGAAGAGGGATGGTAGGCATCGTTGGCATTGCAGTAACCGGTTAGTTCTGCATAAACTTTTCTGCCATTAATATCTTCTTCTTTTTCTAAAATTAAAAAGGCAGCACCTTCTCCCAAATTTAAACCCTTTCTGCTTTCATCAAAAGGAGTACAGTTATCTGATGATAAAATATGCAAAGCATTAAAACCATTGATGGTGAATTTTGCAAGACAGTCGGTGCCGCCCACAATGGCTCTTTTTGCGTAACCGTTTTTCATAAGCATGGCGCCATACATAATGGCATTGGCCGATGAAGAGCAGGCGGTATTGATGGTATTAACAACACCTTTTATTTTAAAATGTTTTTGCAGGTACAAATTAACAGAGGCACAATCGTAAGAAGACAGATAATCTGAACCATCCGTTTTTTTATTGGCATCATTGTACAACTCATCTGTTAAGCACATGCCGCCAACGGTGTTGGCGCCAATCAGTGCTGTATCGAGTGATTGAATTTCTTCAGCAGCCATTCCGCAATCGGTAATGGCTTCATTTAATGCATGTAAAGCCAGCAGGGTTGTACGGGTAACGCCAGGATCGGTTACCTGCAATTTTTTTAGTAAATCTTCTGTGCTTATGGGTACCTGGCCAAAAGGTAACAGGCCGGTATATTTTGTGGGGAAAATATCAAAGGCCTTACTTACGCCACAGGTGGCATCTTTAAGCGATTGGTGATTTTCGGCTACAGAATTTCCTATAGCACTTATTACGCCCATGCCGGTTATGAAAATTCTGCTCAAGTTAGTTGGGGTGTCAGCCTGAGCTTGTTGAAGGCGGGGTTGGTCAAATATTGCTTTGTTGATAGCACCGTCTTCTACAAGCTCAGACTGACAGCTTTTTTATTTTTAAAATTATTTTGTACGATGCTCCTCAATATAAGCAGCCATGGTATTAACATTTGTAAGAATCTTGCGGCCTTCTTTAGGATCTTTTATATCTATCCCGTATTCTCTGCCCAATAAAACAATCAGTTCAATCGAATCAATTGAATCAAGTCCCAGACCTTCACCAAACAAAGGTTCATCGTCCTTAATATCTTCGGGTTTAACAGAGATAAGGTTCAAAAATTCTATAATCTGTTTTTTAAGCTGCAGTTTTAATTCGGTTGTTTCCATATTAAATAATTCAAATCAGATTTTTTCTTTTTAAACCAAACAATGTGATTAACTGTATGCCAAAAGTGATACCCAGTAAAGGTATTATATTTAAGATAACATCTTTCAGTTTTCCTCCTTCTAAAAATAAACCATAATAAGCTTCCAGACACCAATGCAAAGGCGATAGTTTCATTACAAACTGAAACGATTCGGGCATGGCAAAACTAGGTACCAGTAAACCGCCCACAGCCGCCATTAATACAATGGATACTGCACCAATACCATTTGCCTGCTCCTGCGTTTTTGCAAAAACACCAATCATGATGGCATAACTTACAGCACACCAGCCGCAGATAAGGGTAACAATTACAACACCGGTAATATCGGCCGGCAAATTTAATTTTGGTAAACCCATGGATGGAAAAAGCCAGATACCCATGGAAAAAACAACCGTGGCCTGTACAAATGTTATAAATAAATACGAAAGCTGTTTGGAGATTAATGCAACCAAATAATTTGTTGGCAATGTTTTTAACCGCACAAAACTGCCGTTTAATTTTTCACGAACCACACTGCCACCCAAAGAGATTACAATAAAAAACATGGCAAATACCGTCCAGGCGGGCACATTGTGTTGCGATGCATTGGGGATATTGCGGCTGCCATCTCTTGATACCGGAATTTCTACAATAGCAACCTGGCTGTTTATTAAATCCTTCTCCAGCGAATCGGGTAATGCGGTTTCGTTTAAAGCGAAGTAGAGGCTTTTTAAAACTTCTTTATTTTGTACCACCTGCAATGCACTGCGTAAAGCACCATTTATTGAATGGCGAAAAGATTCCTGCAATACCGGGTGATACAATAAGGTGATGGGTTGAACCTGGCTGCTGTCATTTGTTACTACAACACCGGCGCTTTGCATACCAAAATTTTTCAATGCTTTTTTTGCAGTTGCATCAGCCGTTATTTTTAGTTTTTTTGTAAAGTCGGCCGGGATGATGATTGCGATTACCGCATCTTTTGCATGCATCTTTTCAGAAATCTCTTTGTCTGTTACACTTGGTGTAACTTGTTTTAAACTAAACATACCCACTTTTTCAATAGCGGTTTGCATTTGTTTGCCAGCTTCGCCGGTATCTCTGTTGCACATCAACATAGGAACCGTGTTGGTGTTCAGCATTTCGAACGTACTGTTTTGCACAGCTGTAATAACAACTGCCAGTACAATCGGCATTACAAACATAAACACCAGTCCCAACCGGTCACGGGTGAGAATGCGCATGTCTTTTAATATAGTGCTCCAGAGTTTAAACATTATGAGTTTCTGTACGATTTGCCGGTTAAATTAATAAACAAACCTTCCAGTCCGTCTTCTTTATGATCTATCAAAAGTTGATTCAGTGTATTGTGTGCAATTATTTTTCCATCATCAATCAATGCTACTTTATTGCAAAGGTCTTCGGCCTCACTTAACTGGTGCGATGTATAAATAAGTGTGGTGCCATCTTCATTTAATTTTTTAAGATAATTGATGATGGCATGGCGGGTATGTACATCCACACCAACAGTTGGTTCATCTAAAAATAAAATACGTGGATTGTGAATTACACCAATAGCAAGGTTTACACGTCGTTTCATACCGCCAGAAAACTGCTCTACTTTTTTATTACGAACTTCTGTAAGACCAAGTACTTCCAGCAACTCGGTGGTTTTATTTTTAATCTCAGCTTTTTGTAAACCGCTCCAGGCGCCAAAAAAAGCCAGGTTTTCAGCAGGGCTCAGTTCCTGGTAAAAAGAAAAATCCTGCGGTACAAAACCAAAAAGTTTATTGATTGCTTTTTTGTGATGGGTAATTTCGTGACCGAGCAATTGTATGCTTCCTTCACTAAATTTTAATAAACCGGTCATGCAATTCATGAGCGTGGTTTTACCTGCGCCATTTGGACCAAACAATCCAAACCGTTCGCCTTCCTGTACTTCTAAATTTAAATTAGTAAAGCAGGAAGCAGATTGACGGGGATAAGTAAACCCTAAATTATTTATACGCACAGCTGCATTGCTCATGAATTCCATTTTATTTTGCCCAATGCCTTAAATGCTTTTTTCTCTATCTCCGAAATTTCAATCAGGTAATCTCCCATCACACCATAATCGGCCTGGCTGCCAATGCGGCCTTTATAAATACCGGCGGCCTGTACTGCAGCGGTGCGCCATTTATCGCCGGCTTCTGTAAATATTTTTGAAATATCGAGTAGCTCATCTGCAGGAACAAATGCATGCGCCTCCTGTAAAAATGCAGCGTAAATATAACGGAATCCGCCACCACCGGTGCCTATCTCTTCCTGCATGCGTACCAACTGCGCTAAATACAATCCAGCTTTTTCATCGCCAAGTTTAGCTTTCCATTTTTTTATTTTTTTTCCGGTACCGGCAATACCACTTACGCCGGCAATATTACCCGGTATGAGTAACATGTGATTTACATTTCTTTTGATGCCTTTAATAATGGCCTTTGCCATCTGCTCATCAGTAACTATCTTTTTTTCTTTGGGATAATATATTTGCCCATGTGGAGCAAAAGCACCTTTTGCAAAACGCACCCTGTCCAGTTCGTAATCAGATAATGATGTAGGTGTTTCCATTACCGGATCGCTGATAAGATACCGGTCATCTTCGTTTCCAAAAACAATCATATTGTGTGCATTGAAATGGAAACGGTACTCTTTTGGAAAATAAGTAAGATAGTAAACGCCTACCTGTGCGCCAACGGGTTGTCCTTTTGCCAGACAATCATCTAAATATTTTTTTCCGGTTTCTCTTGATGAAAATTTTTTTCTGAAAACCGGTATATCGAGTGCATTACATGTTCTTTTAAAAATAAGCCCTGGCATAGTGCGAAAGGCAATAGCTGGTCCGTTGTTAATTACAAGAAAAGGTAATTGCACATAAAACAAACCAGAGCCAATGCCAAAAGAAAGCGGCTCGGTAAGTTTTGTTGCACCCGCTCTCCTTAATAAATTTGTAGTAACGCCGTTTTCGCAATGCGCTGCCTGTAAATGTTCAAATTCAGTTGTCATGCACATTCATAGTTTTAAGCTCCTCCACACTTACATTAAATGCATCGGCGTATTTCTGTAATTTTTGTTGAGATAAATTTTTAAATGCAGCTGGTTTTAAATGGCTTTTAATCGTCCATTTCCAAAAACCTGTATAAGCAGCCAATATGCCCATATCCATCAACCTTAATTCAAGAAAATATAAAATAGGGCTGGCTTCGTTATTCAGTACTTTCTGCCTGGCAGCTTCAATGCGCTTTTCAATATCCTGCCAGGCAAGGTCAAGGGCTTTTGTCTTTACATCCCAACCGCTGCTAAGTTCGCTTGAGTATTTGCCCGAGCCATCAACTGCATACACCACTTCTTTGGTTAATTTGTTGAGTGCGCCGTCGTCTTGTGGAATTTCTTCTTTTTTCATAAAAGAATTGTTAGCCCGGCGAAGTTAAATAAAGCCAATGGAAAAACGATACGAATAAAGAAGGGTTATTCTTTTATTTTGTAAATCAACTTAAAACCTGCTGCTAAGGAAGGATAGGTGCCGTCAATATCGGTTTCTAATAATAAACGGCTTGTTCCCCTTTGCTCAATAACTGCGCCACTGGGCAGGTTACTAAAACTATATGTCTTCGATTTCAAGCCTATGCCAAGGTATAATTCAATCATCATTTTTGGTATAAAAAAACGTGGAATTTGTATCCCTGCTTTTGTATTAAAGCCTGTTACTTTTTTTATTTCGTCAAATCCCCCCAAATAATAATAAACTATGTTTCCCATGTTGTCTGTTATGGGCAGGTCGCTGTAATTAGGAGTTTTGGTTTTTAAAAAAAGTCCTTCAAGCGCAAAAAACAGCCGGGTTGGATCTACCTTGTTTTTTTTATACAGATAAAACCTTACTTCTGGTTTTAGTTTATATCCGTTTGGATTGCCTAGATTAATTTCATTAATTTTTAACGGGTTGTAAAAAATAAAACCGGCATCTGCCCCAATGCTAAACTTGCCGTTAATAAAATACTCCAATCCTAAAACAGGGCCACCTGCATTAGGCTCCAACCAGGATAAGATATTTGTGCGGAGGTTAATATCATTTTTTTTTGGTTGTGCTGTAACAGCTTTACCCAAAAATAAACTTACCCCAAAAACAAATAGTAAACGTAGCATGGGTAGATTAATTAAAATCAGTTTTTAATACTGGAAATAAAAACCGGTGACAGGGCATTAGCAATATCAAAAAAAGTAATGCCGCTTTTAATATAGCAAACCAAAATGTTGCCGGCAACAATTACGTCGTAAGCAGTTTCATTAAAACGTAATGTTTTTGATAATACAGGAGTATAAGCGTTGGCAATATTAAAAACCTTAATACCGCTATCGGCCTCACATACATATAAAGCAGTATTTTTTATGCCCAAACCATAGGGGTTAATCATAGGAAAGGTGTTTACAATAAAGGGGTCACTTATATTTTTTATGTTGAAACAGTTTAGTACACCGCCAAACTGGTTGCGTACGGTTGAATATGCAACCGTATCATTAGCAACAACAGGGTCATCGCCTCTTACAAAATAAGTTACTGTTGCCAACTTGGTTGGCACCTCGGGGTTGGCTAATGAGTAAATGTACATATCGGTATTAGAGCCGATAAATAATTTATCCTGATAAGCAAATATTGTTTGTATTGAAAAGCCAACACTTACTTTACTTTTATAAACAGGTGTTGCGGCATTTGAAATATTGTAGGCCGATAATGCGTCGTTACTGATGGTGTACAAATAATTGTTTACAATTATAAACCTGCTTAACGATCCGTTTTGCCCGTTTTGAGAATTGCCGGCAGCGCTTGTATTTGTTCCTGATTCTTTAGTACAGGCAACCATAAAAAATATGGAACAAACAAATAGGATGATGATTTGATATTGCTTCATTATCGTCTGCATTTTGGGTTATTTACCTGTTGCTTATTCCATTGTATTACCATTCCCTTTGAGGCATCTGCACATTCAAAATAACAATCGGTACAGGGAGGAAACTGCAGGGCTAAATCCGGAAAAGCATTGTCAATTCTGGAAGAAACTGTAACAGCATCTGGATTGCTGATGTCTATCACAACCATGTCGGATAAATTATTAGTATAAATGCTGCTTCCTTTAATGGCCAACTCACGGCATAAAGCATTTTTTATAAAACCTTTTTTAACCGGTGTGGCAGCGTTGCTGTAATCTATTATGTGTATACCCTTATCTGTTTCTACCTGAAAAACATAATTGCCAAGCGTGGCAATTTTACCGCCATTAATTATGGGCTGAGGACCTTGTAAAACAATCTGTTTGGCATCGGCTGTATTGGCATACATGGGTACGTAAGCATCCACATTACCAACACCATTATTTTTGCAGGCTGTTACAAAAACAATACAGGCAATAACAGCAATAACCTCTTTTTTCATTTTTTGTGTTGTTTACAAGGAGAGACACGCTAACTATTGATTAAGTTGCTTGTAAACTAAAACTTTGTTTATTATCTGAAAGGGATACACTGAAGATGCTGCGTTGTATTTTTTTTAAAACTATCAACAAACCGTAAGCAAACTATACATGTAAGAGAAACGGGAGCTTTCCGGCACCAGCAGAAATATCTTATCGCCAACTTTAAGCTTGCCACTGTGAAATAATTCGTTCACCATAAAATAAACAGATGCTGCACCAACATTGCCAACCTCACTCAGGTTTACAAACCACTTATCGTACATAATGCCTGTTCCGTTTGCTATCAGTTGCTGGTAAATTTTATCTTTAAAGAAATTGCTGCTCATGTGTGGTAAAAAATAATCAATCTCTTCTGACTTAACGCCATGCTTGGCCAGCGATGCACTTACACCATAACCACCATACAACACAATATTTTTGCTCAGCAGTTTTACATCCTGCTTAATACTCATGATTGATTGAGCTGTTAATTCCTGCGGGGTATAATCCTGGTAACTTTTTAGTGTACCATCTTTCTGTTTTTCGCAAGCCTGGTACATACAAGGCTCCAGTTCGTTTGCGTAAGAAAAACCTTCCATCCATTCAACCTTTAAACTTATGCCTGTTTCATTTTTTTTGTTTGAAATGTGGAATGCAGCGGCGCCGTCTGACAACATCCATCTTAAAAATTCTTTTTCAAAACCGATGTAAGGATCATCAACCAACTCCTTTAATTTTTTTGCTTCGTCTTCAAAATTGGACGAAATCAACGAAAGAGAAAAACGCTCGGAACCGGTGGCAACAGACTGTTGCACTTCGCCAGCTTTAGTAGACAGGTAAGCATATTTAAATGCATGCATACCGGCACAGCAAACGCCCGATGGCGAAACTACTTCAACCGGTTTTGTTTCCGGTAAATATCCATGCACCATCACACCATGCGAAGGCATAAGTTGATCGGGTGTGGATGTTCCGGTACTTAAGAGTTCTATATTTTTAATACCCTCCGGATTATCTTTAAATAATGCCCTTACAGCTTCGGCGGTCATTTGTGCATTGGTATGTGTTGGTTTGCCCTCTTTGGTGAGTGCATAAAACCTGTTTTTTATACCGTTGTTCCGCAGCACAATCGCTTTAGACCTGGATGGTGCATCATTGATATAACCCAGGTAATCTTCCATCTCATCGTTTGAAACAGGATTGTTAGGAAAGAATGCTGCTGTATTTGTAATGTAAACCTCGTTTAATGACATCTGTTCTATTGGTTAATATACGCCTGAATAAAGTTGTTTTTGTTTGTTAATGCGGCCCGATAAAAAGGGTTTAAAGAAAATAAAATCTACCGTTAATATTATTGGTGCCGCTATAAACAGTGCAATTAAAAGATAATATTTGAATGCAACAAGCCAGGCAGTCTTTTTTTTCTTTTTTGCTATGATGTTGGCCCATATTGCAAAAATTTTACTTGCCTTAGATTCTATGAACATTAAATTATATTTTACTTCTATTGCTTTTTGCTCAATCAGCTCATCCTGTAAACCATCCCAGTTTGTACCGGTTAAATATTTTTGAACTGTTCTGCCATAATCAGCTGTTTTTTTAATATCAACCTCTGAAACTCCCGGGGTTGGAAAAATACCCAGCCAGCGCCCCTTTTTACCCTTAAACATCCAATAAAAAATAGTGATGAAACTTATAAAATTATGGTGTTTATCAAAAAGAGCAATGCTGCCAACCAGTTTTGCATCGGCATCTTTCAATATTTTTTTTATGCGCAGCATGGCGCTGATCCACATATTGCGGGCACCGGTAATGGTAACAACCGGCGTATCTTTTAAAAGAGCTTTTACTGCCGGATCGTTTAATATAGAATTAACGGGAATACTGGGCGACAGGAACCATGCCTGGTAACCCAATATAACCAGGTCGTATTTATTTTCTTTAAGTTGAAAAGGTTTTAGCTGAGTAGGTACACTTAAAACACAATCGGGCATCACAGCAAAAAAAGCTTTACCATTCCAGGGAAAGGGATAATTGTTGGCAACATGCACACGAACTTTTTCAACAGTATTACCTGCTTGTTCAAGTGGTGCTGTAAAATTGTTGAGGATATCTTCCAGCTGCCCCGATTGGGTATAATAAATGACCAGAATCTTTTTACTCATGTACTGCAAATTAAGACTAAAGCGGTTTTAAAACCTTCGATTTTTTAGTATAATCATTTATAGCCTGCTGAATCACCGGCGAAAGTGTTTTAAAATTGGAGCGTATGGTTGAAACATCGGCATCTATATTATTGCGGTACTCAACTATTTTAGGCGCATGTTCCTGTATGATAAGCCGCAAAAAACTAAACTCTGCATTTTCTTTATCCTTTTTTATGGCAGCCTCAAGCTTTAGGCGGCCGGCTTTAAAAAGGCTTAATTTTTCTGCAGGCTTCGTAATCAGCCCTGCCTTTTTCATCAGTAATGCTCCTTCGTAAGCTTCTTTTTCATTTATAGAAGAAGTTTTTACCATGTTCAATTGGGCATTAATCGAATTCACATCATTTGTAGCCATAGCACTGTAAAAAGCAGTTTTATCGAAGCCTGCTTTTTTTGTATGCGCCTTTGTATTAATGAAAAAAAACAAAAGCAGTAAATTCAGAAATATCTTAAAACTCATCTTCAATCACATTAAGCAGCAAAGATAAAGATTTAGCAGCGGCGTGGCTATATTCAATTGCAATCAATCTGTTAAGCTGCCGGCATGTTATTTAAGCATATTTACTAAAGAGCTTCAGGTAAAAAAGTAAAGTTGCTAAGTGGTTTTACTTCTTTCGGCATACGATTTAAAAATATGTGAGCCATTTTAATTTTAAACACAATAAACTGTTAACTAAAAACGATTTATAGAAACGAAATTGTTTAACAGTAAGCAAAACTAAAACACTAAAATCGTACCCAAAGAAAAATAAAACCAGTACCAACGAACCCGTGCTGGTTTTCAAAATACTTGCATTGAAAACTATATTTCATCTACAGTTTTAAAGTTTTTATTGTTAGGCACGACAGGAGAAAGAGACTCTGCAGTTACAAGCAGGGTCTTTTTATTTTAGAGGATAGCAATCGCTGCAGCAAACTGGCAAACCAATCCAACAAAAAGCCCCAGATAAATTTCTTTTGGTGTATGGTTGCTTACAATTAAGCGGGAGGTGCAAACCAGGCCTGTAATAAGTAAAGCGATGGATAAAGGCCAGGTCATTAACATGCTGTTGCTGTTCATGATAATGATAAAGATGCCCAACATGCCGCCGCAACCAATAGCATGCATACTTATTTTAGAAAAGATATTGGCAATTAATGCAAGGGCTGTTGTAAGAAAAACACCGGTCATAAAAACAGCAAGCACAGGCGTTAAGTCTGGTTTGAAATTGAAAAACACACGGGCCATCCAGAAATAAAAGATCATATTGGCAAGGTAAGGGCCAATCCTGTCTTGCTGGGTATGTAATAAAATTGATTTTACAAATCCCAGCCCCTTCATCACCAGTAAAGCAAAAGCAGGGAATATAATGGTGTTTACAAAAACAGATCTCATTATTTCGAACTTTGAGTAAAAACTAAAACCAGAAAAATATGAAGGGTGATAATTTATTAAAAACCCAATTACATAAAACGGAATAAACAACGGGTGAAATACAACAGAAAAAAACTGCGCCAGGACAGAGACCACGGACCACCGACCATAGACCACAGAAACACTATTAATGTTTTCTAGTCTGTTGTCCATCGTCTGTTGTCTGTTGTCTGTCATCATAATTCTTTTCTTAACCGTGCTACCGATATATTCAGTTGTTCCCTGTATTTGGCAACGGTTCTTCGTGCAATATTATATCCTTTTTCCTGCAACATCTCCGTTAATTTTTCATCGCTGTAAGGATGCTTTTTATCTTCAGCTTCAATAATATTGCTCAGTATTTTTTTAACCTCCCGGGTGCTTACTTCTTCGCCGCTATCGGTTTGCAAACTTTCGCTAAAGAAAAATTTAAGCCGGTAAGTGCCAAACTCTGTTTGTACAAATTTGCTGTTGGCAACGCGGCTTACCGTAGAAATATCAAGATTGGTTTCTTCTGCAATGTGTTTCAAAATCATGGGCCGCAAATCTGTTTCATCGCCCGATATAAAAAATGCACGCTGGTAATTCATGATAGCTTCCATGGTGTTCAGCAAAGTATTGTGCCGTTGTTTAATGGCATCAATAAACCATTTGGCTGCATCAATTTTTTGTTTGATGAAGATAACCGCTTCTTTTTGCCGCTTGTCTTTTTTACTGCCCCGGTCATATTCTTTCAGCATATCCCGGTACCCTTCGCTGATGCGGAGGTCGGGCGCATTTTTATTGTTGAGTGTTAGTTCAAGTTTGCCGGCATTGTTGTAAATAAAAAAATCGGGCACCACATAGCTTTCGGCCCGGCTGCTTTCGCCAACCGATCCTGCAGGCTTGGGGTTTAATTTAACGATCTGATTTATTACTTCCCTCAACTGGTCGTCGTTCAAATCAAATCCACGCTGAATTTTTTCGTAATGCTTTTTCGTAAACTCATCAAAGTATTTTTCAAGCACTCTAATGGCCATTTCTACATGCTTGCCTTCGTGTAATTTTCTTTCAAGCTGCAGCAATAAACATTCCTGCAGGTTACGGGCGGCAATGCCTGGCGGATCAAATTGCTGAATCTGTAAAACCAGTTCTGCAATTTCTTCTTCGGTTGTTGTAATATTTTGCCTAAAGGCAAGATCATCAACAATAGCCGAAAACTCTCTTCTTAAATATCCATCATCATCGAGGTTACCAATAATTTGCAACGCTACTTTTTTCTGATTTTCATCAATGGTAAGCATGCCCAGTTGCTCAAGCATAAACTCATTAAAGCCCCTTTCAACTTTAATGGGTATTTCTTTTCCTTCATCAAGCTCGGGATAATTTGTGTCTTTTAGTTTATAATCGCCCACTTCATCATCGCCATCGCTTACATATTCGCTGATGTCTATATTATCATATTCATCCACACTGCCATCCATTTCTGTTTCTTCTGTATTGGTATCAGAAAATTCATCTTTAGATTCATCGTATTCGGTCTCGTGGCCGTCTTCGGCTTCTTCCAGGGCAGGGTTTTCCTCAATCTCTTCCTTTATTCTTTCTTCCAGCTGGGCAGTAGGCACCTGTAGCAATTTCATTAACTGAATTTGCTGGGGCGATAATTTCTGTAATTGCTTTTGATATAATCCCTGACCTAAAGCCATATATACATTTCTATTAGGGTAATAATTCTGGTGGTTTTAAAAAACTGTAATCCATGCTTTGAATAACAACGTAAATTTACAGAGATAAGTGCAAGCAAAATGTATAAAAAAGCTAAAATTTTATTTTTCTGCATGATTTTTGTAGTAGGCGGCGCTTTTGCCCAAAATAACGGGTTTAAAAGTGAAATAGATTTTACTACATATAAACCCAAACCTATCCCTTTAGAAATATCACCGAAAGCCGATACAAACTTTTATCGCAGTTGCTATGGCGATAATTTTAAAAAATATTACAAACAGCCAAAGAAAGAGAGTTTACAAAAAAGTAGCAGCTTGCCTGTAACCAGCATAAATTTAATGGCGATACCATCAAATTTTTATACCTGTAATTTTGGGTTCTTCTGTAAAAAAGAATTGCAGTTTGAAAAGGCAACAAAAATTCCGCTTAGGTTCAGGCTGGGTTCTTTACAGTATAATGATTATCTGGAAGGGAAACCCAATACAGGAATTCTGCCTTCATATTAGGGAATAAAAAAACGCCAACCATAAAATTGCCGTTTGTATTTGGAGAAGTTTTTTACACAGCCACCTTCTGCTCACTCAACACTTTCTGTATCACCCCAACCATCTGTTCGCATTTGTTTTTCAATTGCTCATCTGTCCACATTAAACCAATGGCTGTAGATATGCAGCGGCTCATAATAGCATCGCTTGCAGCAAAATCTTTTGTTGCATGATGAATGACTGCAGCTTTTAAATCGGGGTGCAAACTGTTTAATGTTACTGCATTTTTAAGATGCTCCCACTTGCTGATATAATGCCAGTTATTAATGAACCAGTAAAAATTACCGGCTAGAATATTCTGTGCTTTTAATTCGTCAACCACAGCCCTGGTTGCTTCTTCGGTTGGTAAAAACCAGCTTAAGAAAGTGCAGCTGTCACCACTTTCATCAGGTATTCTTCTAAAACTTACTTCAGGTATTTGCGCCAGCGCATTTTTTAATGCTGTGTGATTTTTTTTCTGAATGGCTAAAAAAGTATCCAGTTTTTTTATCTGTGCCAACCCAACAGCAGCATGCAATTCACTGATGCGGAAATTGTAACCGATGAAAGGATGCAGATCAGCTCCACGGTCAACACCTTTATGATCGTGCCCATGATCGGTGTAGCCATCGCTGGCAATATATACATCTTCACGGTTGGTCATCACCACACCGCCTTCGGCACAGGTAATGGTTTTTACAAAATCAAAACTAAAGGTTCCAGCATCGCCGATAGTGCCCAGTTTTTTTCCTTTGTATGTGCCGCCAATGCTCTGGCAGGCATCTTCCAGCAAAACTAAATTATGTTCTTTGCAAATGGCTTGCAGCGCATCCAGGTCAGCCATACTGCCGCACATGTGTACGGGCATGATGCATTTTGTTTTTTCCGTAAGTGCATTGCGTACTGCTTCAGGATCTAAAGTCAGTGTATCATCCACATCTACAAAAACCGGAACGGCACCCACACTTATTATTGCTTCAAAACTGGCAACAAATGTAAAGGAAGGTAAAATCACTTCATCGCCGTGGCCAATGCCTAATGCACTCATGGCTGTTGTTAATGCAGCGGTACCACTGCTTAATAACTGTGCATGTTTGCAACCAAAGGTTTCGCAAATAGCTTGCTCCAGTTCTTTGGCTTTCCATATTCCCTTACGTGGGCCATCAAAGCCATAGCGCATAAGAATACCTGTTTCCAGCACATCATTTACTTCTTTAATTTCTTCTTTTCCAAAATGTTCATATCCGGGCATAAATTCTATTTTAATACAACAAAGGTAAATAAAATCATTGGGTGAGTCAAAGACTCAAAACCAAGGTATCCTCGATGGAAATGAGGACAAGAAAGAGGCAAAATAAAATTATTTTATCCAATTCATTGGAGGCGTTTTTGCCGGCTCTTTAAAATAATTCAATCTCAGCGTATCGTTCCATCCATTGGGGTTTTTTTCAAAAGTTTTACTGCTGAAAAAGATCATGCCTTGTATGTTGGGTGTGTTGCGAAGGGCATCAATCATGCGGGGTAATTGTGTTACATCTTTCCAGGCGGCATTACTGTTTGCACGGTAAATGCCCAGGCCTATGTAACAGTTTTTACCGTAGGTATGTTTACCCCACCAGTCTAATAAAATTTCGTAAGGGGCTACTTTATGGCCAAATTCCCAATACAGTTGCGGTGCTACATAATCTATCCATCCTTTTTGCAGCCACAGTAAAATATCGGCATACAGATCGTCGTAATTGGTTTGTGCGCCATTTGTTTTGCTGCCGTTAACAGAGTCCTTATTTATATTACGCCATACACCAAACGGGCTGATACCAAACTGGCATTTGGGATTTTCTTTTTTAATTACAGTGCTCAACATGCTGATTATGGAATCGGTGTTGCTTCTGCGCCAGTTATCTTTACTCATGCCATTACCGTATTTATTATAACTGGCATAATCCGGAAATTCTTTACCGGCAATTTTATAAGGATAAAAATAATCGTCAAAATGAATAGCATCAACAGCATACCTGCTTACCACATCTTTTACCACATTGGTTACATATTGTTGAGCCTCTTTAATACCCGGATCGAAATATTTTTTGTCGCCGTAGGTTAAAAACCATTCCGGATGAATTTTGGTGATATGCGTATCAGCAACAGATGATTTGTTGATATTAAAAACAGCCCGGTAAGGATTCATCCATGCATGAAACTCCATGCCACGCTTGTGGGTTTCGGCAATCATAAATTCTAAAGGGTCGTAATAAGGTACGGGTGGTTGCCCCTGTTTACCTGTAAGATATTCGCTCCAGGGTTCGTATTGCGATGGATAAAATGCATCGGTTACGGGGCGTATCTGTACAATCATTGCATTCATACCATTGCGCTGGTGCAAATCCAGCAGGCGGATGAATTCTACTTTTTGAGAATCGGAATTGTAATTACCACGTGAAGGCCAGTCGATATTTTCAACAGTGGCAACCCATACGCCACGGAACTCTGCTTTGGTTTGAGCAGAAGAAACAATGGGCAATATGCTCCCGATAGCTATCGGGATGACAATGAGCAATAAAAAAGGGAAAGAAAATTTCATAAATATTTTTTGATTAATCAGATTGACGAATTTTATCTAACAATTTATTTAAAGTTTTTGCTTCGGCATCGGAAAGGTTACCCAAAATTGCATCTATATCTTTTTCGTATTGATCAATTTTTTCCAAAAGGGTTTTCCCTTTGGGGCTGATGCTTACATCTACCAGCCGTTTATCATCCTTGCATACATTTTTTTTGGCCAGGCCTTTTAAAACAAGGCGGTCAACAATGCGGCTGGTGTCGCTCATTTTATCCAGCATACGTTCCCGTATCTGTAAAGTGGAAATTGGTTTTCCTGCTCCCCGTAAAATACGCAGGATATTATATTGTTGGGCTGTTACATCTTCCTTATCAAAAACTTTTTTCATTTTCTCATTCATCCAGTTGTAGGTATAAATAAGATTGATGATGCCCTTTTGATATTCGTTGCGAAATGAACTTTGATTGATATCTTTTTCTATACTCATAAATAAAATGCCTCTTTAAGTTTCTGTTGATGAATTTTCATTGTTTTCAACAGAGGTATCAAATTCATTTATATAAATTTTTACCATAATCAAAAAATAACTGACGAGTAAAGGTCCGAAAATGAGGCCCATAAATCCAAAAAGATTAAGGCCTACAATAACACCCAGTACGGTAATAACCGGATGCACATCACCCATATATTTCATCAGTTTCAGCCGGGCTAAATAATCTACATTACCTGTAACAACAAAACTGTAAATAGTGAGACCGATTGCGGGCAGATTGCTGCCATGAATAAATAAATAACCAACCAATGGCACCCAGATAATCATAGTGCCAACCAGCGGGAAGAAAGCAAATACGCCTGTAACAAAACCCCAGAGCCCCCAATCCTCTATACCAAATATCCAGTAACCTAGTGCGGCAAATGCGCCCTGTACAACACATATAATGGGTATGCCCAGCGCATTTGCCCGTATCATCATTTTTGTTTCGCCTGCCAGCAGGTGTACATTTTCATCTTTTAGCGGTATGACTTTACTTAAATACTTTTCCATATCCCGGCCCTGTACCAGTAAATAATACAAAAGAAAAAACATGATGATAAGGTTAGTAAGTAAAACCATGGTACTATTTAAAATGCCCGGAATAAAAGTAGAAACTTTTTGTGCTATTGTTTTTGCACTTTGTGCAGTTAAAATAGTAAAGCCTGTTTTTTCTTTAACTTTTTCTGATAGGGATTGGATGCTTTTTATTATCTCTTCCTGGTTTTCTGCAATTGAACTTATTTTGGGGGAAGCCAGTGTTATGCTTATATAAACAGGAAATGCAATGATGATAAGATAACAAAGGATAAATAAAAGCGCTGTCCACCCTTTTTTCCATTTTCTTTTAAAGATGAGTTGGAAATATAATGTACGGCTTAAAATATACAACGTAATTCCGCCCAACAAACCGGGTATAAAGATGGTGATTTGGCTAATCAATAATATTGCAATGGCAAGTATAAGGAGCAGAATCAGTATCTGCCTGAGGCGTTCATTAAAAGCTGGTTGGTCCATAAAGATAAATTTTTATAAAAAAATTGAAACCGTTTAATCTTTCCACACAGACACGCCTTCACTGCAATTAGCACAAATATCAATGTTTTTTCTGCTTTTCATTAGTTCACTTCTGAACTGTTTGTAATTATCGTTATGCCATATTTCTTTAAACGACTGGTTTTTTAAATTGCCCAGCTGGTGTGTGGCATCTTTATCAAAACAACAGGGTACAACCAAACCATCCCAGGTAATTACATTGGCATGCTGCATTTTCCAGCAGCGGTTGGCGAGTTTGTTTTTTGCGGTGTAGGTGCCATCTGCATTTTTTTTGTAACGGCTGAATTTATCAATGGAAGGGATCAGATTGTTTGGATCAGTTTCATATTCGTACACCTGTGCTGTTTTAAAACGAACTTCATCAACACCTACTTCTTTGGCAAGCCGCTTAATATCTTCAACCTGGTGCTCGTTTGGTTTTACAACAAGGAACTGAAAAAAAACAAAAGGCGTTTTACTTTTCAATTCTTTTTTCCACTTCATAATATTTTTTGCGCCTTCCAGCACTTTATCCAGGTTACCACCAACCCGGTATTGCTGGTAAACCTCCTGTGTGGTACCATCAATAGAAATGATCAGGCGGTCAAGACCACTCTCTACAGTTTTTTTAGCCACTTCATCTGTTAAATAATGTGCATTGGTAGATGTGGCCGTGTATATTTTTTTATCGCTGGCATATTTTACCATCGCTAAAAAATCGGGGTTCAGGTAAGGCTCGCCCTGAAAATAAAAAATGAGGTACAATAACTCTTTGTGAATTTCATCAATGGTGCGTTTAAAAAAATCGTTTTGTAACATGCCCGTAGGGCGGCTGAACTGCCTGAGCCCGCTGGGGCATTCCGGGCAACGAAGGTTGCAGCTGGTGGTTGGTTCAAAAGAAATAGAAACGGGGTAACCCCATTGCACAGGCCTGTTTAGCAAACGGCTGATATAAAAACTGCCCAAAACTTTGCTACCATTAATAATACGCCTGAAAGTAAGTTTGCTGATTAAATTCCTGCTATCGTTCCAATTGAATTGCGGCATGGGCAAAGGTAAGCCGATTGGCGTTTATTTAAGAAGCCCTGCCAATAATATCGCTTTTCGAAATGATGTAAAACAGTAACCTTAATTAAGCGTTGTTTTGGAACTTAATTCTTCTGTTAAATTACTACCTATATTTTCAATTTTAACTTTTGTTGGCGTAAACAATAATGTGTTGTTAGTGTACTTCTCGTAATTATGAAAAACTACATTCAGCGTAATAAAATTCATTACATAAGCCTGTGTTTCGGCTGGCAGGTATGCTTTAATATCCCAAAAATCAGGCTCTGCCTTGCCAGTCTTTTTCATGGCTTCCCAAACATTACCCACACCACAATTGTAACTGGCTACCATCAATAAAAGATTGTTATTCAGATTACGGCTGCGGTCTTTTAAATAACGGGCAGCTGCGTAGGTAGATTTATTAAAATTTTTACGGTCGTCTTTTGGTGTAGCTGTTTTTTTTGCAACAGGTGCTATTTTTTCACCTTTCTTTTTCTCTGCTTTTTTCTTTTCTTCTTTTTTTGCCTGCGCTACATATTTTAAACCATACTCTTTTGCAACCTCATCCATTATCTGCCAGTAACCAACAGCACCTGCTTTTGATACAGCGTTACCATTAAAAGCACTTTCCAGTGCCAGCAAAACCCGAAGCTCCTGCGGCAAATTATGTTTCTTTAAAATGGCGGTTACTTTAGGAAAAAACTTTTTACTGCGGTTGTAGGTGCGTATAAGATATGCTCTTCTGTTTTCTGAAAATTTTTCTATATAAAGCAGCGCCTCTTTTTCATTACCTGTCAGCACTTCAGGAAAAACAACATTGGGTTCCAGCGTTATAAAACCGGCATTGTTTTTTGCAGATGCCAGTAATTGTTTTTTAGTAGTATCACTAAAAGCATCAGCCTTGGCTGCATTGGCAAGTAATACCATAAAAAAAAATATCCAAACAGATTTGGATACTTTAAAAGGCGAATAAATTTGTTTAATCATGCCTAACTACGTTTTCTTTGGGGGTTACCGAATTAAATACGGGCTCTGTCTAAAACGCCAACTTGGGTTCATTATTGCCCTTTCACAAAACTTTAGGAACTTTAGTTTGAAATCTATTGGCTTTAAGAGACAATTAAATTGTTATATATGCGCAACTTTTTATTTTTTTTAATATTCAGCAGTCTGCAGGGCATAGCACAAACACCTGCCGAAACCTGTAAACAAGTAAATGATATTGCTTTGATGGAACAGGCTGCTCACCAAAGAATTGTTGCGGGAAATAATTTTGTTGAATCAATAACATCGGCCAGTACTAATTACGATGTAAAATATTATCGCTGCGAATGGGAAGTAAATCCGGCCGTAAGATATATTACCGGAAAAGTAACCGTGTATTTTGTTATTACTGCTGCAACCAACAATATTCAAATTGATCTGATGAATGCTTTGACAGTTGATAGCGTTAAACAACGCAACGCTCTATTAGTAAAGCAACACACAAACAATACACTTTCATTTGATTTTCCAGTAGCTATCAATTCCGGAGTACTCGATTCTGTTTCTATTTATTATAAAGGCGTGCCTGCCAATAACGGATTTGGTTCTTTTGTAACAACCACTCATGCAGGCATACCGGTAATGTGGAGTTTGAGTGAACCTTATGGCAGCAGGGATTGGTGGCCTTGCAAAAACGGGCTGGATGATAAAGCAGATTCAATTGATATTTTAATAACAGCCCCTCAGCAATACAAGGCCGCTTCAAATGGATTGTTACAAAATGAAACGCTTGTTGCAGGAGGCACAAATAAACTAACTTACTGGAAACACCGCTACCCCATTGCATCTTACCTGGTATGTTTTGCAGTTACTAATTATACTGTTTTTAATAACAGCGTTTTGCTGGGAAGCACCAATCTACCTATGCAAACCTATTGTTATCCCGAGAACCTGGCTGCCTTTCAGGCGGGTACACAAAATGCGCTGGATGCCTTGCAGTTTTTTCACAGCAACTTTGGCGACTATCCTTTTATAAAAGAAAAATATGGCCATGTACAGTTTAGCTGGGGTGGTGGTATGGAGCACCAGACAGCTTCTTTTATGGTGAATGTTAATGAAAGCCTGGTTGCACATGAACTGGGACATCAATGGTTTGGCGATAAAGTTACCTGTGGTAGTTGGGAAGATATCTGGCTGAATGAAGGCTTTGCAACATACCTGGCTGCTGTTTACCTCGAAAATAAATATCCGGCCAATACACTTAACAACAGAAAAAATGTAATTAATAATATTACTTCTGCAACCGGCGGATCTGTTTGGATAGATGATACAACCAATGTGGGCAGAATATTTTCGGGCAGGCTGAGTTACAATAAGGGTAGTTATCTTTTATATATGCTGCGCTGGAAATTGGGCGACCAGGTTTTTTTGAATGCATTACGACAATATATTAACGACCCCAAACTTGCTTATGGCTTTGCCAAAACAGATGATTTAAAAAGAAACCTGGAGCAGGTTAGCGGACAAAACCTGTCGGAGTTTTTTAAAGACTGGTTTAAAGGGCAGGGTTATCCATCTTACAATGTGCAGTGGACACCGATTGGTACTCAGTATGTAAATATAAAAATGAATCAAACCACATCTCACAATTCTGTTGATTTTTTTGAATTACCAGTGGCCCTTAAATTTAAAAATGCAACACAGGAAAAAACCATTGTGGTGGATAATAAAACCAATGGCGAAACCTTTTTTAGAAATATCGGATTTATTGCAGACACAGTATTGATAGATCCGGAATACTGGCTGGTAACAAAAAACAACATTACGGCCAAAGTACCGGATGTAACTACTGGGCAAAATGTGGTGCAGGTATTTCCAAACCCGGTTGGCAATCAGTTTTATATTTACATGCGCAAAATGGTTGCCAACACAGCCACCGTTAATTTATACAATGCTTTGGGGCAAAGGATTTATACAAGAAAAATAAATTTGGTAAACGGCTCCGAATATGTTGAAGTACCCTCGCAATACCTTTCTAAAGGAGTTTACTTTCTGAAGATAAATGCAGGCGATTTTAAATTTGTAAAAAAACTGCTGAAGTAAATTCATTTAGGAAAATTTTATCAAACCGGTAAAAGCAATTATTGCTAATTTGTAACTTATCTGCATACCAACCCTGCAATACCCAACCCTTGGCAAAAAAGAAGAAAGGCATTTTAAAAAGTATTTTAATTCCGCTGATACTGCTGGCAGTAATTGCTACTGCTGTTTATTATATTAATGAGTTTTTAAGCAGGCCTAAATTTGTGCGTTACCCTGCTTTTGGTATCGACCTTCCGGTAAATTACACCATACACGGCATTGATGTAAGTCGCTACCAGCATAATATAGACTGGAAAGCTGTGCAGGCCATGGAAGATAAAAAAATGAAGATCGGTTTTGCATTTATTAAAGCAACCGAAGGTTTGGGCAGGGTTGATAATGGGTTTAGAAAAAACTGGTTTAATGCTAAAGAAGCATTGGTGCCAAGAGGCGCTTACCATTTTTTTGTAAGCAGTAAAAGCGGTAAAGCGCAGGCTGAAAATTTTATAGAAACGGTAAAACTATCTAAAGGCGATTTACCACCGGTGCTGGATATTGAAACGGCAAACGGAGCATCTGCAGCCGATATTCAGCAAAGGGCAAAAGACTGGCTGTTGATGATTGAAAAGTATTATAAAGTAAAACCCATCATTTATACCAATGTAGATTTTTACGAAAATTTTCTGGCTGGCAAGTTTGATGATTATCCTTTATGGGTGGCCCATTATTATGTAAAAGACAAACCCAGGATAAAACGTAACTGGCTCATTTGGCAACACAACGAAAAGGGCCATGTAAACGGCATTGATGCCTTTGTTGATTTTAATGTGTTTAACGGCGATAGCACCGCTTTTAAAAAGCTTCTCACAAAATAAAAATACAAACCCTGATTGTAGTAATTTTATAAGACTTCATAACCCCCCTTTAGGGGATGGGGGCATTTCAGGCATGGAAGATGAAACAAGGGAATTTCTGGTAAGAATATTAAATACTATTGCTATTGTATTAGTGTGGATGATGGTAAATGTTTTTATTGGTATTTATAAGGGTTATGCTTTTTTTGAGGATAAACCCAACTGGACTAATTATGTGTATTACGTTTTTCTTATAATAAGTTTTACAGCACTCGTAATTCACTTAAAGCGTAAATGGAAACTTTGATCAGCTACTATGATCTGCCACAATCACCCATTTGTTTTTTACTTTTTTAAACAGCAAGGTAAAGTGTCCGCCAACATCACCAATGCTTCTGGTTAAATGCCATTTGCCTACTACAAAAAAATACATCACCGATAATCTTTTTACTTCCAGTAGATCAAAATTAAGTTTGCCCATAGCAGCAGTATCTGGATAACCTTTTTTATAATTGTTGAGGGTGTTTTGCCAGCCATAGGTTACGCCGCTTTTGCCAATAAACATCAGGGAGTCGCTTTGCCAGTAAGTTTGCATAAATTTTTCCTTGTCTCCGGTATTCCATGCCAGGCGCTGTTCTTCAATTAATGTGCGTATTGTTTGTTCGTCTTTATTTTGCGCAGAAGCAGAATTAAAAAGTACCAGTACAATTATTAAGAATGAAAATAGTTTTCTCATACAATTTAGTTTTAACTATAAATATAGATAATCCAGTACCAATAAACCAGTAAATAAATAAACCTAATGCTTATGGTGTGGAGAGGAGCACTTACTTCTGTGACAAAGCCGGTAATTATAAAAATGTGCGCTGATGATAAGAACAACGGCAATTATCAAAAAAGGAATTTCGTACTGAACAAAAAACTGTTTTAACACAAGAAAAATAAATCCGAAACTGAAAATTAAAACCGGAACCAGGGAGCGGTGATGTTTTATGTAGCCATGAAAAAGAGAATAAGAACCTACTACAAATGCCAGTGCAATCATGCCCCACTCAAAAAATAAATTGTGAATGATGTTTACACCAAAAATGGGAAGTGTGCTCATAAGCACTGGCAATAAAGCACAATGTATTGCACAGAGTATAGATGTTCCAATACCTAAGGCGTCCCAGTTTAATTTAATATTCATAATAAGGCTGGCGACAAAGATATGATATTTGCAATAATGTTGCAAATGTTACCCGCCTGGCAAAATCTAAAACCGACAATCGTAAACCTAAAACCCTAAACGGTTGTAAATTTGCCAAAATAATTTTTATGACGAAGATGAATAAGCGGATTTTGATTTATGTAGGATTTTTTGTTTTGTTGCTCGGGGCGTTTTATTTATTACTGTTTAGAGATTATGATTTTTCAAGGTCGAATCTGATGGTGAGGATTGACAATGTGGAGGATTTTTCATTTGTAAACCAAAATGGGAAAAAAATTACAGAGAGAGAAGTGGAAGGTAAAGTGTATGTGGTGGAATATTTTTTTACAACCTGCAAGGGCATTTGCCCCAAAATGAATGCAAACATGCGCCGGGTTTTTGATGCATTTAAAGATGAACCCGATTTTATGATCCTTTCGCATACCTGTATGCCCGAAACAGATTCCATTCCATTGCTGAAAGATTACGAAGCAAAAATGCTGAATGGCAGGCTTGAAAGAAATAAAGATGGGTCTTATAAAATTGAGTACGATAGTTTAAGTCAAAAGTCAAAAGTTGAAAATCAAAATTGGAATTTTGTTACCGGAGATAAAACTACACTTTATAAAATGGCCAGGCAGAGTTATGGTATTGACGACGGAAAACCTGACTCTGCACAGATAAAAGATCAGTTTATACACACCCAGTTTTTTGCCTTGGTAGATAAGCAGCGCAGGGTACGTGGTATGGTTTACGATGGATTGAATAATGATGAAGTGGAAAAATTAATTACTGATATTAAAGGTTTGCTAAAAGAAAAGATAACCACAAAACGGTTTATGAACGGATTTAGCAGCGACCCTAATTAAATATTATGGAAACATTGTTAGAGATATTAAAGAAGAACCAGCTCAGCATAACAGAAAGTAGAAAGAAAATACTCGAACTTTTTTTAAACACCCCGGGCGCACTGGCCCATGCCGATATTGAAAAAAGCACCGATGCCTCTTTTGACCGGGTTACTGTTTACAGAACCCTGCAAACTTTTGTAGAGAAGGGAATCATTCATAATATACCCACAACTGATAATTCTATTTTATACGCTTTGTGTAAAGACAATTGCGAAGCAGGCCACCACCAAGATAACCATGTACATTTTATCTGCGATGTTTGTAATAAAACAATTTGCATGGATCATGTGAGCATTCCTGAAGTAAAACTTCCCAAAGGATTTAAGCAAAACCAGATTGATCTGGTGATTAGTGGTATTTGTGATCAGTGTATGTAATTACAGTTTGAGTCAAAGACTCAAGGCCATTGCATCCTCGTCTTAGACGAGGACGAATGGAGAGCTAATCAGCGATCCATTTCGTTTTTTACAAATTCCATTAATACTTTTATCTTATCCGGACTAAAATCAAATTTCAATCCTGCGGTTTCAAATAACTGGGGTAATGTTTTGGTGCCGCCTAAAGCTAATGCGCTGCAATAATTGTCCATTGCCAATTGATTATTGTTCTTGTACTGCATCCACATACCAATGGCACCTAATTGAGCAATACCATATTCAATATAATAAAATGGCACTTCAAATAAATGTAGCTGACGCTGCCAGTTATTGCTGCGGTAATTTTCCAAACCACTGTAATCAATCACATCATCCTGGAATTCTTTCAGTATCTCATTCCAGGTGGCAGTACGTTCTTCATGCGTATGAACAGGATGTTCGTAAATCCAATGCTGAAATTTATCTATGATAGCAATCCAGGGGAAGATAGTGATCACTCTTTCCAGTTGATGTTCCTTTGCTCTTTTAAGATCAGTAGCATCTGTAAAAAAAGTCTCCCACTCATCCATACTCATCAGCTCCATGGCCATGCTGGCCACTTCTGCAATTTCCATGGGGTATTCTTTAAAGCCATTCAATTCTAAAGGATGTGCTAAAAAAGAATGCACGGCATGCCCGCCTTCATGCAGCATGGTGGTAACATCATGCATTTGCCCGGCGGCATTCATAAAAATAAAAGGGGCGCCACTTTCTGCCAGCGGACAGTTGTATCCTCCCGGAGCCTTGCCCTTGCGGCTTTCCAGGTCCAGGTGTTTTAGCTCCTGCATTTTTTTAAGGCAATCTCCAAAGAACGGGCGCAACTTGCTAAAGCATGCAATTGATTTTTCAATCAGCTCTTCACTGGTTTTAAAAGGTATCAAAGGTTTTATGCCTGCTGGCTCTGCTTCAATATCCCATGGGCGCAAAGTATCCAACCCAAGTTTTTCTTTTTTCTTTTGGTAGATGATATTTACCAGCGGCAACACATGTTGCTTCACCGCTTCATGAAATTTAAAACAATCTTCTTTGGTGTAATCAAAACGGCCCAGTTCTTTAAAACGGTAATCACGGTAATTACTAAAACCAGCATTGATTGCTTCCTGGTTTCTTTTTTCAATCAAATTATCATACAAAGTACTCAGCGCTTCTTTATCAACCAGCCTTCTTTCATTTATTTTGCGGTACACTTCTTCTCGTATTTTCCTGTCGGGATTTTCTAAAAACTTAGCGGCTTGTTGTAAAGTATATTCTGTATTATTTACAGAAACCGTCATCTTACCTGATATAACTCCGTACTGCTGCTGCATTACAGAAAGCTCAGCTTGTAAAGGAATATTTTCTTTCCTGAATAATTCAATGCTTTTGCGCATGCTGCGCAGGTAAGTAAAATATTTTTCTTCATCCAGTTCTTTTGCTAATGGATGATTAACCAGTTTTTTATTCAATGCATCGGCATAGGGTTGAATCTTTGGCTGAATTTCCATGCAGAAAAAAGTAAAAGCTTCTTCCAAAGTTTTGTTCTCTGTATCGCAGGTCATTTTTATCTGCCGCCAGCAGGCATCTTCATTTACTATTGCTTCCAGTTCGCTCTGGTCGTGCAGCCATTTTTCAAGATCAGCTTTGCTGTCTATATTCCTTTCCAGCAAATCTTTAAAAAATGGTTCAAGGCTTTGCCAATCTGTTACAGTAAAATCTTTTGGAACAAAATAGCGGGGAAGTTTTTTTATATCTGCTGTGTACATAATCGTGAATTGTGAAAGGTGAATCGTGAGTTTGGAGTCTTGAAATTCAAAAATCCTGCCGCTGTTTTAAGCCTGGCAGGATTTCAAATAATTTAACTGTTGCCTTATTCCCCCTTCAGGGGGTTAGGGGGTTTATGCCATCTTCCTCGGTGTATTTATCTTTCTTGCAGGCGCATTATTCACAGCTGCAGCTTTGTTGCTTGAAGTTGGTTTTGCCTTTGCGGTTTCGGGGGTTGCAGCATCACCTTCTGGTAATTCAGATAATTTTATCTCTACATTATTTGCCTGCAAAGATCCAAACCACTTCACCATCTTTTTCATATCGCTGGCGTAAACACGGCCAAAGTCCATATCGGGATAAACTTTTTCAAAATATTTTTTCACTGCAGCCGCATCATTATCGGCAGGTAAATTTTCAGTACTGGCAGCCATGGCTGTAAAAACATCAACCAGGTTTACGTTGTCTTTTGTAGTAAATACTTCAATACTCTCCAGGTGAGAAAACTGATGAACCCTTGTGCTTACAAATTTTGTACTCTTATCTTCCAATGATTTTACAACACCGCCATCGGCTTTTGAAGATAATAATTCAAACAAGCCCGATAAGCCGGTTACTGATACCAATTTGCTGTATTCCATAATTCGTTGTTTAATTTTTAGGGGTGCAAGTTAATTCTAAAAAGGCAATTTTGCTTATTTGATAAAATGCCAGATAACATTTAACTATTGCCATTTGTACCGGCTATTTACCTTATTCAACTGAAAAGACTGTTTTTACTGAAAAAAGCTGCTTTATGCGCCTGTTTTACCTCAACAGGTCGTCTAATAGTCATACAAAAGAAAATTTATGAGTTTAAGATCTGTTTTATTGGTGCTGTTTTTTAGCCTGGGAGCGGTAATTGCAAAAAGTCAGGATATATCACTTAAGGGTAAAGTAGCCGACAAAACCGATAAATCGGCAATTGTCGGCGCAACGGTAAAGTTAGTTTCGGTAAGAGATTCTGCACAGGTAAAACTGGTAGTAACAGATAAGAGCGGAAATTTTGTGTTTAATAACCTGAATGCAAGCGGATACAGGCTTTATATAAGTTTTAGCGGATATGAAAAAATTGAGCAGCGTGTTAACCTGCAGGCCAGCAATATTACCCCACTTAGTTTTAGTATAGCAAAAGTTAGTACTGATTTGGGCGATGTAACCGTTGTAGCCAAAGCGGCACCGGCCAGGCAAAAAGGCGATACTACAGAATATAGTGCCAACCAGTTTAAGGTAAACCCAGATGCAACAGCCGAGGATATGATAAAAAAATTACCCGGTGTTACTGTTGGCAAAGATGGTACTGTAACAGCCATGGGTGAGCAGGTAAGAAAAGTAACCGTTGACGGCAGAGATTTTTTTGGCGACGATGCCACAGCAGCACTTAAAAATTTACCGGCATCGGTAATTGATAAAATACAGGTTTTTGACAGGCTGAGCGACCAGGCACAGCTTACGGGTTTTGATGATGGCAACTCGGTTAAAACAGTAAATATTGTAACCAAATCTGGTATTAAAAACGGGCAGTTTGGAAGAATTTATGCAGGTGCAGGAACAGAAAGCCGTTATGCTGCAGGTGGTAATGTTAGTTTCTTTAAGGGTGACAGGCGTCTTTCGCTGGTAGCTAATTTCAATAATATCAATCAACAAAATTTTGCTTCGCAGGATCTGTTGGGTGTAACCAGCAGCAGTGGCGGTGGTGGTGGCGGACGTGGCGGAGGAAGAGGTGGCATGGGTGGCGGTGGTGCAGATAATTTTAATGTGGGTCAATCCAACGGTATCAGCAAAACCAATGCAGTAGGTATTAACTTTAGTAATGTGTATGATAAAAAATTAACTCTAACAGGCAGTTATTTTTTTAACAACAGCCGCAATAACAATGAAAGTGTTACCAGCAGGGAAACATTTGGGGATGTAAAAAACAGGTTCAGCTTAGAAAAAAGCACCTCGGTTACCGATAATACCAACCATCGCCTTAACCTGAGGTTAGAATATAAAATAGATTCGTCTAATTCACTTTTTATAATTCCCAGTATTAGCTTTCAAAAAAACAGGTCCTCTTCTTTTACTTCACAAAATATTTATGAAGGACTTGCAGATTCTATCAGCAATTTAATAACTCCAAGATCAACCTCCGACAGAAACGGGTATAACATACGAAACAATATATTTTTTCGCCATTCATTTCCTAAAAGAGGACGTTCTTTATCTCTGGGTTTAAATACCACGTTTACAAAAAACGATGGCGAAACTATCAGTGATACCAGGTACCGGTTTTATGACAGCTTTTATGCATTTGCTTACGATTCTATACAAAACAGGTTTATTGATAATGCTACCAACGGTAATACTATTGGCGGTAACATTGCATATACAGAGCCCATCGGAAAAAAAGGGCAATTGCAATTTGATTACAACCTGTCGGTACAAAAAAACAAAGCCGATCAGCAAAATTTTTCTTACGACGGGCAAAAATACAGCGTGTTTGATACTTCTCTTTCTAACCGATTTGATAATACTATTACTACCAACAATGCTGGTGTAAGCTACCGCCTTGGACAAAGCAGGGATGAGCAGCTTTCTTTTGGCGTAAATTTTCAAACAGCCAAACTGCAGAGCCAGCGTATTTTTCCAACAGCAACTTCTGTTAACCAGTCATTTGCCAATATACTGCCCAATTTAATGTGGCGCAAAAAGCTTTCGGCAAACGTAAATGTTAGGGTGTTTTACAGGGCATCAACCAATTTCCCATCTGTAACCCAGTTGCAGGATGTGGTAAACAACAACAACCCCTTGTATGTAACCAGTGGTAATCCCGATCTTAAACAATCGTACACTCATTTTTTATCGGGCCGTTATGCTTACACCAATTCAAAAACAAGTAAAAGCTTTTTTGCCAATTTATTTTTGCAAGCTGCAAGTAACTATATTTCAAACGCATCTTATTTTATCAGAGGTGCCGACACCGTTATTAATAATGTAAAAGTCAGTAAGAACTCTCAGTTTACAAAACCAGTAAATTTAAATGGGTACAAAAGCCTGCGTACATTTTTTACTTACAGTATGCCGCTCAAGTTTATTAAAACAACCCTCAATCTAAGTGCAGGGTTTAGCTATTCTAAATTACCCGGCATGGTTGATTATCAAAAGATATTTACAAATAGTTATGCCTATAATGGCGGTGTAGTGCTTGCAAGTAATATAAGTGAGTATGTAGATTTTAATTTATCGTACAATGCAAATCTCACTAAATCTAAAACCAATACAACAAGGAGCACAAGTTCCGAATTTCTTAATCAAACCATTGGTGCACAGGTTAACCTGCTAAATAAAAAAGGCTGGTTTATACAAAACGATGTTTCGGGCAATACTAACAGCGGTTTATCCGGCGGGCTAAACCAAAGCTTTTGGTTGTGGAATGCAGCAATCGGAAAAAAATTCCTGAAGAATAAAGCAGGGGAACTGAAGTTATCTGTTTTCGATCTGCTGAAACAAAATCAAAGTATTACAAGAACTATTACTGATACATATATACAGGATGTACAAACACAGGTATTGCAACAGTATTTTATGCTGACATTTACCTATAGTCTTAAGAATTTTGGTGTAGCAAAAACATCAAACAATACAGAAAGAAATTTTGGAGGTGGCAGGCCCGGTGGTGGAGGAGGTTTTGGTCCCGGTTTTTAAGTAATTTTAGAGCGGACATAAAGTAAACACGGTTTGAACCAAACAGAACTATTTGTACAACTGCAGCAGGGAGATGAAGCAGCTTTTAAAAAGCTGGTTGATGATTACCAGGTACTGGTTTATAACACAGCGCTTGGCATTGTGCAAAATGCAGATGATGCCGATGATATTACACAGGAGGTTTTTATACAGGTGTTCAGATCGGTAAGTTCTTTTAAAGGCGATTCGCAATTTTCTACCTGGCTTTATCGCATTACAGTGGGTAAAGCACTCGACCATGAAAAGAAAGCAAAACGGAAAAAGCGTTTTGGTTTTGTGCAGAGTTTGTTTGGCAATCATGATGAAGTAGATAAGCAACAGGCAGAGTTTGACCACCCGGGTGTGAAAATGGAAAAAAAGGAAAGAGCAAATGAATTGTTTAATGCGCTGAAGCAGATACCGGAAAAACAGCGCATTGCTTTTACACTGCATAAACTGGAAGGGCAGAGTTACCAGGAAGTTGCGGAGATCATGAATACAACTTTATATGCAGTGGAATCGTTGATGGGCCGGGCAAAAGCAAATTTGAGAACAGCATTAAAAAAATATTACGATACAAATACTCCTGAATAAAGATTAACTATATGAACAAACAGGATAACATAAATAAACTGATTGAAGAAGCATTGAACAGTGTGGATGACGCACAGCGTGCAGAACCCAGACCCTTCCTGCTTACCCGTATACATGCACGGATGAACAATGGCACAGAATCGGTTTGGGAAAAAGCTAGCTGGTTTATAACCAGGCCTGCTGTAGCTTTTACTGGTTTGTGTATGATTGTGTTGCTCAATGTAATGGTGGTAATGATTAACAAAACATCAGATTCAAGCACTGTTGGCGAGCAAACTGCTCAAACCCAGGCCGATGAATTTTCTTACACAGCGGTAACTATTTACGATAATGACAATACACCATAATGATAAATAAGCAAAACAGAAGTAAAATCTTTATTGCAATAATCGGCATCTTACTGTTTGCAAATATTGCATTGGTTTCTTTTTTCTTATTGAAGAAAGATGGCGGCAAGCATGAAAAACGCCCTGATAGAAAAGCGATGATTTCTGCTTTTTTAAAAAACGAAATTGGCTTTGATACGGTACAGCTAAAACAATATGATACGCTGAGCGACAGGCACAAAGAGAATATGAAGAAAATGATGGACAGCCTGCGCACTCCAAAAGACAAACAGTTTAAAGAACTGGCTGCAGGTGGTTTCAGTGATTCAGTAATGAATAGTTTGGCAGAGCATTCGGCCACTACACAAAAAGCAATGGAATTGCGCATGTTTAATCATTTAAAAAAAATAAGGATGCTTTGTACGCCTGAGCAACTGCCAAAATTTGATTCGCTTTTTGGAAAAATTTTCAGCAGAAAAGGTGGCGATGGAAAGAAAAAGGCTTCTGAAAAAAAGTAGCGACGGTTTTATTTCATTCAATCGTCTAAATAAGTAATAAACCTTTAAAAACTATAAAATGAAAAAACAACTTGTATTAGTGGCAATAGCTGCCATGTTTAGCATTACAGCAGCAAATGCACAAGGTGGCGGCGGACAAAGAATGACACCTGAAGAAAGAATAAAATTTACTATTGAAAAAATGGCGCCAATGAATTTGGATGCTGCAACAAAAGTAAAATCGGATGCAATTGTCATCGATTACATCAATGCCCAGCAAAAGGCAATGGAAGAAATAAGGGCAGCAGGCGGCGACCGCGATGCTATGATGGCAAAGCGTAAAGAACTTTCAGATGCAAGAGATGCTAAATTAAAAGCAATTTTTACAGAAGCGCAAATGAAACAATGGAAAGATGAAATTGAACCTTCATTAAGGCCACAAAGGCCTGCCGGCACACCAGCTGGCGGTGGAGGAAAATAGCTTTAAAGGTGAATGCGAACAAAAGGCCCCTGTAATTAATTTTGCGGGGCTTTTTTGTTTAGAAAATGCCCCACTTTTTAAAGCGGGGCATTTAAACCTAAAAACCAAACCTGCATGCCAATTACCTTATATCAATTAGTCATTAGATCTATCGTAGTAAAAAGCTGTCAGGTTGAGCTTGTCGAAACCGGGGCCTTTTGGAAATGCACCTCTTTTATTGTGAACCCGCCTTCGACAAGCTCAGGCTGACAGTATAATTTTAAGGTCTAACGGGATTAAATTATTCCTTTCCACCTCATTAAACCTGCGCCACCCAACATGGCCGCACCAAATAAAAGAATACCAACCGGCATGTTTGCTTTGTTTTCCTCCCGATGGCTATCGGGATCATCTTTTACCTGCGGTAATAAAGTTGCATACTGAGCCGATACATTTGTTTCTTCATCATTTTTGGCAGTGGCTTCATCCTGCCAGTTATTAATGTTGGTACCGGTTAATGCGGTTAATTCCTGCAATTCTTTTTTTCTTCTTTGTCTTAAATCCTGCAGATATTTTTTACCGGCAGCACAATTAAAATCGCCGGTGGCAGGGTGCGTAATAATATATCTTGCCTGGTAGTTAAGTGTGTTGGGTGTTACCTGAAACATAAGGTCCTGCGGAAACGATTTTCTGTTGTAGCGAAAATGCAACCTGGTAAAATGAACATTCTTACTGCCGTTATCAGGTTCTTCATTGTCAACGTCGCTGTAATCACTCCAGTCTTTATTACCCAGCCACCAAACGCCACTCTGTACAAGATCCTGTTCGGTTGGTGGGTTGCCCACACAGGGGTCGCATTTCATTTGATTGATGGGTGTTACATTCCAGGCGTATTCCAGAAATGCAACACTTTTATCTTCCTTATTCCACTGATTGGTAAACAGATTGCCATAAAAAGCACCAAAGTTTTTTTGTACAAAAAGTGGAATATTTCTGTTGCTTACAATATCAACATTGCGGTAATTGGTGCTTTCAATACGGCCCCTGCGGGTAAAAGCATATACAATCAAATCCTGGTCGCCATCGGCATTGGCCATACCCAGGCGAATGGGCAACATAAATTTTGGCGAATTAAAACTGATTTGTATGGGGCGCAAAAAATTATTATTCAGTTTCTGCTTTTCTTTTTCATTAACCTTTACCACAAAAAATTTAAGATTGCTTTTAATGTAAGGGTCCAGTACTTCTTCTGCATTGGCAGGAATTTTATAACCGTTTTCATTCAACCAGTTTTTTAAGCCGCTGCTTTCTTTGGCACTAAGAATTAAAATATCGTATTCGCCAACAAGATATTTTGCTTCAACCGTAACAGACCTTGCCGATCTTTTAATTCCAAATGCTGATGTAACCACTACTTCATTTGCACTTGGAGCTGCAGACATTTTTTTTTCTTCTGTGTTAGCATAACAAGGATTCTCATCCCAATACTCTACCAGTCTTGGCGCACTGTAATCATTCAGTCGCTGAAAAATGGATTGATCAACTACTTTTATATCATCCTTACGCAATACTACCGGCACCGGCACTACCATGGCAAAGTCTTTGGTATCGCCCTTAAAATCGTTGTACATGGTAATTACGGTTTTGTTGCCATCCCTTACAAGAATAACCTGGCTGGTTTTGTTTTTCAGCGTTCCATCGGCCTTGCTAACATAAAAACCGCAGAAGGAAAACAATACGGGGGATATGGCAATAAAAGCCCCGATAATTAAAAGTCTCTTTTTCATAATTAAAATTTTACAGTTAAAGAATTACATTATTGATTTTGAATAAACGACATGCAGAAAGTTTTTTTCTTCAGATGTGTAGGCTTTTGGGGCCGTCCATTCAAATTTATTGGCTTTAAAAAATTTATCCAGTATTGGCACAAGCGGTTGCGCAAGTACCAGCACAAAAATGGGCGCACCATTCATAAATTTAAATGCAGTTAAATAAAACGCAACGGCTGCAATGGCAATACACCATAAAATTCTTACAGCAGTATGATTTGGAATAGTTTTAGGATCGGTTATCATAAAGAAAGAAAAAAGCAACAGGCTTCCGGTGCTTACTGATTGTATAAAATGATCCATGGGCCAGCCCAGGTAAACGATCTGACGTATAAATAACAAAGCTGCAAATGTTCCAAGAAAAGCAATACTTACATCTAATTTTTGAACACGGGTAACAACAATAAACCCCAAACTCAAAACCCCAAATAGTATTACCGCTCCGCTGCCCCATTGGCCGGGGCTTATCCATGCATTACCGGTTAAGAAAATAGCTGCTACAATGCCCAATGCCGAAGGATTAAAAATATGCTTGCCATTAATGCGGATAATATATTTAGAAAGGATTGAAACAGCAGCAGCAAAAACTGCAACCCACCAATAATTGGTTTTTAGTAAAAGGCTTAATCCAAAGGAAGAAATAAGTACAGAAGGGATTCCGTTTTTCAGTCGCTGCAGAAACGGAATGTGGTTTTTACCTAAAAAATACTCACAAACAAACTGCACTGCAAGGCTTGTTGTAAAGTAAGTTGCATATAGCCAGCTTTCGTTACGCCAGTGCAAAAACAAAATGCCATAGCTTAAAAAAATACTTTGAAAAATGATTTGAAAGTAACGGGCATCTTTAAATAAATTGAGTAAATGCATAACAGCTGAATTTGTGTATAGGATGATACTACGAATCTGATTACACAATTCATTTGTTAAAAATTAGCAAACAGGCTAAAAATAAATATTTATGGAAAATTGCAGCACCTGCATCGCCGCCTGTCATAAAAAATGCAGGGGTTTATTTTAATTTTCTTATTTTGAAAAGAAAAAAGATGAAAAAACTAAAACTGCTTTTTGTAATGCTGTTTTTAGCAGCAGCAGCTTTTGCTCAACTGGATTTACCAGCCAGCGGCAATAACCCAAGGGCTACCATTTCAGAAGAAGTGGGCATAACATCTATAACCATTAAATACAGCCGGCCCGATGTAAATAAACGGGAAGGAAAAGTTTGGGGTGATGGAAACCTCGTTACCTACGGCTTTAGCACACAAAATTTTATTACTAATAAAAACACTTCGCCCTGGCGTGCCGGTGCCAACGAAAATACCATCATCACTTTTGAACATGATGTAAAGGTAGAAGGCCAACCGCTTAAAGCGGGTACTTACAGTCTGCACATGGCAATGGGGGTAGATAATGTTATCTTGATTTTTAATACACTATCAGATGCCTGGGGCAGTTTTTATTACGAAGAAAAATATGATGCACTGCGGGTGAATGTAAAACCGGTTGCATTGGATAAAAGCGTAGAATATTTAAAGTATGAATTTATTGAGCACAAAGAAAAGTACTGTGTAATTGCCATGCAGTGGGAAAAATTATCGGTGCCATTTAAGGTAGAAGTTGATGTTGACAATATTGTATTGGAAAGGCTGCGTAATGAATTAACCAGTCGCAAAGGATTTACACCGGCACTTATATTAACAGCGGTGCAATATTGTTTTAATAAGAATATCAATTTAGAAGAGGCACTGGTTTGGAGTAAAAGAGCCATTGATGGGCTGGGCGGACAAAAAACTTTCATCACGTTAAGAAACCTGGCAACAGCTTACGAAAAACTAAACAGGATACCAGAAGCAGATTCAACTATGGCCGAAGCTTTAACGATTGCAACTGCCAATCAATACACCGCTTATGGCCGCCAGCTTATTACACAAAAAAGAGCAGATAAAGCGATGGAAGTATTTATTGCTTCGCAGAAAAGATATGGGGATGTGTCGGGCGTAAACAATGGATTAATGAATGGTTATTCCGCCAAAGGCGATTTTAAAAAAGCAATTGTACATGCCGAAAAAGCACTGGCACAGGCAACCACTGATGCAGCAAAAAAACAACTGGAAGGAAATATTGCCAAACTAAAAGAAGGGAAAGACATTAACGCCCCAAACCCCTAAAGGAGCTTTAAGAATATTAAAGAAATAAAACCAATAATTAACCCTATCCATTCTCAAAATGGATAGAACAAAAATTAAAAACATGCAAAACGCAATTAGCTGGTTTGAAATACCAACCACCGATATTAACCGGGCTCAACAATTTTATGAAACCATTTTTGGCATTACCATGATGCCGATGGATATGCCCAATTTAAAAATGCGGATGTTTCCGCTGGATGATATGATGACACAGGTTGGCGGTGCATTGGTTGACAGTGGCGGCTTTCACAAAGCTTCTGCAACCGATGGGCCATTGATTTACTTAAATGCAAATCCCGATGTTCAACATGTATTGGATAAAGTAGTTGCAGCCGGCGGCAGTATTATGGTGCCTAAAACTGAGATAAGCCCTGACTATGGTTTTATGGCTGTGTTTATGGATACGGAAGGAAACCGGGTTGCTTTGCATAGTGTGCCACAATAAAAAGTAAAACGTATGAAAAGGATTATCTGTGTTATTTTGTTTTATGCATTGCTGCTAACTGGTTGCAACCAAGGAAAAAAAGATCCGCATGAAACAGTCAGCCGTTTGAAATGGCTTACTGGAAACTGGGCGATGAAAACGGGTGACGGAACAATAACTGAACAATGGAAACCGGTTAACGACAGCCTGATGGAAGGAAGCTCAGACTTTATTAAGGGCGATTCTGTTATTCCTTTTGAAAAAATAAGGTTGTTCAGAAGAAACAATACGTTTTATTATGAAGCAACAGCAGCCGGTAAAAACGATGAAAGGCCTGTTGAGTTTAAACTCACTTTATTTTCCGATACAGGCTTTGTAGCTGAAAATCCGGCGCACGATTTCCCTAAACGCATAGTTTATAAATTAAAATCAATCAGTTCATTGTATGCTTATATAGATGATGGAACGGAAACAGGGGAAAAGCAAATTTTTTATTACAAACGACAATAAAATGAAATACAGTTTAGAAAGATCATATGAAATACTGGATAGAACACCGGCTGTTTTGCAGGCTCTACTTGTAGGTTTATCCGATGATTGGGTAATGCCCAACGAAGGCCCCGAAACATTTTCTCCTTATGATGTGATTGGGCATTTGGTGCACGGAGAAAAAACAGATTGGGTAGTAAGGACAAAACTGATTCTTGAATTTGGCAATACACAAACCTTTGAAAAATACGATCGCTTTGCACAGTATGAAGAAAGCAAAGGCAAATCTTTGCAACAGATTTTAGATGAATTTGCAGCCATAAGAAAAGAAAATATGATTTGGTTTAAATCATTAAACTTAACTGAAGATGATTTAAACAGTAAAGGCATGCATCCTGTTTTGGGAGAAGTAACTTTAAGAAATTTATTGGCTACCTGGGTAGTGCACGACCTTACGCATATTGCACAAATAACCAGGGTAATGGCAAAGCAATATAAAACAGAGATGGGGCCCTGGCCTGAGTTTTTCAGAATTTTGAATTTTTAAATTATACACCATGCAATCAAAAGCAACAACTGTTGACCAGTACTTATCAGAAGTTCCGCCCGAAAGGCAGGAAGCCATGAACGAACTGCGTAAAATAATTTTAAAAAATTTGCCCAAAGGATTTAAAGAAGGTATGGGTTATGGCATGATGGGCTATTGTGTGCCGCACTCTATTTACCCCGCAGGATACCATTGTAACCCTAAAGATCCATTACCCTTTGCAGGAATGGCTTCGCAAAAAAACAGTATTAACTTTTACCATATGGGCATATACACAGATGCCAGACTGATGAAATGGTTTACTGATGAATATGCAAAAACCGGTTTGGGAAAACTGGATATGGGTAAAAGCTGTATGCGTTTTAAAAAGCCTGAGCATATTCCTTTTGCATTAATTGGAGAACTGTGCAGTAAAATAACAGTGGAAAAATGGATTGAGATGTATGAAAAGAATTTGAAGCGGTGATATAATTATCCGGCAACTTCTTTAAGTACATTATCAATTCTCAGTTTCAAATCTTCATATGCAGTATAACCTCTTGCCACCATTACAAATTTTGTTTCGCCGGTTTGAATAAAAACCGTGGGGTAACCATTTACCTGCAACTGTTTCATCAACGCAAATTCGTAATGTGCCATTTCTTTGTATTCAGCATCGTTCAGCTTGCTGTAAAAAGCTTCGGGCTGTAAATTGTATTTATCCAGCAGATGGCGGTAAGCTTCATCATCATCCAAATCACGGCCCTCGTAATTTAAAGCGTATTGCAGCTCGGTGGCAAACTCCAGCTGGCGCTCGGGATAATATTCTTTTAAAATGCACAAAGCAATGGCTGGCTTTTCAGAGTTCATCACCCAATCGCTTTTATCGGGGTTATTGATATGCCATAAAAAATCTTCGCCAAATTTTATACCGCTAAGTTCTTCAACACGTTTGTAGGCAGTTTGAATATAAGGCCCAATTTTTTCAATAGGCATTACGCCTTCGTCAATCATCATGCCGCCGCTGAGTACTTCAATCTCCAGTTTATCTTTATAATCTTCGGCAATTTTTTTTATAACAGGGCTGAAGCCGTAGCACCATCCGCAGTAAGCATCGTAGCAATAATATAATACAGGTTTCATATTGTAAAGATACGGATGGGAAGAGTTACCTATAAGTGGTATTGCAGTTTTGTATTCCGGTTATTATATTTATACTCACTAAAACTATTTTTTATGCGAATAGCAACCTTCAACACCCAAAATTTATTCACCCGTGCTAAAGTGTTAAACTTTAAAGACAATACTGAAGGCGATAAGATTCTAAAAAAGATTGGCGATTTACAGGCCGAACTTGATAAAACAGTTTACAATAAACCCAAAATTCTGTCGCTTTACAATGAACTTAAGGAGTATATAGTTATATCTGAAGAAAGAGGAAAGCTGTTTAAAAAAAGTTTATCGGCCATTAAGGGTGTTGCTGCAAATGGTGTTGATGATTGGGATGGTACCATTCAGTTTAAAAGAGCAAAATTCTCCGATACAACCAGGCTGAATACTGCAAAAGTTATTAAAGCTTTAAAGGCCGATGTACAATGTTTTGTTGAGGTGGAAAACCGGGATACCATCAGCAGCTTTAATGGTGATATGCTGGGCACGCAAAAATTCCCCTACAATATTTTAATTGATGGAAACGATCCCCGGGGAATAGATGTTGGACTGCTTTCACGTTTCCCCGTTAAAAATTTACGTACCCATATTTTTGATAAAGAAAAACCAACGAGCAGGTCATTTATTTTTAGCAGAGATTGCCTGGAAGTGGAACTGGAAATTGCTGCCGGTAAATCGCTGTTTATTTTATGCAATCATTTTAAAAGTAAAGGTTACAGTGCATCGCAGGCCGATGCAGATAAGCGGCGCAAAATACAGGCCACCCGGGTAAAAGATATTCTGAAAAGCAATTACGATTTAAACACGGATATGGTAGTGGTACTGGGCGATTTTAATGATACGCCCGATTCAAATCCACTAAAGGATTTGCTGGCAACGCCCAATCTTTTTGATGTATTGAAATTGAAATTCGGCACCGACATAGAAAAAACCTACACTTATTTTTTCAAGAAAAAATTGCAGATAGATTATATACTGATTAGTAAACCACTAAAAGATCTGTTTAAAGATGCCGGTGTTGAAAGAAGAGGCATGTTTGAAATAGACACACTCAGCAATGGTACAGAGCACCGGTTTGATACTATTACGGCTTCATCCAATGCGGCATCAGATCATGCGGCGGTTTGGGTAGATTTTAATTTGTAAAATTTTAATGCGCTTCCAGCCAGCTATCACCCATACCCAGTTTAGCATCTGTTGGTACATCATTGGGTAATGCCAAAGCGGTTTGCATACAGTTTAAAATGATGGGTTTAATTTTTTCAATTTCATCTTTGTGTGCATCAAAAACCAATTCATCATGTACCTGTAAAAGCATTTTACTTTTAAAATTGTGTTTGCTGAACTCGGCATGAATTTTTATCATCGCCAGTTTTATCATATCGGCGGCCGAGCCCTGTATGGGTGAGTTGATGGCGTTGCGCTCTGCAAAAGCACGAACAGTAAAGTTGGCGCTGTTAATGTCTTTAAGCCAGCGCTTGCGGCCCATCAATGTTTGTACATAACCATGCTCCTGTGCAAAATGAATGGTATCATCCATGTATTTCTGAATGTTGGGAAACTGCTTTTTATAATTATCAATAATTTCTTTTGCTTCGGTGCGGCTTATGCCAAGGTTCTCGGCAAGTCCAAATGCACCCTGGCCGTAAATAATACCAAAGTTTACACTCTTGGCTTTGTAACGCATTTCTTTGGTTACATCTTTTTCTTCTACATTAAAAACTTTGGCGGCTGTGGCATTGTGAATATCCTTACCGGTTTTAAAAGCTTCACACATATTTACATCACCACTGATGGCGGCTACAATGCGTAATTCAATTTGTGAGTAATCGGCTGATATTAAAACATGATCCTTATCTCTTGGAATAAATGCTTTGCGAATTTCTCTGCCTCTTTCGGTACGGATAGGAATATTCTGGAGGTTGGGATTATTACTGCTCAACCTGCCAGTGACTGCAACCGCCTGTGCGTATGATGTATGCACACGACCGGTCTTTTTATTGATCATCAGCGGCAGCGCATCTACATAGGTTGATTTTAGTTTTGTAAACTCACGAAAAACTAAAATATCATCTACAATTTTATTATTGGCAGCCAGTTTTAATAAAACATCTTCACCGGTTGCATACTGGCCGGTCTTTGTTTTTTTTGCTTTGGGATCTATCTGCATTTTATCAAATAACACTTCGCCCAGTTGTTTTGGCGATGCCAGGTTAAAACGAACACCGGCTTGTTTGTAAACACTTTCTTCAGCAGCTTTAGCTTCTTTCTCCAGATCTTTGGAGTATTCATTTAAAAAACCTTCATCAATGCGTATACCTTCAAACTCCATAGCAGTAAGCACTTTCACCAAAGGGTTCTCTACTTCGTAAAAAACCTTTTCAACTTCCCGTTCTTTTAATTTAGGTAGAAGAACAGTTTTTAATTGCAAAGTGATATCAGCATCTTCAGAAGCGTATTCTTTTATTTTTTCAGGATCCACATCTCTCATCGTTCCCTGGCCCTTTCCTTTTTTGCCAATCAATTCTTCAATATGCACTGGTTCGTAACCCAGAAATTTTTCACTCAAGGCATCCATGCCATTTTTACCATCGGGCTCAATTACGTAATGGGCAAGCATGCTGTCGAAAGTATTGCCGGCAATTTCAATGCCCTGCCATTTTAAAATCAGCATATCATATTTAATGTTGTGGCCAATCCATGTTTTGGATGCATTGTTGAAAAGCGACTTAAAAAATTGTAACCTCCGTGCGGTTTCTTTTTCATCAGCAGGACAAAAAACATAAAACCCTTCTCCGGCTTTAACAGAAAAACTCATGCCTACAATCTCTGCTTCGTTCGCATCGATGCCGGTGGTTTCGGTGTCAAAACAAATTTCATCAAAGGCCGATAAATATTTTACAAGGTCATTTATTTCGGCATCGGTTTGTACAAGGGAATAATCATGCGGTGTGTTGTTAATATTTTTATCAGCAGCACTTATTTCATCATCGTTTTTAATTTTTATTTCGACAGCTTCAGGTTGTTCAATAATATTTCCAAACAAGTCCATTTGAGCAGTAGCCGCCTTTTTGGGCTTTACTTCTTCGCTACCATTCCATGATTCTGCTGCGCCATCAATATCATCACCCAAAATTTTTTTGCCGAGGGTTTTAAATTCCAGCTCTTCAAAAATTTCTTTTAAGGCCGGCTTGTTCATTTCTTTTATTAAAAAATTCTCTTCGTGAAATTCAACCGGTACATTCAAAATAATGGTTGCCAGTTTTTTACTCATGATGGCCATCTCTTTTCCAGCCCGTACTTTTTCTCCAATTGAGCCTTTTATTTTATCGGCATTGTCTAAAATGTTTTCTAGCGTTCCATATTCTTTCAAAAGTTTGGCGGCAGTTTTTTCGCCTACACCTTTAATGCCGGGGATATTATCTACTGCATCACCCATCAATCCCAGCATATCAATCACCTGGTCTACATTGTCAATATCCCATTTTTCGCAAACTTCTTTTGGCCCCATTATTTCAAACTTGCCGCCCTGGTAAGGCGGTTTGTAAATTTTAATATTTTCAGAAACCAATTGCCCGTAATCTTTATCAGGTGTAACCATATACACTTCGTAACCTTCCTTCTCGGCCATTTTTGCAAGTGCGCCAATTACATCATCTGCTTCGTAACCATCAATGGCAATTACAGGAATATTCAGCCCTTCAATAATTCTTTTAATATCCGGCACAGCCGATAAAATATCTTCGGGTGTTTCCTGGCGGTTGGCTTTGTAATCGGCAAAATCAGTATGGCGTTCGGTTGGCGCATGGGTATCAAAACACACGGCCATGTGCGTGGGGTTTTGGTTTTTGATTAACTCAATAATGGTATTTGTAAAACCAAACTGTGCGTTTGTATTACGGCCTTTGCTGGTAATACGTGGGTTGCGAATGAGTGCATAGTAGGCACGGAATACAAGTGCAAATGCATCTAACAGAAATAATTTTTTTGGCATGCTATAAAAGTAAAACAATTGTTGCTGCTAATCAAAAGGGAGATTAAAACCTAGGCATCAGTTTGAAAAGAATGCTTTAAAAATAGAGTTGTCAGCCTGAGCCTGTCGAAGGCGGGTTGCATAAACGATTCATACCGGCTTCGACAAGCTCAGCCTGACAACTTTTTAAATTGAAAAACTAATGGTATAAAAACTCAAAAGCTGCTCCCTGGCAGGAACAGCTTTTAAAGATTATTAACTAAAATAAACAAAAACTACTTTCTTATAATTACAGACTGGTTATCTGCAGTTGACTATTTGCTGGGTTGTTGGCGGTTTTAAAACTTAATTGCCACTTTGAAATATTTGAAATATTCCAATAGTTGTTGAGTTTTGCTAATGCCGGATCTTTAGTATCAAGGTTTATGGTAATTCTTTTTAAAATATCATCTTCGGCCCAGTTACCGGTTATAGTTTCACCGTTTTTATAAGCAATTATTTTTCCGGTAGGTTCAAAAGTTAGCTTACAGCCATCAAAGGCGGCAGTTTTATCATTCTTCGATTCTGTATAAAGATTTATTTTCCAGGCACCTTTGGTTACATGTGGTGTAGCTGATACGGCAGTTGTGATTTTATCAATTCTGGTGCAGGCGGCGAAATAAAGTATTACCGAACACTTGATTGCAAAAAGAAGTAGTGGCTTTTTCATGTTATTAGGATATTTGGCACCTACATAACTGAAAAGCCTTCATATTATTGTGTAAAGCAACGTGTAAATCAGAACCGGGTATCGAAATAAACAGGCAACATGGCCCTCCATGTTGGCCAGTCATGCTTCCATTCTTCGCCCCAAACATCCAGCTCGTAATTAATTTCTTTGCTGTAAAGCAAACCTGCAAAGGCTTTGCTGGCATTGGGGTCTTCGTAAGCACCGCTGCCGGTTAAGATATGAACGTGGCTGCTTTTACGAATCTGTTCCAGTACGCTATGATCTTCCAGATTGGGGATATAATGCATGGGACTGTTGAGATACACCTGCTCATCAAAAAAGCCATCGGTATATTCTGTAAGGTCATACACACCACTCATGGCAATAACGCCATTGATGAGGTCGGGGCGCTTTAAAAACAGGTTCATGCTGTGCAAAGCGCCAAAGGAAGCACCGCAGGTTATGATGGGAGTATCGTGGGAAGTGCTGTTCTTAATGAACGGAACTACTTCGTTGTAAACATATTCGTTAAACTGGTTCTGGCGTATGGCTTTATGTTCGCCAAGCATTTCTTTATTAAGCCAGCTTTCGTTGTTAATACTGTTAATGGAGAAAACTTTTATTTTGCCACCATTAATAAACGGGGCCAGGGTTTCCATCATTTGAAAACGCTCATACTCCAGATAATCTGCCGCAGCAGTGGGTACAAATAAAATAGCTGTGCCGTAATTACCATAAGTAACGATGGGCATTTCTTTTTGCAGTGCAGGACTGAACCAGCTGTTTAACTCTTTTTTCATAAGGCGCAAAACTAATTAATTATTTTTAAGTTGAATTTTTACAGCACTCCTTCTTTAATTTCTGTCCATAATTCCCGGTAGCAGCTTGCAGCATAACTGCTGTTGGCAAACTCCATAATGGGGGCTTTGTGTATACCCATTTTTTCTACATCGCTTAAATAAGGAATGTAGTTCTGGAAGAAACGTTTGTCTTTGTACAGTTCCTGCATGATCTCGTTGTGCAGGTTTTTACGCAGATCGGTCATGGTGAAAAAGCACATCATCTTGGTAATGTCTAAAGCTTTTTCTTTAAAATAATCTTTAACCATATTGTAGGTTCGGATAGAGAGCGTAGTAGGTATAACCGGCATCAGCACTATATCCGCAGCGTTAAAAATATTTTCGCTCAGCGCACTAAAACCGGGAGGGCAATCAATAAAAACAAAATCATATTCCTTATCCAGTTGCTTCAAAACAGCTTTCAGCCGGTTTTTGTTTCCCTTCATTTCGTCCTGCATAATTTCAAAGCTCTTGCTGCTGTTATCGGCGGGTATCACATCCAGCAGTTCAAAATCGGTGCTCAGGATGGCATTTTCCAGGTGAGCATCTTTGGTGATTAGCTTTTTTATTCCGGGATGAATTTTGGGCTTTGCTTTATAATAAAAAGAAGATGAGCCCTGGGGGTCAATATCCCATAATAGGGTTTTAAAACCATCGGCCGCAGCCAGGTAAGCAAAGTTTACGCAGCTGGCAGTTTTGCCAACGCCGCCTTTCAGGTTGTAAAGCGCAATCGTAGTCATAAAATGTTGATTTTATTAATAAGGGAAGGTTAAGATAGTAAATTATTTATTCATTACCTCTAACTCTTTCTGCATCCTAAACATTTCATCCCTTAACCGGGCGGCCTCCATAAAGTCCATGTCTTTGGCAGCTTTGGTCATATCTTTTTTAATTTTGGCAATGGCTTTTTCCAGTTGTGGAATGGTTGCATATACAGCCTGGTCCTCTGCGGCAACATTTACCAACTCACCGTCGGGTGCTAATGAGTAAGGGTTTGACGGGTCGTATCCTTTTACATCAAGCACCGAGCCCTGTGCAAAAATCTGCTCTGTACTTTTTATAATAGTTGTTGGCGTAATATTATGTTCTATATTAAATGCAACTTGTTTTTCTCTGCGGCGATTGGTTTCATCAATGGTGCGTTGCATGCTTTCGGTCATCTTATCGGCATAAAAAATTACCAGCCCATCTACATTACGGGCAGCACGGCCGGCGGTTTGGGTTAAACTTTTTTCATTACGAAGGAAACCTTCTTTATCAGCATCTAAAATGGCAACCAGCGACACTTCGGGTAAATCTAAACCTTCTCTCAATAAATTTACACCAACCAACACATCAATTACACCCAACCGCAATTCACGAAGTATTTCAATTCTTTCCAGCGTATCTACTTCGCTATGTATGTACTTACTTTTTATATCAATGCGGTGCAGATATTTGTCCATTTCTTCGGCCATGCGTTTTGTTAATGTAGTTACCAAAACCCGGTCACCTTTTTTTATGCGTTTGTCAATTTCATCTAATAAATCATCAATCTGGTTAATGGATGGGCGCACTTCAATTGGCGGATCTAATAAACCAGTTGGCCTTACAACCTGTTCAATCACCACGCCTTCGCATTTTTCCAGTTCGTATTTGCTGGGCGTTGCCGAAACAAAAATGGTTTGGTTCAGCAAACTTTCAAACTCATTAAAATTAAGCGGACGGTTATCTAATGCCGATGGCAGGCGAAAACCATAATCAACCAAAACCAATTTACGGCTTCTATCGCCGCCATACATACCACTTACCTGCGGAATGGTTTGGTGGCTTTCATCAACAATGCATAAAAAATCTTTGGGAAAATAATCCAGCAAACAAAAGGGCCTGGTGCCCGGTTTACGTCTATCAAAAAAACGGGAGTAGTTTTCAATTCCATTGCAATAACCCAGTTCACGTATCATTTCCAAATCATAATTCACCCGTTCGCTGATGCGTTGGGCTTCAATATATTTTCCACTGTTTTTGTAATATAATTCCTGTGCGCCCACTTCATCCTGTATTTCATGCAGAACCTGCTGCAGCATATCTTTTGGTGTTACATATAAATTTGCCGGAAAGATGGCGGCATTATCCACACTACTGATACGCTTGCCGCTGCTGAGTTCCAGCGTTTCGATGGTTTCAATTTCATCGCCAAAAAAAGTAATGCGGTAACCAAAATCCACATAAGGTAAATTAATATCGATGGTATCGCCCTTAACACGAAATGTTCCTCTTGTAAAATCTCCCTCACTGCGGTTGTATAAAGAATTTACCAGCGCATGTAAAAATCCCTGGCGGCTAATTACCTGCCCCTGCTGAATTCGGATAATGCCATTTTCATAATCGGTTGGATTACCCATACCATAAATACAACTTACGCTGGCAACGATAATGATATCTCTGCGACCACTTAATAATTGTGCTGTTGCCTGCAGGCGCAGTTTATCCAACTCTTCATTAATGCTCAAATCTTTTTCGATGTACGTATTGCTTACAGGCATGTAAGCCTCAGGTTGGTAGTAATCGTAGTACGAAACAAAATAGCCAACCGCATTATCAGGAAAAAACTGTTTAAACTCACCGTACAATTGTGCAACTAATGTTTTGTTGTGTGTGATAACCAATGTTGGCAATTGTGTATTCTGTATCACATTGGCCATGGTATAGGTTTTACCACTACCGGTAACACCCAAAAGAGTCTGGTATCTTTCTCCATTTAAAACGCCTTCCGTAAGTTGGCGGATGGCATCCGGCTGATCGCCGGCAGGTGAATATGGTGCTTGAAGTTGAAAAGGCACTTAACCAAAAAATTAATTGGATTACAAATTTACCAAGATTATTTTATGATGTTGTTATTTAAAAAAATCAGGATGCTGTTTATTAAAATCAGTTGCATCCTGGTAGGCTTTGGCAACAGCAAGTAAGGTTGCTTCGCTGTATAAATTACCAACCAGGGTTATATTAGTGGGCAGTTTGTTTTTATTATATCCGGTAGGGAAACAGAGCGCAGGATGACCGGTAAGATTGGTAATAGCTACCTGGTTACCACCATAAGTAGGACAAATAAAAACATCGTATTGATTGATAACAGCATTTACTTTCTGCATCAATAAATAGCGATGACGGTAAGCATTAATGTATTCTACCGCCGGGATAAAACGGGCCGAACGGAATTGATTTGGCCAATCACCCTTGCCTTGCCTGGTCATCATATCATCCATTTCGCTTCTTGTAAATTCATCAAACTGTGCAGCACATTCAGCACTAATGATGATGCTCATAATATCAAAATTGTAAACGGTAGAATCAGGGAAATCAACCGGGATCAGCGTAGCCCCAAGTTTTCTGTATACATCCAGTACTTTTAATTCATTTCCTAAAGTATCGCCGCTTTCAAAATAATTTTTAGCGTAAGCAATTCTCATTTTTGAAAAATCGACTTTACCGGTGTAGTTAAATGGCATTTTTACCGCTGCCTGGTCTTTTCCATCTGTTCCATGAATAAAATTAAAAACAATGGCCGCATCTTCTGCTGATCTGCAAATGGGACCGATCTTATCCAGACTGTAACTTAACGCCATGGCACCGGTTCTGCTGGTACTACCAAATGTTGGTCGCAGGCCAGTTGCACCACAATTGGTAGAAGGAGAAATAATAGAACCCCAGGTTTCGGTTCCTATAGAAAAGGGCACTAACCCTGCAATAGTAGCTGCTGCTGAACCGGCTGATGAACCACTGGAACCTCTTTTTAAATTCCAGGGATTTTTAGTACGGCCCCCATACCAATAATCTCCCATGGCTAGTGCGCCTAAAGTAAATTTTGCAATGAGTATTGCCCCTGCTTCTTTCAGTTTTGTAAATACAAAAGCATCTTCTTCAATTGTTTGATTTTTGTAAGGAGCGGCTCCCCAGGTAGTTTTTGTTCCTTTTACGGCAAACAGATCTTTAAGTCCGTAGGGTATTCCATGCAATGGCCCACGGTATTTTCCGGCAGCAATTTCAGCATCGGCCTGTGTAGCTTCCTGCATGGCAATAGTTTCCGTTACCGAGATTACACACTGTAAAGTATCTCCGTATTTTTTTAATCGTTCAATGAAAAATTTTGTCAATTCAACAGAACTTATCTTTTTGTTTTTTATTAAAGATGCCAATTCAAGAACAGCATAAAACGCCAGTTCATTTTTATTTTTTGGCAATGAAATATTTGATGGAATATTCCATTTGATAAAATCCTGCTTCATACTAAATTTCATACCCGGTAAAACCGGGCTTTGCCAGGTGCTTAGCGGAATACTGTTATCCAGTTTGTATTGCCGCATTTTATTGTACTCCCTGGCACTGTTCTTTACATCATCAAATAAAGAATCTCTTTCAGACTGTTTAAACTGAAGCCCAATTACTCTTTCGGCAGCGGGAATATCTTTTACGGTAAGCGTATCCTGGCCATAGGCCGAAAACACAATACACGATAAGAAGGCGAAAAGAAAATATTTCATAACAGTAGCTTTAGAAAGGAAAGCTACTAAATAAACAGGTTAAGTTTTGTGAACCGGACTATTTAATAAATTTATCCGATTCCTGTTTTCTGATAAACCAGGCAATTGTAAATGAGGGAATAATATCTGTAAAAGGAATGATCTCTTCCAAAAAATTAAGCACACCGCCAATCATACCAAACCTGCCGCCAAAAAGCATAACAAACAAAAATCCGGAAATGGGCGCCCACACCACGTCTGTTACTTCTGCTAAAGCGGGTATAAAATAAGTGGCCATACCAATTACATCAAGTATAATGCAAAGGAAGATATTTGGTAAAACCGGTTTCTTTTTATTCATGGTAAAAAAAAGGACTGCAAAATCTACAGTCCGGTAATTTTTTTTAAATCAATAAGATTATTTTACATATTTTCTTGCAGGCATGTCGGCAGCTGCCATCTCTACCATCATACTAACTTCATCAACCAGGGCATCATCATTACCTCCAAAACCAATACTTTTAAAACGGATGTTCCCGGTTTTATCAATAATGAATTTTGTAGGTATACCATTTACTTTAAAATCGGCAACCACTTTATCATTATCATCCATCAAAACATGAAAAGGGTATTTATTTTTTGTCATAAAATCTGCTGCATTTTGTTTTTTGTTTTCTGCCGATTCCCAGGTATCAATAAAAACAAAAGCCACATCATTGCCTTGTAATTTATCCTGTGCTGTTTTCATAGCCGGCATAGATGCAATACAGGGGCCGCACCAGGTTGCCCAAAAATCTACTATCACTACTTTGCCTTTTAGTCCGGTCAGGCTTATATCATTACCATCCAGGTCTTTTAAGCTGAATTTTGGCGCTTCTTCATTGATCATTGTTTTGGCTAATTCTTCTCTTCTTTTTTCTTTAGCAGCAGATTCAAGCCTGGCAATATATGCGTCATAGCCATCTTCAGATTTTTTTTCTGCAACATAAAAGTCTTTCAACAATGCTTTGCTTTTAGAAGATGCTGCGCCATCTTTTACAAGTTTTTCAATTTCTTTTTTAGCGGTGGCTGCGGGCATAACTTTTACCAGTAGCTGTGTGTAGCGCTCATTGTATTCGGCATTCTTAAATTCGTTAATAATTGCTGATTCCTTTGCATATTGAAAGCCATTTTTATAGTCGCCCAGTTCATACAATATTAACGAATAGGTGTCTGCGTACATACCATAAATGTATTTACGTTCCTTGTCCCAATCTTTTTTTGTTTCATAATCCGGCTTTTTTTCTGTGGGTGTGGTCATTTCTTTTTTCGCCCAGGTTGTTGCTTCATAGCTGATCAATTTAGCATCAGTTAATTTTTCTTTTGCCAATGCCATGTTCCATGACAAATTATTATACAAGCTTGCTTTATCGGCCATGGGCAGGTCGTTAGCCCAGGCTTTAAAGGCCTCATAATTTTTTTCTTTGTGATATGCAGAAGCGACATTGCTTTTATAATAATTGATGTTGGCTTTCTCTTCTTCTTTTGCCGGATACGCTTTTATATATGCTTCATAAGCAGCTTTTTTACTTTCGGCATCCTTGCCTTTATAGATAGCATTCGCCATCTCATTTTTTTTCCAGACACCATCAGGATATTTTTGCTTCATCATCATTGCGAATGAATCTGCAGTAGCCTTCATCTTTAACCGGTTATACCATTGGGTTAATGTAGCATAATCTTCTTCCTTAATATCCGGTTTGTTTGTCAGGGTTCTTAAAATTGCCAGAATAGCAAGTTCTTCCCCATCTTTCTTTTTGGCAGTATTAATGGCAAACATGTAAGCAGAAAAATAATCCTTATCATTTTTTGCATCCGGGTTCAGCCTTATACCTTCTTCCAGAATGGCAAGATTTTTATCTGTAATAGTTTTCATCCCAAATAATCGCTCGCCATAACCGTTATACAAGCTTCCCGCCCACTTGTAATATTCAATAACGGGTTGGTTATTTTTACCGTACACTGGTACTATATAGCCATCGCCTGTATTATTGTCTTTTTCTTTGCCATCCTTTGCCGAAAAACCAAAAGCTATACAGGCTGTATTGCTGTCCAGTTTAAAATTGCCGGAATATACTTTTCCTGTTTGTAAAATTTTTGGTTCCAGAATTTTTGATCCCTTTTTATTAAACAGGTAAACCAAAATATCAACTTTCTTTTCATCTATTAAAGAAGAAAGTTTGCTGTTAAATTTAAAACTTACCGTTTGCCCGGCTTTGGGCATTTGAGGGGTTAACTGCAAAGCATCAAACTTTACCTGTGCTTTTGATGCACTCATGGCAATAAAAAAGCATATTGCTAATAATGTTTTTTTCATTTTGGAAATGTTTAAGTATTGGTAATAAAAATAACCTGAATAGCAGACAATGGCAACTAAAACCTGTTAATATTGGCCGAATATGTTTTTTATTTTGCATTTGCATTTTTTCAATTACCATGCAGTATCATCAATATTAACAGTTGCCATTTGGTTTTGCGATTTTAATTTCCTTTTAGCCTTGCCATCCGGCTGTTTTTGCCTACCTTTGCGCCCTTAAAAACAGCCAGTAGCTGTTAGCCTTTAGTCCACACCCCATCGTGTTTTGCTAAAAGCTAATGGCTAAAAGCTAAAAGCTCAAAAAATGAATATAAGAAACATCGCAATTATTGCCCACGTAGATCACGGTAAAACAACTTTAGTAGATAAGATTCTGCACAGCACAAATATTTTTCGTGATAACCAGGAAACCGGTGAACTTATCATGGATAATAACGATCTGGAAAGAGAAAGAGGCATTACCATTTTCAGTAAAAACGTATCTGTACTTTATAAAGACATTAAAATTAATGTTATTGATACCCCGGGTCACAGTGACTTTGGTGGTGAAGTTGAACGTGTTTTAAAAATGGCAGATGGCGTTTTGCTTTTGGTAGATGCTTTTGAAGGCCCCATGCCGCAAACACGTTTTGTGTTGCAGAAAGCTTTGCAATTAGGTTTACATCCGATAGTAGTTATTAATAAAGTAGATAAAGCAAACTGCCGCCCTGATGAAGTGCATGATGCAGTTTTTGAATTATTCTTTAACCTGGATGCTACCGAAGAGCAGCTTGATTTTCCTACCATTTACGGCAGCAGCAAAAATGGCTGGATGAATACTTCATTAACAGAAACTGATAATATTTTTCCATTGCTGGATGCAATTTTGGAACATGTACCGGAGCCTAAAGTAAATGCAG
>JAYUZB010000051.1:0-2710 GCA_043752185.1 Chitinophagaceae bacterium
GCCACGGTATCTTTTCCAGTTGCGGAAAGCCTGCGAAATAAAAGTTACCGCCATTTGTTTTCCATCGGGAGAATAAGAACCAAACTCGGCATAGGCGAACGGTAATTTTTCTGATGGCCCACCTGTTGCAGCAATGGTATAAAATTGGTTGAACCGGTTCCTCCCGCTTTCACGGCCCGATGCAAATAAAACACGTTTGCCATCTGGTGTCCAATCTACCACACGATCGGGAAACCCATGTGATGTTAAACGCACAGGCACACCGCCGTTTACAGAAATAGTATAAGCATCTGAATTACCATCGTAATTGCCACTAAAAGCAACTGTTTTTCCATCAGGCGAAAATTTAGGAAAGCTTTCAACACCGAGAGGCGAACTCAGTTTTTCTGCAGTACCGCCTGTTTTAGGTAATATCCAGATATCATTTCCATAACTAAAAACGATTTGTGTTTTTGATACATCCGGAAAACGGAACAGGCCGGCATCAATTTGTGCGGTTGCGGAAAAGCAGTACAATAGAGCAATGCATGAGAAGGGGATTGATTTCTTCATAATGTTAGTTTTAAAATGTCTGAACTATGATTTATTTGATTTTTTTATTTACTATGATTTTTGCCTGCACTATGATTTGGTTGATTATTTGATTGGCTATGATTTTTTTTAATCATAGTTTTCATTCAATCATTCCAATCACAGTTCAAGACTTACTTCACATACGGTGAACCAGCCGCATTCTTCACATATTTATTCAGCCACTGGTTTTGTTCCCAAAGCATGTGCAGTATATTTTCTTTGGCTGCATAGCCGTGGCTTTCGAAAGGCAGTTGCACAAAACGCACGGTGCCGCCGTGGCCTTTAATGGCATTGTACAGGCGTTCGCTTTGTATGGGGAAAGTGCCGGGATTATTATCGGCTTCGCCATGTATCATTAGCATTGGCGTTTTAATTTTATCGGCATGGCTGAAGGGGCTCATGGCACTGTACACTTCGGGCGCCTGCCAGTAAGTGCGCTCTTCATTTTGAAAACCAAAGGGCGTAAGGGTGCGGTTATATGCACCACTGCGGGCAATGCCTGCTTTAAATAATTTTGTATGTGCCAGCAAATTTGCGGTCATAAAAGCGCCATAACTGTGGCCACCAACCGCTACACGGTTGCGGTCGCCAACACCCATTTCGGCAGCTTTATCAATAGCAGCTTCGGCGCTCCAGGCAAGCTGGTCAACAAAATTATCGTTAGGTTGTTTATCGCCTTCGCCAACGATTGGGAACTCGGTATTATCCATAATAGCATAGCCCTGTGTTGCCCAAAATACAATGGAGCCATAGCCAACTCTTGTAAAAGTATATTTACTGCCACGCAGTTGTGCGGCATCGGCAGCACTTTTAAATTCACGGGGGTAAGCCCACATCATCACCGGCAGGGGTCCATCTTTTTTTGCATCGTAACCTTTTGGTAAATACAAGTCTGCAGCAAGGTCAACACCATCTTTGCGTTTGTAAGTAATTTTTTGTTTGGTAATGCCACGCATGCCTGGTTGCGGATCGGCAAAAGCAGTAATGGCTTTTGCGGAATTGGCTTTAAGGTCACGCAGGTAATAATTGGGTTGCTCGGTTTGCGATTGTTTATTGGTAACGATGATCATTTTATCGTAATCCAACACAGTGGTTACAGTTTCATAATACGGTTCTTCGCTGCGCCAGAGTTGTTTTGTTTCTTTGGTATTGATGTCGAATGTGTTTAAGAATGGAAGATCGCCTTTTGCCGAAGCGCCCATGCCACGCATAACCAATTGAGAGCCGTTCAATAATTTGGGTGTTTCACGGCCGTATTTATTTTTATCGGTGAGGGGAGTGCCGGGATCGTTGTAAGCATCGTCGGTACTGCGATCGATCAGTACTTCCATTTTACCATCAGCAGTAAGCCTGCTCATTTTAGTGCGGTGCTTTGCACGTGAACCTTCGGTTACAAAAAATGAACCGTTGGTAACATCGGTAACAGTGTACATGCGCTCTGCGGTTTTTACCAGTTCTCTTGCTCCACCTGTAAATGGCGCTGCCAGTATGTATGCTGCATCATGGTAATCCATTTTCTTTTTGATGAGGCCGCTGTCCAATGGTTCAATCCAACGTACTGTTGCAGGTGAATTATCCAGCCAGTCGTAACTGCGGGGTGCATTTAATACATTATCGTTGCCTCTTGGTGTGCCTTCGCTGCTCGGTAATTTTGCCAATACTTTTACCGTATGGGCATTCATATCGGTTATCAGCATCGTACTGTTAAAGCCGCCGGCTGTAACGAGGTACGAAAACGGTTTGTCTATTCGCTCAACCAGTAAATATTTTTTATCCGGAGAAATTTGCACGTTGCTGTAAAGGGCAGGTGTACCAATTTTTGTTTCGCTGCCGTTGGTATTTTTTACCAGTTGTGTTGTTGCATAAAACTCAAACTGCGTTTCATCAAAAGGAGATTTTATCAAATCCTGGAAAGTAGCACTTGCTGCAACTTTACCTAAATTCTGTTGTACCACCGGACCTTTGGGTGCCAATGGTTTTTTGGGTGCCATTGCCAATGGTTTATTTACGGCGGTGTATAATAAACTGTTGTTATCAATCCAGTCTATTGCGCCTAAAACCATATTGACTGCTGATTTATTTACCCTTGTTGCTTTGTGGGCTTTAATATCTATCACATAAATATCTATAGCGGTGT
>JAYUZB010000052.1:0-16486 GCA_043752185.1 Chitinophagaceae bacterium
TTACTTTTTTGCTTCCCGATGAATCGGGACAGGTCCTCCAAAAAAGTAACAAAAAAAGAGCCCGACAAAGGATTACATCCCCTTTGTCGGATGGTTCCCTGATTTGGCTTTTGTACTACTGTGACTTCAGCATTTGACCTTTACTCTTAGGTGCAGTCACTTAACTAAAAAAATGACAGCTATTAGTTTAATGGATACCCATCCTTAAAATTTATTAATAAGACTGTGACCATGGTATTTTTCGATTTTGATTTTAGGATAAAATTGAACTGCCACACTAATAATAGCTGAGCTGATTGCTATTTTAAAAAGTTTATTCAAAGGTGGTATAGATTGTGAAGAGGATATTTAAAAATACAGACTGGTCACGTGGCGTTGGCCGGACAAAAGGGCGGAGCCATTCTTTTGTCCTTGATTTTTTTTGTTTCATTTTTGTATCAAGACAAAAAAGAAAATAAAGCTTGTAATTTAGAAAAGAAAATTTGCCCGGACTGATGCAAACAGAAACAAAGGACATAAAAACTAATTGTTTTCCTGATACATACGGCCTTGTAATGTGCGGTGGCAACAGCAACCGCATGGGTACCGATAAAAGCATGTTGCAGTACTACAGCAAACCACAGCGCTATCATGTGTACGACATGCTTCTCCCCTTTTGCGAAAAAGTTTTTATTTCCTGTAATGCACAACAGGCAAATAGTATTGATGCAGATTATAATTTTATAAATGATACACCATCATACATTGATATTGGCCCCATGGCTGCACTGCTATCGGCATTTACTTTACACCCACAAAAGAATGTATTGCTGATAGGCTGCGATTATCCTTTTTTAACCCCCGCAGAACTTGAAACATTTTTATTGCTGTGCAAAGGTGTCCCCGCTTCATTTTATAATAAAGAAGCAGTTATTTATGAATCTATGCTTGCATGGTATCCTTATACCTGCTTTGAAGAATTGAAGCGTATGTTTGATGCAAAACAATTTTCGCTGCAGCAATTACTCAGAAAATATGATGCAATCAAATATTCACCAACAGATACAAACAGCATAAAAAGCATTGATACCACAGAAGCATTTAACGAAGTGTATAAAATGATAAATGCAGGATAGTTTCCCTAATTTTAATAGATGAAAGACAGGCGGATAGAACATATCAGCATACATAAAATAAACTCCGGCGAGATAAATGAAACCGAAGACAAAGTTGCTGTGGAAGAACCGCTACAGATTCAGCTTGAATACAGTACAGCCAGCGGGCGCATGTTAAAAAATATTGCAGTAACCATGCGTACACCGGGTAATGATGAAGAACTAGCTGCGGGTTTTTTATTTACCGAAGGCATTATAAAGAATGCACAAGCTATCAGTGAAATAAAAAGATCAGCTGCTGATGAAAATATTGTGCAGGTAATTTTGAAAGAAAATATTATACCTGCATTGGGTAATGCTGCCAGAAACTTTTACACAACTTCCAGCTGCGGCATTTGCGGCAAGGCAAGTATTGATGCCATAAATACAGTTTCGGAATTTGCTGCGCAGAAAGATAGTGTAATAATTAACGCAACTGTACTTTATAATTTGCAGGATAAAATTAAAGAACAACAGCAGGTTTTTGAAGATACCGGTGGTATACATGCCAGTGCTTTATTTGATACTAGTGGAAAATTTATGACGCTTCGAGAGGATGTTGGGAGGCACAACGCACTGGATAAAATTATTGGTGCAGCATTGATGAAAAATGAACTGCCACTAAATAATTGCATGTTATTTTTAAGCGGACGTGCAAGTTTTGAACTGGTGCAAAAAGCAGTAATGGCAGGTATTAAAGTGATTGCTGCTGTTGGTGCTCCATCAAGCCTGGCTGTGGAGTTGGCAAAGGAAAACGAGATTACGTTGATTGGTTTTTTAAAGAAAGACCGGTTTAATATATACTCTGGTAAAGAAAGAATAAATTTGAAATAGACCCTTTGTGTACTTTGTGAAAACCCCTTTGTAAACTTCGTGGTTAAATGTTTACCACAAAGAGCACAAAGTTTTTTACACGAAGAACACAAAGAGAAAATTGTAAAAATGAAACTACGCATTAAAGGAAATTCATTAAGGATACGTCTTACTAAAACTGAAGTAAGTACAATTGCCACAACCGGTTACCTGGAAGAGGAAACATTGTTTGGCAGTAATAAACTGGTGTATGCATTGCAGCGGGTTGATGCAGGCAATGAGTTAACAGCTATATTAGAACAACACAAAATAACCATGTTCGTTCCTTCTGCACTAACAAAAGACTGGCCCGTAAATAATGTTATTAGCTTTGAAGCCAACATGCCGATAGCAGATAACAAAACACTTTACCTGCTGCTGGAAAAGGATTTTGTTTGCCTTGATCATACAACAGAAGACCAAAGCGACAATTACGAGAACCCAAACAAAACCTGTTAAATTACTGGTTTACTTAGTTAACTGTCAGGTTGAACTTGTCGAAACCGGGGCTATATTAAGCTAACCCGTCTTCGACAAGCTCAGACTGACAGTAAAATTGTAATGCAGGGATTCTATTTCCGGGCTTTATCAGATTACCACCACACTGTTGGTACCGCCATATTCGTTGGCAGCTTCACTGTCAGCAGTTTCATCATTTAACCACTCGGTTTTATTAACTAAGTATTTAAACTCATGCTGCGAATCTTTTGGTAAAGAAACATCTGCAGAGAAAGTACCGTCTTTCTTTTTTGAAAGGATGATGCCATTTTCCCAATCACTGTTCAATCCAACAACTTCTACTGTTTCGGCATTTTCTGGCGCAAAACTAAATTTAACTTTGCAGTAATCTTTGGTTTTAAAATAAGTTTTCTGAATCATTTTTATGTTTGTTTGGTTATTAAAATAAATATCCCGGTAAATCTTTTACCAGGTCAGATAGCAAAATAAATCGTTAAGGAAATAGCGATGCTGTAACAGCAGGCGCTGCTTTTAATACTTTTATCTGGGAAAGGTAACCCGTTATTCTCTGTCATTTCGACTATAGGATACATCTGATATATTTTTAAATAGATTTTTCTCCCGATAGCAATCGGGTGAGAAATGATAAAAAGTACATAATATTCGTATCTTTTGCATGAAAAAGATGCATTTTGAGCGAAGAAAAAAAAGATGTTCCATCAGAAGAGAATCCATTAAGCTTTACAGGGTTAACACTTGGTCCTGTAAAAAAAGCTGCTGCCGGTATACCTGCAGTAATTAAAAGCATGCAGCATGTTTTTGGCGAAGCAGGTATTGTACGTGGATTAAAAGCACTTAATAAACTAAATACAAAAGACGGATTTGATTGCCCTAGTTGTGCCTGGCCCGACCCCGATGATGAACGCAGCCGTATTGGAGAGTACTGTGAGAACGGCGCCAAAGCAATTGCAGATGAAGCAACAGCCAAAGCAATTGGTGCAGGCTTTTTTGAAAATAATTCTGTAAATGATCTTGCTAAATTATCTGATTATGAAATTGGCCGCAAGGGCCGAATTGCAGAGCCCATGTATCTTGCTGAAGGGGCAACACATTATACGTCCATCAGTTGGCACAATGCTTTTGAAAAGATTGGTGCTTCCCTAAATACTTTGGCTTCGCCGGATGAAGCAGTCTTTTATACATCGGGCCGCACCAGCAATGAAGCTGCTTTTTTGTACCAGCTTTTTGTTAGGGAATATGGCACTAATAATTTACCCGATTGCAGCAATATGTGCCACGAAAGCAGCGGCGTTGCGCTGGGCGAATCGCTGGGCATTGGAAAAGGCTCGGTAAAGCTGGAAGATTTTTACCAGGCAGAAGTGATCATGATATTGGGGCAAAATCCGGGTACCAATCATCCACGGATGTTAACGGCTTTACAAAAAGCCAAAGCAAACGGCGCCATCATTATTTCTATAAACCCACTGCCCGAAACGGGATTGATGGGTTTTAATAATCCGCAAAAAATAAAAGGAATTTTAGGTATTGATAGTACACTTACCGATCTTTTTCTGCCCGTAAAAATAAACGGCGATATGCCGCTACTGCAGGCCATTGAATTATTATTACTGCATGAAGAAAAAATGGCACCGGGTAAAGTATTTGACAAATCTTTTATTGAAAAAAATACAGCAGGGTTTGATGATTTTATCAATCACCTGAAAAAACAAAACCTGCAGCAGCTTGTTACCGCATCTGGCATTGATTTAGCCGACATCAAACAAGCAACCGATATTTTAAAAGATAAAACAAAGATCATTGCATGCTGGGCAATGGGCCTAACGCAACATAAAAATGCGGTAGATACCATTAAAGAAATTGTAAACCTGTTGTTGCTTAAAGGCAGCATTGGCAAACCGGGTGCAGGTACCTGCCCGGTACGTGGGCACAGCAATGTACAGGGAGATCGTACCATGGGCATTTATGAAAAGCCATCTCAAAAATTCCTGGATTCACTGCAACATCATTTTAATTTTACGCCACCACAACAACCGGGTTACGATGTGGTGGATAGCATAAAAGCCATGCATGCCGGCAAAGCCAGCGTATTTATTGCCATGGGTGGTAATTTTTTATCGGCTACGCCGGATACAGGCTTTACTGCTGAAGCCCTGCGTAAATGCAGCCTAACCGTACAGGTGAGTACCAAGTTAAACCGTAGTCACCTTGTGCATGGCCGTGAGGCTTTGATACTACCCTGCCTGGGCCGCAGCGATAAAGATTTAGTGAATAATGAAATACAGTTTGTGAGCTGCGAAAATTCGATGGGTGTAGTGCAACAATCAAAAGGAATATTAAAACCGATAAGCAATACTTTATTAAGCGAACCGGTTATTGTTTGCAGGCTTGCCAAAGCAACTTTAGCTTCCAGTAAAATAAACTGGGATAAATATTTACAGCATTACGATCATATACGAACAGATATAGAAAAAACAATTGCCGGTTTTGAAAATTATAATGAGCGTGTGAGAATACCGGGCGGTTTTTATTTACCAAACTGCAACCGTGATGGAAGTTTTGATACCGCAACAAAAAAGGCACAGTTCAATATTGCCATATCTACCCAAACAATTTTACAGAAAGATGAATTGATAATGATGACCATCCGAAGTCACGATCAGTTTAATACAACCATTTACGGATTAGATGACCGCTATCGTGGTATTTACAATGAGCGCAGGGTTATTATGATGAACCAGGCTGATATGAATGACCGGCAATTAAAACAGGGCGATATTGTTGACCTGTATAATGATGCGGATGGAAGAGAAAGGGTGGCCCATCAATTTATTGTAGTGCCCTACCCCATTCCCAAAGGTTGCACTGCTACTTATTTTCCCGAAACAAATGTATTGGTACCCATTAATGATGTTGCAGATAAAAGCAATACTCCGGTTTCAAAAGGAGTTGTCATCAAAATAAAAAAAGTTGGTCATACTTTCTGACAGTGGAATTAAAATTTCATTTTTTTACATGTACCAGTTTCTACAAGGCGATGCCCTTTGATGTTGCTGGTACATATTATTTTCGAACTATTTTTTTCAGCACTTTTGGGTCGCCGTCAATTTGTTCTGTATAAGTAAGTCCCAGTAATTTGCATATCAATGGGTACACATGTATATTTTCAAAAGAGCGAATTGTTTTGCCGGTTTTTATCTGCGGCCCCCAGGCATAAAAAGTTGCATGCATTTTTTTTATGGCAGGATCAAAGCCATGAGCACCTGGGCTTATACGGTTACTATAGCCGCTTAATACTTTAGGATATTGTGGTGCAATAAAAATATCTCCAATGCGGTTGAAGCGGTCTTCGGCTTTTGTGTAATGCCATTTTGCCGGAATATCTTCACGCAGGTAAGCTGTAAAGAAGTGCTCTTGCTTTTTAAGTAATTGATAAGTTGGCTGAATATCAGCAGTATCTTTTGCATACAGGTGCAAACTAGTGCCACCGCCACGTATGATAAAACGTGCAGTGTCAATCATGGTTGCAATATTTATCCTGGTAACTGTATCAACAGCAGCCATGCCATGATCGGCCAGGAAAATATAATTTACCGGGAGCCCGAGTGCATTTACTTTTTCTACCATACTGCCAATGGCTTTATCTACAAACTGAACAGCAGCTTCTGTTTGTGGCGCATCGGGGCCAAACATGTGTCCATCATGATCTACATTACTGATATAAAATGTAATAAAGTGCGGACGAACATCTTCGGGAAGTTTTAACCAGTCAACAACTTTGTTAATGCGGTAATTGATATCGGTATTTTCACCAAACCTGTACCAATAAGTTGGATAAGTTTGTTGTATTGCTGCTTCTGTTCCCACAAAATAATATGATGCACTCAGCATGCCCTGCTTCTCGGCCAAAACCCATAAAGGAGTGCCGCCATACCAGGTTCCGTCTTCAACAGTTTTGCGGAGGCCAATGCTGTACGTATCTTTTCTGCCCCTGTCGTAAAACTGATTGTATACCAACCCGTGATGAGCAGGATACAAACCTGTGGCAATGCTATAATGATTGGGAAAGGTAACGCTGGGAAAGGAAGGTATCATGCTTTTTGCCTTTACACCGCTGCTGCGGAGTTTCAACAAATTCTGAGCATTGTATTTTTCAGCATAGTCGTAACGAAACCCATCTGCCGAAATAAGAATTACATAAGGCTTACTGAGTTGTATGGCCGCATTTTTTCTGCCAGGCACAACTTGTTGTATGGTATCCTGCCCCTGCAGGTTTACATAAAAAGAAAAAAATAAAATTGAAACAATAATGCTACGCATGGTATTTAATTTTAGGCAATTAGTTCTTACTCTACCAGATTTAATAGTATACAAACAGTTTCACTATAATAAATTTTTTGTTTAGTCCCTACCAAAGGTATACCCAACAGGTGAAAATACCCTTTTATAAAAAATTGTTTAATTTGATATAATATTTACAAAAGTAATTTCACATAAATCAGTAACCATGCGATATATTTTATGTTTTCTTTTTACAATGATCACTTTTGCAACAACAGCCCAGAATTTAAAATCCGGAGGCAAACTTAAGCCTGAACAGGCCTTTATGGACATCAGGCATTATACTATAGTGCTTGATGTTGATCCGGAAAAGAAAACAATAAACGGTTATACCGAAATTGATTTAAACCTGCTGCAATCAACCGGCAGCCTTTTATTTGATCTGTGGCACGGCCTTACCATTAAGCAGATTTGGGTAAATGGCAAAGCAACAGGCTTTACCCATTCGGCAGATGACCTGCTAAAAATTTTGCTGCAACAGGAAATAGCACCCGGAAAAATAAAAGTAAAAATTGCTTACGGTGGTACGCCCGCAATAGCCGAAAGAGCGCCCTGGATAGGTGGCTTTCAATGGGAGAAAGACTCAAAAGGAAATCCGTGGATAGCTATAAGCTGCCAGGGAGAAGGCGGTAAAATATTTTTTCCCTGCAAAGACCACCCAAGCGATGAACCCAATGAAGGAGCAGATATGATGATTACCGTGCCTAAAGGATTGGTGGTTGCGGGGCCGGGGTTATTGCAGAAAGTAACAACAAAAAAAGACAAAGCAACCTATCATTGGAAAACAAATTATACCATCAGCAACTATTGCATACTTTTTAATGTTGCAAAATATAAAGTAGTTAAAAGGGTTTATACAACCGTAAATGGTAATAAAGTACCCATGGAATATTATGTGCTTGAAGAGAATGAGTTTATGGCAGAAAAATTACTCGACCTGTTTGAACAAAGCTGCCGCATACAGGAAAAATATTTTGGAGAATATCCCTGGATAAATGAACGCATAGCCGCTTCTGAAACACCACACCTGGGTATGGAACATCAAACCAATATTGCTTATGGCAATAAATATAAGTTTACCAAAGTTGGCGATAAAGATTTTGACTGGTTACTGCATCACGAATTTGGACACGAATGGTGGGCTAATAAAGTAACCAACCGTGATTGGGCACATATGTGGATACAGGAAGGCATTTGTGTTTTTGGCGATGCAATGGCAACCCGGGATCTTGCTGGTGAAGATGCTTACCTGAAAAGAATGCAGCAAACTGCCAGGAACATACAGAACCGCCTGCCCGTTGTACTGGGCGAAGAAGTGGATTCGGACAGTGCTTATAATGGCGACATTTATGGCAAGGGTGCTTTTTTTATGCATACGCTTCGGTATGTAATGGGTGATGAACTTTTCTTTACCACATTAAAAAAACTTGCTACTGCTCCACAGTACACGTATGACAATACGGTAATTACAGCCGATGTTGAACAGCTTTTCAGCAGTGCATATGGAAAAAGCATGCAACCTTTATTCCAGCTTTTTTTATACACTACCAATAAACTGGAAATAAATGTAAAGCGAACCGATGAAAATAAATATGTGGTAAAACTGCTTAACCTGGATATGCCTTTACCCATCAACATACTTACGGATGCAGGCATACAAAGGCTGGTAGTTGATAAAAAAGGAATAACCATAACCAGCAAAACAGCCCTGCAGATTGACCCTGATGTTTATTATTTTAAGAAAGTAATATTTGAATAAAGGATATAAATTTCAGCTGGTATTATTGTAGTGCATTAAATTTTCACCAACATCATTTCCATCTGTTTTAGTACAGCCAACTCATCGGTATAATTACAGGGTAAATAAAATGCATAGCCGGATAGGATGTATGCACTAACGCTGCCTGAATTTTAAAATGAAATACTGAAACCCCACTTAAATGCCCAGTTATCGGCACTTTTGGGTAATGCATAATATCCGTAGCGGTAAAAAACGCCACCCCCAATACCAATATAGACTAATGAATACAGGCTGCGACGATACATATTTTTGATCATCAGTCCCGACTCGAACAACCCTTTTTCAGGAACTTTAATGGTAAGTAATTTATGAGATGGAGCATTGTGAAGGCTGCCGTAACCAATATTTTGTATCACATAAATCTCGGGCCTGAATGAAATGTTTTTTGGTTTAAAAAGCAGGTTACCAAAATTATGTTCTACAAATAAATTTGCAGTGCTGCTGGCGGCAAACTCATACAGACCAACTGTTTGAAAATGATCCGGCACATACACACTCAGCTTTCCAACTTTTGTTGCCCTGGTATTAAAGAGATACGAGTAAGGCACATCGCCCCAAACCTGCCCGGCTTCCAGCCGAAAAGAAGTTTTACCTAATTTTTTAACCTGAAAACTATGACTGAAACGAACAGCGATTTTTGTGTAATCCAGATCACCATGCAAAACATTTTTTAAGCCCTTTGATATTTGAAATAACAACTCAGTTGTTGCAGGTTTGGTTCTAAGTTTTGCACGGCCCATCCTCGTAAAACTTTCTCCTTTGGTAAGCCTGAAGCCTATACCCAATTCTGTATTTTTAAAACTGCTGAAATTTTTAGCGTTGTTTACAAATGCATATTCATACACTGCAGGGTTTCTGGTTTCATTCATTAACCAGATATCTGTTTGTATTGATGGGCGGATCTTTGTACTGAAATTAATTTTAAACTGTTCAACACTGTCAAAACGTGACCGTTGAAAATTCCGTAAACTCTGGTTCGAAAAAACAGAGCCATTGCGTACAAAATAATCTACATTGCCGGGCTCGGCAATATCCCTGCTGTAATCAAAACGTATGCTGGTGTTTGTTCTTTGCTGAATATTGAACTGTATATTGCCGCCATATTTAAAGGCTTTATCACGCAAACCATAACCGGCAAAACCGCCAACAGAAAACCATTTACTGAATAATGAGTTTGTTTGTAAACCTGCACCAATCCTGAAGCTTTCGTATTTATTAATACCCGAAATAATATGCTTAAAAGGAATATCAACCTTACCCAGCGGAATACCTTCAAGCGACAATATCTGAAAAGCTTTGTTCACTTTTTCAATCATGTTCTTATATTTTGCCGGCAGCATTTCGTAGGTTTCGTATGTTATTTTTCCTTTTTCGTTTAATGAGTCTGTACGCATGATGCGCCAGGTTGTGTCGGCACGTTTACCTGCCTGTGGATGATACTCCAGTTTTACATCCGAAAAATTGGCTTTGGTAAAAGTCTTGCTAAAATCTATGTTTGTTATGTAACTGCGGCAATCCCAGAAAAGTAAAACCGAATCGGTACGCAGATCTTTTTGCGAAAGCGTGCTGTTTAATTGTGCAGGAAACCATTTGCCTTTTACACGTTCATATTTTTGTTGCAATCTAAAAGTAAAGATCATCCCCTTTTCATCTGCGGGTGCTGCAATTATATTTTCAATGGCATAACCATCGGAATTGATGTAGATCAATCCTTTCAGTGCTTTGAAATTTTTACCTGGCTTTGGTTCAAAACTGATGATAAAAGTTGTATCTTTTTCATGCGGTATCCGCTCTTTAAGTCTGAATTTATACATGTTGATGCTGCCTTCTATTACCGGGCTTACAAAGCTGCTGCTGTTCATCACCAGGTAATCTTTATAAAACCCAAAGGGTTGAAAATCGGAAGTGGTTACGCCGAAAGTTGCATTCTTTAGGCCCGAAAATTTTGTTGCCAAAACTGTTTCTTTTGTTTGCCCCGGAAATTTATAAATGCGTTCGGTGTAGGATTCTGTAAGCATCAGGTAATTCTCTTTAAATCTTTTTCCCAGTTTACTTCCCAGGCTGTTACCCGATGTGTCTTTAGATGATTTCACCAGTTTGTCCATCTGTTTATCCATCTGCTGCATTTGCGGAACGGGATTCTTTTGTTTGTTACTGTCCGATCGGTTCATATTCCAGAAACGGTCGCCAGCTGCCAATGCTGCAATGGTATAAGCATTGTATTTAAATGTTGGCTGCTGCTCCGGATCGTTATTTTTTTTATTGCGCTGCAGCAATTTAATAATGCGGTGTGCCGGGTTTTCATTGGTTGAAACAATCACGCTTTCCAACTGGGCATCTGCGGGTTCAATAAAAATAGAAACGGAAGTTGCATTTTTTTCCAGGCGGTACTCAAGGGTTTTGTAACCAATATAACTGATCATCAACATGGCGTTAGCCGGTAATTTATCAATAAAGAAATGCCCGTCTATGTCTGTTACGGTTCCGGTATTTGTTCCTTTAAGTGTAATACTTACAAAGGCAAGTGGTGCCTTTGTTGCGGCATCATAAATAAATCCGGATATGCCGGCAGTTTGAGCCATTGAAAGGAAAGGAAGTAATAAAATAAAAAGACCAAAGAAAAACTTCCTTTGCATGGTAGCTAATTAACAGGTCAGTAATAAGGTTGTTAAACTAACGAGATTTTGCCTGTGGCAGATTTCTTAAACCTATAGGGCCTTGCAAAAACCTATGGGGTTTGCCGCCCGGCATGGCAGCGCTGCAAACCCCATAGGTTTTTAGCGCAGGTTTATTGCATCGATATCCATTTTAAACAAACAGGTTTTCCTACATCAATCCTATTGCCTGTGTCAGTTAACAGTCCCGTTTCCTTATCAATTTTAAAAATAACAATCTGATCGCTGTTTTGGTTGGCTACCAGTAAAAAATTACCGGTAGGATCAAAATTAAAATTGCGTGGCGTTTTTCCCAAGGTTGATTGATGACCGATGAGAGAAAGTTTTCCATTTTTTTGATTGATACTGAAAATGGCAATGGTATTGGATTCTGCCCGGTTAGAAGCATACAGAAATTTACCATCGGGCGATACATGAATATCGGCACTGCCGGCAAAACTGGTATCGCCTGCCGGCATACTGCTGATGATTTGCCTGCTTGTAAGCTTTCCATTTTTGTATTTAAAAGTTGTAACGGTACCATTTAATTCCTGCATTAAATAAGCATATTTATTTGAAGGGTGAAAACTAATATGCCTTGGCCCCGAGCCAGGAACCGACGCAGCAAAAGGTTGTTTGGCAGCAGTAAGTTTTCCTGTGGTTTCATTAAATGAATAAATCATTACCTTATCAATACCCAAATCAGGAACAAAAAGAAACCGGTTATCTGGTGAAAAAAAAGTGCAATGTACATGCGGTGAGGACTGTCTTGATTTATTTGGCCCCGAACCCACATGCTTAATAATGGTAGTTGCAGCACCCAGGCTTCCATCTGCCATTACAGGCAGTATGGAAAGACTACCACTGGTATAATTGCCCGCTGCAACCCATTTACCGGTTTTATCTACACTTACATAGCATGGATGATCGCCACCTGTTGGCTGCCTGTTTACAAAAGAAAGTTTACCTGTTTTTTTATTAAATGAAAAAGCAGTTATTTCTCCTTCTTTACCATTTTTTGCAGCTTCTTCTTCTACCGAATAAACAAATTTTTCATCGGGCGAAACCGCAACAAAAGATGGATTGGAAATTTTTACAGCGCTGACAGCTTTAGCGGTGCCATCATCACTGTTGAACTGAAACACATAAATACCTTCACTTTTACCAGAAGTATAAGTGCCTGTTAACAGGTAAGTCTGTTGCTGGGCTTTTAAAATAATACAAAACAGAAAGGCTGCAATGGATAATACAATTTTGTTTTTCATGCTTGTAATATACTACAGCAAAAGAACATTACAAACGTACGTGCTAATTACCGGGGCTTTTAAAATCGGGGTTATCAAACATTGATTTATTGAACAAATAATATTTTCCATCCCGGTTATTGCGCCAGTAACGGTGCCCTTCCAGGTCGTAATAAAACCTGCCATCCACACTTCTTTTTGCAACCTTATCATTAACAATTATCACTTTGGGTACCGCAGTTTTTAACGTAGGCTTTCTAACGGGTTTTTCTGATGCCGAATCTGGAGTATTGGCAGCAGTAGTTGCAGGATTTGTCTTTTTACTACAACCATCCAGAATTGCTACTGCCAGAGAAGCCATTAATACAAATGCAGCTTTATTCATGAGGATTGCTTTAGTTTACATAAACAAAAACTTTACCAAAGTTTTTATTGCTAAAAATAAAAAGTCTTTAGTGTTTGTTGTCAAAGGAGAATTGGCTTTTAAATACCATTTTTCTTTTTTATTTTGTTAGCCTAAACTAAAACTATAATTATGAAAAAAATGATTATCGGCGCCTTAGTTGGCGGTATTATTCTTTTTATCTGGCAATTTCTTACCTGGGGAATGTTAAACCTGCATGAGGCCCGGCAAAAATATACGCCTAAGCAGGATAGTGTGCTGGCTTATCTGGGATCACAGTTTAGCGAAGATGGTGCTTATATGATGCCAAACTATGCTCCGGGTACTCCCAAAGAAGAAATAGAGAAACAGATGAAAGCATCCGAAGGAAAGCCATGGGCGGAGGTAGTATATCATAAGAGTATGCCGGGCATGAATAAAATGTTTATGAAAATGGGCCGCGGCCTGCTGGTTAATATTTTTATAATCTGGTTGTTGTGTTGGTTGTTGACCAAAATAAATGCACCTTCTTTTGTAACCATTTTTATAGGCACACTGGGTACAGGCATTATTACCTTTTTACATGGCCCTTATACGATGCATATATGGTACGATAGTTTCGACCTGATGGCACATTTTACTGATGCATTAATTGCCTGGGGTGTTACCGGCCTTTGGCTGGGTTGGTGGTTGAGGCGTTAAAAAAAACAAATTATTATTTTAAAAAAACGGGCAGCAATAATGTTGCCCGTTTTTTAGCTGGTTGGCAAAGCTGATTGGTGAAGTTATTGTTAAACAAAAAATTGTATTGTAAACTGTTTGGCAATTACCCCATCTTACAGTCATTATAAAAATAACAGTATGCAAAAAATATTTTTCGTAATATGCCTGACGGTCTTATTATCTAGTGCAACTTTTGCACAAAACAGTACTACCTACCCGGTTGTAGTAAGTTTCGGAAGTATGTGCTGCGGTGTTCCATCCAATGAGCCGGTAATTAAATTGATAAAGAGCTTTAAGAAGCAGTACAAAATAAAACAAATAGCTGTTTACAATATTGGCCCCATGGGTCGTGAGGGTGAATATTATCTTGCATTCCGATTAAAAGAATTCAGCAAGGCACAAAAAATAAAATTTATTGAACAGCTTAAAAAAACTGCAGCCACTATGAAAGAGCAGGGTTATGCCGAAATAAGGGAAAATGAAACGGTTAATAAAACAGATCTTTCATCAGGAACTACTATCAGGGTGCTTAAATATTAATTGATTGCTGTAAATTGAAGCAATTAAAAAACTATTATGCCGGCATTAAAAAAGAAACAGGATTATATTTCCTGGGATGAATATTTTATGGGCGTAGCCGTATTAAGTGCACGCCGCAGTAAAGACCCCAACACACAGGTAGGCGCCTGCATTGTGAATGACAAGAATAAAATTGTTGGTGCCGGTTACAACGGGCTGCCCATGGGTTGCGATGACGATGAATTTCCCTGGGAGAAGCAGGGTGATTTTCTGCAGACAAAATATCCCTACGTCTGCCATGCTGAACTCAACGCCATTTTAAACAATATTGGCATGGACCTAAGGGGTTGCAAAATTTACACTGTCCTTTTTCCCTGCAATGAATGTGCTAAAGCAATTATACAATCCGGTATTGCAGAAGTAATTTATTTATCTGATAAATATGCCGGCAGTGATACAGCAAAAGCATCCAGGCTAATGCTTGATAAAGCCGGTATCAACTGCCGCAAAGTACATACAAGTATCAACAGTATTACTTTATCATTTAATGAGGCTGATGTTTAATTCTCTTAAGCAGGCTGGATTGACCCGTAATTAACCTGAACATACTTTTCCGGGCTTTTTAATACTGCACTGTATTGGGCATACTAATACCTGCTGCAGCCATCTTATCTTCAAAATAAACGGGTTCTCCGGTGGCTGCGGCATTACCTCCGGTATCACCAGCGGTACTATCTCCCCCGCTATTGATCAACCCGTCCATTCCTTCGGCAACCAATGCTACGCCAATTATTGTTGCAGCCGCTTTCAGCCAATTCAGGTTTTTATCTTCGATACCAAAATTATTTTTTACCTTATCTAAAAAACTTTCAGCTTTTTCTTTCCAGTCTTCATTAAAGAAAATTTTCGATATTTTATCCAGGCCTATACTACTTATCAGGCTGTAGGAAATTTTATTCGCATCCAGGGCTTTTGCCTGTACCAGTAACCTGGCAGTATTATTTATAAGATATGCATAAGGCATATAAGAATTTATCTGGCCGCCAACTTCCAATTTTTTAAGATCATCCGTTTTTATATGCTGAATTAAAACCGCAATCAGTGTTTTCAATTCATTATTTTTTGACTGCAAGGATTCTTCAAACATTTTTTCAAGAATAGCCGGGCTATCAGTGATGTACGACATCTCGAATTCGGTAGTTGCTTTTGAAATAGAAGAAAAAATATTAAGGATCGGTATATCATCTAAAGGCGATTTCAATTTAGTCAAAACATGATCCCTGGTTTTATCAACGCTTTTCTTATATGCCTTTAATAATAACCTGTCGTGTTGGCCCTTTGGCGCAACCACCGGTAATACCTGCGGAGTGTCATTTTTTTTTAAGCCCAGGTCCTGTTCAAGAAAATTTTTCAACTCAGCCAGTTCAGCATTTTTTTCCTGCGGATCCATTTCGGCAATGGCATCTATAGCCAGTTTCTTTTTTATTTTATCATCTGCCTGCAAAGGATACTTTTCAGATATCTCTTTCATTTTTGCCGAGAACTTAAGCATCAGATTACCGTCTTCTGTATCTGTATCTTGTATTTTATCAAAAGCATTCAACGATGAATTGATGTACACATGGCTATCATCGTTACCACTGGCATGTATTTGTTGCCGCTTAACGCTGTCTTCCAGTTCTATAAGCAAATCCTGCACTGCTTCAGTTTTATCAGCTATTTCTTTTACTGCGGCTTTATCTTCGGGTGAGGTAAGCTCCTGCTGAAACAGCGCTGTTTTTTTTCGCAATAAAAAATTTTGCAAAAAAATCAGTTGCTGGTTAAAAGACATATCGTTGCCCGAAAAATCTATATACTCTTTTCCGCTCAGGTAAGGAGATTTTGAGGTATCAAAATCTTCTATCAGTAAAACCAATATGGGTTTATTTAAGCGGGCTGCAGTTTCAAGTTCAAACAAAACTCCCTTACTGTCGTGTGCATTGCGGCTCCATACGCAGATAAAAATATCGCATTGTTCAATACCGGCTGCCACGGTATCATTAATATGATTGCCCAGGTCTATCTGCTTCTTATCAAGCCATACTTCATAATTTTTTTGCAGAAAGATCAACAGTTTTTTTACTTTGGCGCCTGCTTTATCGGCCCAGGCATGGCTGTAAAATAATTTAAGGTTCATGGTAGATATTTTTAGCTGAACAATAAACAAAAAGAGCTTTGGTAAGATAAAAAAAAATAAGTTGCCGTGCAATACTGCAAAGTGGTAATCGGATTACTTTAATATTTCGTTTACAAGCATTACTTTAGATTTATATTATAAAACTACTTGTATGATAAAACGACTTTTGTTAGTATGTAGCCTG
>JAYUZB010000053.1:0-6986 GCA_043752185.1 Chitinophagaceae bacterium
CCAGATCAGAAGCCGGCGATATCGGACGTTTTCATAAAGGCGCATTTTACCTGGCCGAAAAACTGCAGGCAGATATTCTGCCCATCATGATTCATGGTACCAATTACACCCTTACCAAAAAAGATGCTTTGCTTAAGAACGGGCAGGTAACACTTAAATTTTTGCCCAGGATAAAATCCACTGATCTGCAGTATGGAAACGGCTATGCCGAAAGGGCAAAACAAATAGGTAAATATTTCAGAACCGAATTTGCCGTACTGAAAACCGAAATTGAGCAACCAAAATACTTTAGGGAAAAACTGATATACAACTATATTTACAAAGGCCCCGTGCTGGAGTGGTACATGCGGATAAAAACCCGGATGGAGAAAAATTATAAAACCTTTTGTGAACTGGTGCCGCAGCAGGGTAACATACTGGATATTGGCTGTGGTTACGGATTTATGGCTTACATGCTATCCTTCACATCGGCACAAAGGCAAATAACCGGTTTGGATTATGATGAAGACAAGATAGATACCGCCAATAATTGTTTCAGCAAAACCAATAACATTAATTTTGTGCATGGCGATATAATGGGTTTTGAATTTGAACAATACGATGCCATCATTGTTGCAGATATGTTACATTATTTACCACCAGCCGAGCAAAAGCAGGTGATTGAAAAATGCATCAGCAATCTTAATCCTGGTGGTTCGCTTATTATAAGAGATGGTGATGCTGATAAGAAAGCGATGCATAAAAAAACAAAGCTGACAGAATTTTTTTCAACAAAGCTGTTAAGTTTTAATAAGACAAAAGAAACTGGGTTGAGTTTTTTATCGGGCACTATGATCAGAAACCTTGCAGCAGAAAAAAATATGGGCTGCAGCGAAATGCCCGATTCAAAACATACATCCAACACGATATTTGTATTGAAAAGAAATGTTTAGAGAAGTTTAGATGATTTAGGAAGTTTAGTTCACCAACCTAAACCTTCTATACTTTCTAAACCACCTCAATCTAAAAAAAACTAAGAATTGGAAAATATTTACGACATAGTGATCATCGGCAGCGGCATGGGCGGGTTGATATGTGCAGATATACTGGGCCGTGAAGGCTATAAAGTTTGTGTGCTGGAAAAAAATAAACAGATTGGCGGCAGCCTGCAAACCTATGTACGGGATAAAGTGATCTTTGATTCGGGCGTGCATTACCTGGGCGGATTAGGCGAAGGGCAAAACCTTTACCAGGTGTTTAAATACCTGGGCATTATTGATAAACTGAAGCTGCAGAAAATGGATGAAGATGTTTTTGATAAGATACTTATTGAAAACGATGATAAAGAATATGTGTTTGCGCAGGGCTACGAAAACTTTATCCTGCACCTGCTGAAAGATTTTCCTGGCGAGGAAAAAGCACTGCGGCTGTACTGCGATAAGATAAAAGAAGTTTGCAGTAAGTTTCCTTTGTATAATTTAAGAACCGGCGGCGATATCAATGAAAAAAATGCAGTGCTGGGTATTGATACGAGAACTTTTATTGAATCAATTACCACCAATAAAAAATTACGGGCCGTATTGGTGGGCAACAGCATGCTCTATGTTTTACAATCGGGCAAAACACCGTTTTATGTACACGCCATGATTTTGAACAGCTATATTGAAAGCTCGTGGAAATGTATTGACGGAGGCTCGGAAATTGGAAAATTCATGGTTAAAAATATACGGGAACATGGTGGCGTTATTCATCGGAATAAAGAGGTTAAAAAAATTGTAGTTGAAGAAGGTAAAGTTAGTTATGTAGCGCTTGCCGACGGATCGCATGTGTATGGAAAAAATTTCATCAGCAATATGCACCCGGTACAAACACTTGAAATGACAGAGAGCAGTCTTATCAAACATGCTTATAAAAGCCGCATCAAAGGGCTTGAGAATTCAATCGGCGGTTTTGTGGTAAATGTTGTTTTCGAGAAAGAAGCATATCCTTACATAAAAAACAATTTTTATTACACCAAAGAAGGGCAGGAATGGAATTTGACAGAATATACCGAAGAAAACTGGCCAAGTGGTTATGCCATATTTTTTTCGGCATCATCTAAATCTTCGGTATATGCCGAGTCGATGACCCTGCTTACTTACATGAAGTTTGATGATGTAAAACAATGGGGAGGTACATTCAATACTGTTTCAAAAGAAGAAGACCGGGGAAAAGATTACGAAGCGTTTAAAAAAAGAAAAGCCGAAAAATTACTTGATGTTGTTGAAGAAAGATTCCCGGGTTTACGCAAGGCTATAAAATCTTATTATACGGCAACACCTTTGTCGTACCGTGATTATATTGGTAACGATGATGGCTCCATGTATGGCATTGCCAAAGATTACAGCAATCCTTTAAAAACATTTATATCGCCCCGTACTAAAATACCCAACCTGTATTTAACGGGCCAAAATCTTAATTTGCATGGCATACTGGGCGCCACTATGAGTGGCCTGGTAACCAGTGCTGCTTTTTTAGGAAATGAAGATATTATCGATAAAATAAGAAATGCTTAACAGAAAAAAAATTGGAAGGCGGGTTTTAAGGGTACTTGGCGTAATTTTTATTTTACTGCTCATTGGCGCCATTTACCTGGTGCAGGTTACCAAAGTGCCACCGCCCAAACCGGCAGATATGAGTAGCCTGCAACTGCAGCGTACCAGCCATGGTGATGGATTTTATACTTTAAAGAATAACTGGTTTCGACACAGCAAAAGTGGGTTGTATGAATTGTATGTAGAAGGAGAACCTTTTGAACGTGGCGTTATAAATGGCAAACTTACCGAAGAACTGGTGGTAAGACAGGAAGATCATTTTGCTGAGCAGATAACCAAAATGGTTCCTTCAAAATTTAAAAGAAACTTTTTAAAATACCTGATTGGTTTTTTTAACCGCAACCTGGATAAAAATCTAACAGAAGAATATAAAGAAGAAATTTACGGCATATCAGAATCAGCATCTCCCAAATATCAATACCTCGGCACCAATTACCAACGCATTTTAAATTATCATGCAGCGCATGATATTGGCCATGCCGTGCAAAACCTGGCGCTGGTTGGCTGCACTTCTTTTGGTACCTGGGGCAGCATGAGTGCCGACAGCACGATGATCATTGGCCGCAATTTTGATTTTTATGTGGGCGATAAATTTGCAGAAGATAAAATCGTTGCATTCTTTAACCCAACAAAGGGCCATAAGTTTATGACGGTTACCTGGGGCGGTTTTGTGGGCGCCGTAAGTGGCATGAACGATCAGGGTGTATCCGTAACCATCAATGCTGCAAAGACAGATTTGCCAACAGGTTCGGCAACACCGGTATCCATTGTAACCAGAGAAATTTTACAATACGCAAAAAATATTCAGGAAGCTATTGCCATTGCCAAATCGAGAAAGATGTTTGTGTCTGAATCTTTTTTGGTGGCATCGGCAGCAGATAATAAAGCGGTGATCATTGAAAAAACACCCGACGAGCTGGATGTGTACGATCCAAAAAAAGAATTTATTGTTTGTACCAATCATTTTCAAAGCAATGGTTTGGGCAAAACAAAAATGAATATGGAGCAGGAAAATGAAAGTGCATCATCGTACCGCTACAAAAGATTGATGGAGCTGTTGAATGCCAAGGGAAAGAACACTGTACAAAAAACAGTGAACATTTTACGAGACCAAAAAGGGTTGAACGGCGCCAATATCGGCATGGGCAACGAAAAAGCCATCAACCAGTTAATTGCACACCACTCCATTGTTTTTGAACCAAAGAAATTAATTGTTTGGGTTTCTACATCGCCCTGGCAGCTGGGCCAGTATGTGGCATACGATTTAAATAAAGTTTTTGCCTTGCATGGTATGAAGGAAAATAAAGAAATTGCCGACAGTAGTTTAACCATCGCCCCCGATTCATTCTTATTAACACCGGCTTATAAAAACTTTGAAGTTTTTAGAAACATTAAGCAACAGATAATGGATGGCCGAACAGTAAACACCGGTAATCTTGTTGCCAGCAATCCTGAATTTTATAATGCGTATCTTTTGGCTGGCGATTATCTCTACAAGCAAAAAGAATATGCTGGCGCTTTGCAGAATTATAAGCTGGCTTTAACAAAAGTTATTGCTACTAAAAAAGAAGAAGACCATATTAAGGAGCAAATAAAAAAGATCAATAAAAAACTTGCACCATGATATTTGGAATTGGTACAGACCTGATAGAAGTTGAACGGGTTGCTGATAAGATGGAGAAGAAACAAGGGTTTAAAGAACTGGTTTTTTCTGCGGATGAAATTATATATTGTGAAGCAAGAACTTTTAAGTACGAACACTATGCAGCCCGCTTTGCTGCCAAGGAAGCTTTTTTAAAAGCGATTGGCACGGGTTGGAGAAACGGTACTGCATTTAACGAAATTGAAATTTATAATGATGAAGAAGGAAAACCAGAAATTCGGTTTCATGGCCTGACAGCAAAAACCATTGCTGAGCTAAAGCTGGGAAAGATTTTCGTTTCGCTGTCTCATCTTAAGACCATAGCATGTGCCATGGTGGTTATTGAAGGTTGAATTGTTTAAGGATACCAGGACCTAAATAATTACACTGTCAGTCTGAGCTTGTCGAAGACGGGTTGAAACAAGAGAGTGAAAATTATTTAACTATGCCGCCTTCGACAAGCTCAGGCTGACAGACTTTATATAACAACGCATTTTAAAATATTTTACACGCTTATGAACTATTCACCCGAAGCCGCTTTTTTAAGCAAAGAAGAAATTGTTACCATGCAGGAAAAAAAACTGCAGGAGACCATTGCCTATCTTAATCAGTATTCTCCTTTTTATAAAGAGTTTTTTTCCAAGGCAAGGTTTAATCCGTCGGGTATTAAAACCATGGAAGACCTGAGTGTGATACCGGTTACAATAAAGGAAGATCTGCAACAGCGCAACGATGATTTTTTATGCGTACCCCGCAATAAAATTATTGAATACAGTTCTACTTCAGGCACATTGGGCAACCCGGTTACCATCATGCTTACCGAAAATGACCTGGTCCGCCTCGCCTGTAATGAATATGCATCATTGGTAAGTATCGAAAGCTCAGTGAATGACATTTACCAGATCATGCTTACACTCGACCGCCAGTTCATGGCAGGCATGGCTTATTATTCGGGCATACAAAAACTGGGTGCAGGTATCGTCAGGCTGGGCCCCGGTGTACCATCTTTGCAATGGGAAACGATTTTAAGGCTAAAACCAACTGCAATCATTGCAGTACCATCATTCATTGTTAAACTTATAAGCTACGCACAGGAACATAACATCGATATAAATAACACAACAATTAAAAAAGCACTTTGTGTTGGCGAAAATATCCGCAATGCAGATTTTACATTGAATCCGCTGGGTAAAAAAATTACCGATGCCTGGGATATAAAATTATTTTCTACCTACGCCTCTACCGAAATGCAAACGGCATTTACAGAATGTACCGAATGTAAAGGCGGGCATCTTCAACCTGATTTGCTGATTGTAGAATTGCTGGATGAAATGAATAAAGCTGTTGCCCCCGGCGAACCAGGTGAAGTAACCATTACCACGCTGGGTGTGGAAGGCATGCCCCTGCTGCGTTACAAAACGGGCGATATATGTGTATATGATGATACGCCTTGTGCATGCGGCCGCAACAGTTTACGTTTATCGCCGGTAATGGGACGAAAAAAACAAATGCTAAAATATAAAGGCACTACTTTATACCCGCCTGCATTGTTTGATATTTTGCACGAAATGGAAAATGTGATTGATTATGTGGCAGAAGTATCATCCAATGAAATAGGAACAGATGAAGTGCTTATTTATATTGTGCCGGATAATTATGATGAAGAAACCAACCGCAAGATAAGGGCAAACCTGCAGGCCAGGTTAAGGGTTAGTCCGCATATAAAATATATAACCGACGAAGAAATAAAAAAGATACAAATGCCCGAAGCCGGAAGAAAGATTATCAGGTTTATTGACAGGCGAAATTGATTTGTATAAGATTTGCCAACCTTTTAAAAGTCTTTTAATGTTAGCAGTATTTGAAAAGATGGTAACCCTTCAAAAAGACTAAGCTAATTTGTTGAAAGAGATATCAAACTTTATAAAGATTAGTTGAACATTTATCCTATTATCAAAATGGCTTTTTAATAACAGCCATTTTGCCTTACATTTATACTCCTTAAAACATAAAATTTATGAATGATCAATATGATGTTGTGGTTCTTGGCGGCGGACTTGCCGGACTTACTTTATCCTTACAACTTAAAAATGCAAAACCCGATATTTCGATACTGGTTTTGGAAAGAAGAGAAACAGAAGCATCTACTGCTGCACATAAAGTGGGCGAATCAACCGTAGAGCTGGGCACCCATTATTTAAGAGAAGTATTAGACCTGAAAGGTTATCTGGAAGAATTTGAACTTCCAAAACATGGTTTGCGTTTTTTCTTTAAAAATGATACCAAGGAAGATATTGCCAGCCGGGTGGAACTTGGCCCACGCCTGCGGTTGCCGGTACCAAGTCATCAGCTGGACAGAGGTACGCTTGAAAATTATTTGATGAGGCTTACAAGAGAAAAAGGAAACCAACTGGAACTTGGTGCCAAAGTTTCGGGTGTTGAAATATCAACCGAAAACGGCCACGAGGTTAGTTATATAAAAGACGGAGAAGAAATAAAAGTAAAATGCCGCTGGGTTGCCGATGCATCGGGGAGGGCCAGCGTTTTAAAACGCAAGTTCCAGTTTCAAAAACCAATGGAGCATCATACCAATGCTGTGTGGTGGAGGCTGAAGGGTGTTATTGATATTGATACCTGGACGGATAATAAAGAATGGCAGGGATTTCTTGAACCCGGCCTGCGCTATTTAAGCACCGTGCATTTTATGGACAAAGGGTATTGGTTATGGGTAATTCCGCTGGGTTCTAAAAACACCAGTATAGGTATTGTTG
>JAYUZB010000054.1:0-2670 GCA_043752185.1 Chitinophagaceae bacterium
CTAACAGGAAAAATAGTAACACAATATAAATAATACTGAAACCGTAAAGGAAGCCTGGAAGTTATTTTCCTGATTGAATTAAACAGGTTGTGTATAAAATCCTTTCGGGGATGATATAACCACACACTCAATTTACCGCCCTTTTTAACAGCAGGCTCTATACATGAAAAAGATAGTTCTGTATTATTGGTGGCAATTAATACACCGCTGCTGTGTACAATATCAAAATGATTAAACAACACCGGCGGAAATTGCACATCGCCCTGTATATAATGCACACGGCTGCATTGGTTTCGTTCATATGCCTTTTCTATACTGGTACTGAAATCCATTGCAATGTTAGTAATCCCTTTTTCGGCCAGTAAAGCATTCAAAAAGCCATTACCACAACCTGCATCAAAAACAATTTTACCCTGAAGGGTTTCAATTGTTTCAGCTGTTTCTTTTAAAAACCTGGCAAGCATACCGTTTGCATCTGCATCCCAGGTTTTATCACTGTCATAATCATATATTGCCCATTCCTGTGCAAAGCTTTCTTTGGTACGCCTGTTTTTTTTCTGTACCAGCGCCAATAGTGCACTATACTTTTCCAGCAGTTTTTTCTTTCTTTCTTCATAATCCGCAACTGCCAATCTGAGGAAATCTGCATAATCGTATATCGCTTCAACATTTAACCGGGGTATACCTTTAACAACAGGATAAAACCAACCTTCGTCTGCAAACAATACCGCTTCCTCAATCACATCCACTTCTGTATTATCCAATATTTTTTTCGATTTTTTTATGATATCAATTGTAAAACTGCTCCTGGTTACCGGGCATCGTAAAAATTCTAAAAGAGAATGCTGCATAAAAAATATTTAGATAATAAAACTCATGCGCAAGTTACTTTAAAGTATTTCTTCAAAACAAGTCGGGTTATGCTTATTTTGCATTTATAATTTAATTTTATAGCATGGCTGTTTTGCGAAAATTTAATTCAAAGGCTAAAACTGAGATTAATACAGGTTTTGGCACCAATGCATCCGACTATGGTGGCCGATTTGTAAATAAAACCGGCAGGCCCAATATTGAAATCAGGGGTGTATCATTTTTAAACAAGATCAGTTGGTATCATACCATGCTTAGCTTACCGGGCTGGAAATTTCTTACCATAATTTTTTCTTTTTACATCATCATCAATTTTATTTTTGCCAGTATTTATATGCTGATAGGTGTAGAAAATCTGAACGGCATCGGGTCTTTATCTTCTCTTGGTAAATTTGGCGCTGCTTATTTTTTTAGTGCACAAACTTTTACCACGGTTGGTTACGGCCATATTAGTCCAAATGGTGTTTTGACAAGTGCAGTTGCCGCAGGCGAGGCATTGGTTGGGCTGCTTAGTTTTGCCATTGCTACCGGTTTGTTTTATGGCAGGTTTAGCAGGCCAAGAGCTTATCTTAAGTTTTCCGAAAATGCAATCATTGCACCTTATAAAGATATTACTGCATTAATGTTACGTGTGGCTCCTTACAAAAACACTACTCTTACCGATGCTGAAGCAAAAGTTACTTTAGGAATGACAATTGAAGAAAATGGAAAAATGGTCAACAAATTTTTTCCGCTGGAGTTGGAATTCAAAGTCGCCAATGCATTAACACTCAACTGGACCATTGTACACCCGATAACGGAAGACAGTCCTTTTTGTAATTTTTCGGTTGAAGATTATTCCAATATTAATGGCGAGATCATCGTCTTTATCAAAGCATTCGACGACATGTTCAGCAACACGGTTGTAGACCGCAGTTCTTATACACTTAAAGAAGTTGTTGTGGGTGCCAAATTTGTACCCATGTATCACCGCAGTTCTGCCGGCAGTAAAACCATTTTAGAAATTGAAAAGCTAAACAGTTTTGTAGAAGCAGATGTTAGTTTTGCTTTTGCAGCAAATGCTAAATCTGCTTCGCAGTAATCTTCTGAATTTATTTTAAACTATTGATAATAGCCGCAAAGTCAGCAGCAACAAGGCTAGCACCACCAACCAATCCACCATCCACATCCGGCTGACCAAAAATATCCTTGGCATTATTTGCTTTAACACTTCCTCCGTATAAAATAGAAATGCTATCAGCAATTGCGGCTCCATATTGATTTGCCATTACACTGCGTATATGTGCATGCATTTCCTGGGCCTGCTCGTTACTGGCAGTTTTGCCGGTACCAATTGCCCAGATGGGTTCGTAAGCAATTACAAAACCTGTTAACTGTTCAGCAGTTAAATGAAAAAGGCTTTCATTTAGTTGTGTTTCTACAAAACTATTTTGTGTGTCGGCTTCTCTTATTGCCAATGGTTCGCCACAGCAAAAAATTGGTTTCAAACCATTATCAAAACAAATATCAATTTTAGCAGCAAGCATGGTATGGCTTTCATTAAAATATTCCCTACGTTCACTGTGGCCAAGTATCACATAATCCACGGCAATACTTTTCAACATTTCAGCACTTACTTCGCCTGTGTATGCACCGCTTTTTTTATCGTAACAGTTTTGTGCAGCAACAAATACATGTTGCTTTCCGGCCAGTTTATTTTTTATGCTGATCAAATATGGAAACGGAACTCCAAAAACAGCTTCCTGGTTTTCTTTTAGCTCATGTGGTGTGGCAATCAGTTCATCCATTAAGGTTTCTGCC